>NZ_JBIBVN010000001.1:72618-303095 GCF_043080425.1 Streptomyces sp. NPDC015032 | reverse complement strand
GGCGGTGTGCGCCCCCCCGCGGGGCCCCGCGCCGTGAGCGCTGGGGGGGGGCCCGCGCCCGGGGGGGGGCCGCCCGGTCAGAGGCCACCCGACAGGCTCCGAACCCCGCGCCGCACACGGCCGGGTACCGACCTCCGGATCAGCCGGACCTGTTGTTGGAGAGACCATGGACGAGGCCACGCCCGAGACCCTTGCCGCCATCCCCGGACACCACGCCGCCGTCCGGCCCGATCACATCGCCATGATCCACCTCGGCACCGAGGTGACGTACGCCGAACTCGACCGCGAGAGCAACCGCACGGCGCACGCCCTGCTCGCCGCGGGGCTCGTCCCCGGCGACCGGGTCGCGTTCCTCGGCATGGAGTCGCACCGCTACTACGAGATCGCCTTCGCCTGCGCCAAGAGCGGCACTGTCCTGGTCCCGGTCAACTGGCGGCTCACCGAGAGCGAGGTCGAGCACCAGCTGCGGGACTCCTGCGCCAGGCTGCTCTTCGTCGAGGAGGAGTACCGCGCCACCGCCGAGCAGGTCGAGGCAGAACTGCCGGAGCTGAAGCACATCGTCGCCATGGACGCGGCAGGGCGGCGCGGCGCGGGCTTCCTGGACTGGAAGTCCGCCTTCCCGGACACCGGTACCGGCTACCGCCCCGATCCCGCCCAGCCCGTCGCCCAGATGTACACGAGTGGCACCACCGGGCTGCCCAAGGGCGTGGTCCTGCCGCACCGGAGCTTCTTCGCGCTGGGCCGCGCGATGGACGAGCACGGCCTCGACTGGGTGGACTGGAAACCCGGCGACAGGAGTCTGATCGGGCTGCCGGGACTGCATATCGCCGGGCTCTCCTGGTCGATGCAGGGTTTCACCGCGGGCGTGACGAACGTGATCATGCGGATGTTCGTCGCCCAGGAAGCGGTCGCCCTGATCCGGGACGTGGGTGTCACCACCACCTTCGTCGCCCCCGCCATGCTCCAGATGATGCTGGCCGAGCCCGCCGCGTCCAAGGAGACCTTCGCGACGCTGCGCAAGGCGGTCTACGGCGGCTCACCGATCGCCGAGGAACTGCTGGTCCGCTCCCTCGACGTGCTGGAGGCCGACCTGGTGCAGGCGTACGCCGCCACCGAGACAGGCAATGCCGTGGCGCTGCTGCCGATGCCCGACCACACCCCGGGCAGCCCGCGGCTGCGGGCCGCCGGACGGGCCTGTCCGGGTGTGGAGATACGGATCGTCGCCGACGGCAGAACCTGTGCCGCCGGTGAGACGGGCGAGGTGTGGGTGCGGTCGCCCGCGGTCATGCTCGGCTACTGGAACCTGCCGGAGGCCAGCGCGCAGACCCTGACGGACGGCTGGCTGCGGATGGGCGACGCCGGCTATCTCGACGAGGACGGCTACCTCTACCTCTGCGACCGGATCAAGGACACGATCATCGTTGCGGGGGAGAACGTCTACCCCGGCGAGGTGGAGGAGGCACTCGGCAGGCATCCCGCGGTCGCCGAGGTGGCGGTCATCGGGGCGCCGCACCCCCGCTGGGGCGAGGCGGTGCACGCCTGTGTGGTGCTGCGCGAGGGCATGCGCGCGACCCCGAGAGAACTGATGCTGTCCCTGAAGGGGCGGATCGCCGACTTCAAGATCCCGGTCCGGTACGACTTCCTGGACGGCCTGCCCCGCAATTCGACCGGCAAGGTGCTCCGCCGCGAACTGCGGGACCGGTTCTGGGCAGGGCGGACCAGCAAGATCCACTGACGGCGGGGCCGGCCCGTCACCGGAAACCGGGGCCGGCACCGCCACTGGAATCCAGGGCCGGTGCCGGCCCCGGATTCCGTTGTCAGCCCCGCTGTGGGCCCGCCGCGCTCCGGCGCAGCCGGCGCGACAGATCCGCGGCCAGTGCCATGGCCTGCTCGTAGAGGTAGAAGTGACCGCCCGGAAGTTCGCTGAACCCCAGGAACGTGTCCGCCCGATCGGCCCAGGCGCCCATGGCGCCCCCGCCCAGGAACGGGTCTAAGGCCCCGCCGTAGGCCACGACCGGGCAGTCGACCCGCGCCCCGTCGTCCGTATAGCCGTTGACCACGGTGAAGTCGGCGCGCAGCACCGGGAGTACGAGATCGAGCAGCTCGCGGTGGCCGGTGACCTCCGGCGGCAGACCTCCGAACTCCTCGACACGGGCGAGGAACTCCTCGTCGGACAGCTGGGCGACGGGCACCAGGTTCGGCCGGTGCGCGCTCCCCTCCCATCCCGACACCGCGAGCAGGGCCGGAGCGGGGGCGCCGTCCTTCTGGAGGGCGAGGGTCAGCCGGTACGCGATCAGCGCACCCATGCTGTGCCCGAAGAACGCGAAGCGGCGCCCGTCGAGGTCGTCCTCCAGGGCCTCGTACACGGCCTCGACGAGTGTGTCCAGATCGGTGAACGCGGGTGTGGAACGGCGGTTGTGCCGGCCCGGCAGCTGGACCGCCGCGACCTCCACGTCGTCGGGCAGCATCTGCGCCCAGCGCGTGTACGTCGCGGCCGATCCGCCCGCGTGGTGGAAGACGTAGAGTCTGCATGCCGCGTCGGGCCGTGCCCGGCCGGTGTGGAACCAAGCGGCGCCGAGCCCCGCGTTCTCCTGGACCATCTGCCCCTCCCGCGCTTGTGCCGCGACGGGCGAGGACCTCTTGCCCCCGGTCCCGCCCCGCGTCCGTACCGCTCGACGCTAGGCGACGGGCGGGGGCCCGGACAATTACCTGGCGGGTAATCGACACTGCCGACACGGCGCGCGGAGGGCCGAGGAATCGACGCGCTGCCGAAGAAGGCCGCCGGGGAAACCGCCTGAGAGCCTGCCGGGTGACCTTCGATCGGGTAGCGGACGCGGTCTGGTGCGCGCGCTCAACGGCCGGTCGGCAGCAGGGGAGAGCCCTCCGGCACCGCGGTGCGCAGGTGGTTGTTCCAGTGGTGGGAGTGGAGCGTGCCCGCGGTGTGCGTGTCGGCCGGGTAGAACGTCTCGATGGTCAGCTCGGCCAGTGTGATGTCGACGGGCGCCACGAAGGTGGTCACGGCGCTGAAGAAGCTCAGCTCGGTCCCGAGTGCCCGGATGTGCAGCGGCATCGCGACCTGGTGGATCTCCGAGGGGTCCGGGCAGATCGGTTCCGTCTCCAGCAGACCCGGCGGGTACCGGTAGGCGCGGACCTCCTCGTACAGGCAGTTGAGCCGCTCGTCATCGGTGAACACGGCATCGCGCCGCAGCCGGGAGAGCAGATGCCCGCGCCACTCGGAGAAGTTGGTGATCCGCCGCGCCATGCCCTGCGGATGCAGCCCGAGCCGCACGACGTTGACCGGCGGGAGCAGCAGTTCCTCGGCCACACCGTCCAGCAGCGCCATCGCCGACCGGTTGGCCCGGAACAGGACCGAGACGGAGTCGAAGACCAGGGCGGGGTACGGCTCATGGCCGGTGAGGAGCCGTTCGACGGCCTCATTGGCCCGGCCCGTCTGTGACTCGCCGATCGGTGTCTCCTCATAGGCCGGTGCGTAACCAGCGGCCATCATCAGGCGGTTGCGCTGGCGTACGGGCACGTCCAGCTGGTCACAGAGCCTCAGGAGCAGTTCGCGGCTGGGCCTGGCACGTCCGGTCTCTATGAAGCTCAGATGGCGGCTGGACGTCTCGGCCAGCAGGGCGAGCGCCAATTGGCTCAGATTGCGTCGGTGGCGCCACTCCCGGAGCATGGGGCCGATTCGATGGGGCTTCGTGTGACCGCTGGGCATCGTGTGTCCGCGCATTAACCCATCGTAAGCAGGTCGACTACGCCGTTCCCGGCCCGGCTGTGAGCTGTAATAAACTTTGGCCGGAAAGATTCGCCTGCGGCCGTGACGGCTGTTTATCCCCGCCCGTCATGTTGCTGACTTCCTCGTAAATAAACGGAAGCCGGCGAAAAGAATCCGGACTCCTTGATTCCGGGCTTCCCCTGTCGCGGATCTTCCTGTCGCGGGTCTTCCTGTCGCGGATCTGCCGGCCGCGGCGCTGCCGGTAACCGGCTTTCCGGTCCTGGGCTTCCTGTTCCTGGTCCTGGGCTTCCCGGTACCGGGCCCGCGGTGCCGCGCGCCCGTCCGGCATCCGGGCGGGTCAGTAGACCGTCAGGGCCGTATCAGTGCCCCCTGCCAGAATCGCCGACGTGCCGAGTCGTGCAACTTCCGGCCACTTCCGTGTATCCGCAGCTTTTGTCTCCGCAGTGTCGAGCGCCCAGCACCTCGGAAGGAAGACCTCGAATCGTGGAATCTCCCCCCGGGACCTTCGGACAAGTCGCTACGAGTGGTTCGCGACCGACCCGACCCGTGTTCCTCAGCTACGACTCGTATATCGCCGGACGTGAGGTGCCGGCAGCAAGACACGTCTACACGGTGAAGACGTCATCCATTCTTGATGATGTCTTCAAGAGCCTGACACTCAAACGGAAACTGGAACGTGGTAAAGCCGATCCCGCGGACGCGGCGGACTTTGTCGTGGGACGCTGCGCGCTGGCCGACGACGAAACGGTCGAGGAGGCCTCCCGAAAGGCGGCCGAGGCGGCCCGGATATGGGCACGGTTCCCGCTGGAGCAGCGCCTGAGGCTGGGCCGGGGAATCCGCGAACGGCTGCTCCACCGCCACCTGGAGTTCGTCGATCTGCTCATCGCCGAGGGCAACCCGCGGGCGCTGGCCGAATGGCAAGTGGCCGGACTGCTGGAGATCTTCAGCGACGAGACCCTCGGCTGGTGCGCCCGGCAGATGGAACAGGGCATCGAGCACGGCAACCGGCGGATGACCGTACGGCGCGTGGCGGACGGTGTGGTCGCCGTCAACCCGCCGCAGAACGCGCCCGCCAGCAGCGCCCTGTTCGGGATCACCCCGCTGATCGCCGGCAACGCCGTCGTCGTGCGGGCCCCCCGCAGCGCGCCGCTCGGCGTCATGTACGCGATGCGCGAACTGGTGGCCCCGGCACTCGACGACATCGGAGCGCCCCCCGGCACGCTGAACGTCTTCTGCTCCCGCCCCGGGCCCGCCATCAAGAGCTGGCTGGAAAGCCCGCACATCAACGACATCTTCTACACCGGGGGCGTGACCACCGGCCTGGAGCTGGAGCGCAACTGCGTCGCGCACGGCAAGAAGCCCGTCCTCGAACTCGCCGGCAACGACGCGGTGCTGATCTGGCACGACGCCGACATCGAGGCCGCCTGCGAAGCCCTCGTCGAGTGCTTCTTCGGCTCGGGGCAGATCTGCATGGTCCCCAACCAGGTGATCGTGCACCCCGCCGTGGCCGAACGGCTGCTGGAACGGCTGCGGCTGACCGCGTCGCTGATCCGCCCGGGACTGCCCGAGGACCCCGGAGCGCTGCTCTCCCCCGTACTGCGCAGCGAGCGCTTCTACGCCTACGTCCAGGACGCGCTGGACAAGGGCGCCACCCTGGTCCATGGCGCCCGGCGGATGGAGACCGACGGAACGCCCTCCGACACCGGCCTCTTCCTCGAACCGACCATCCTGCGGGTGGACGGCCTCGACCACTGCCGGGACATCGAGGCGGTCGCCGAGGAGACCTTCTTCCCGCTGCTGCCGGTCATCGTGCCCGAAGCCGCCCCCGACGACGAACTTCTCGACCGGATGCTCGCCTACGTCAACAGCAACCCCTACGGGCTCCGCAACTCGCTGTGGACCAGGGACGAAGCGGTCGCCGACCGCTTCGTGGACGAGGTGTACAACGGCGGCCTGCTCAAGGTCAACGACTCGCACATCGGCTTCCTGCCCTATCTGCCGACGCACGGCGGCACCGGACGCACCGGCGGCGCCTTCGGTGAGGCCAACTACCCGATGCTGCGCACCACTCATCTGCAGGGCGTCTCGCGCGCCACGGGGGTACGGCCGCGCGAGGCGGTGTTCGGGGCATACGCCGAGTTCGCCGGCGCGCGCCCGGAGCCGTCGGCGGACGTCACGCCGGATCACAACTCTGAGGAGCAGTAATGCAGTTCATGCAAGCAGACCGCGAATCCTGTGAGGCGCTGCTGCCCGGCCTGCTGGACCGGCTGGCCGAAGTCCCCTTCGCCGAGCTGGAGTCCGGCAACAGCCCCGCCGTGGGAATCTTCCGCGACCACGGAGGATCCAATCTGCTGGTGCCCGCCGCGTTCGGCGGCGCGGACGCCACGGCGCTGCAGGCGGCCCGGGTGGTGCGCGCCCTGGGCGCCGCGGCTCCCTCGCTCGCCGTGGCGACCGCCATGCACCACTTCTCGATCGGCACGCTCTTCGGCGTCGCCGACACCTTCGCGGACGGCACCGACCTCGACGACATGCTGCTGAAGCGGGTCTCCCAGGAACGTCTGCTGGTGGCCTCGGCCTTCGCCGAGGGCCGCACCGAGCAGGGCATCCTCAGCCCCACCATGGAGGCCCGGCCGGTGGACGGCGGGTATCTGCTGACCGGTTCCAAGAAGCCGTGCAGCCTGTCGAAGTCCATGGACCTGATCACCGCGAGCGTCGGAATGCGCCGGCCGGACGGCTCGGTCGACATGGGCTTCCTGATCCTGCCCGCCGACACCCCCGGTATCAGCGTGCACCCCTTCTGGAAGACCAGCGCGCTGCTGGGCACCGAGAGCAACGAAGTGCGTCTGGAAGACGTGTTCGTGACGGACCGGCAGATTCTTCAGCCGCCCGCCGAACTGGCCGAGGAGCTCAGCGAGCTCCAGGAGGTCGGGCTCATCTGGTTCCAGATGATCGTGTGCGCGGCGTACACCGGTATGGCCAGCTCCCTGGTCGAGCGGGTGCTGAAGCGCGGACGCGGCTCCGGCTCCGACCGCGGCGCGCTCGCCGTCGGCATTGAGACCGCGGCCGCGCTCACCGAGGGACTGGCCCGGCGCGTCATGGACGGCGACACCGGCAACGACGGGCTCGCGGCCGCCCTGGTCACCCGGTTCGCCGTGCAGAAGCTGATCGCCGAGACCACCGCACAGGCCGTGGAGATGCTCGGCGGCATGGCCTTCATCTCCTCCTCCGACATCGCGTACCTCTCCGCGGCGACCCACGCGATCGCCTTCCACCCGCCGTCGCGCACCAGCACCGTCGACGGCCTCCTCGACTACTACGCGGGCCAGCCGCTGGTTGTGGCATGACAACGGGAGCGACCACGATGACCACCACGCACACCGGCACCGCACCGGCGCCCGCCACGGACCCGTACACCGACCTCGTCACCCGCTACCGCCGCTGTCTGAGCAAGGGCCGTGCCTCGCTCGGCGAGATGTTCGGCGGCGATGTGGAGGTCGCCGCGGAGGGCCCCTGGATCCACACCGCTTCCGGGAGCCGCATCCTCAACTGCGGCGGCTACGGGGTCTTCCTGATGGGCGCCCGGCACCCCCGGGTCGTCGCCGAGGTGACCCGGCAGCTCAACACCAACCCGGTCGCCACCCGGCTGCTCCTCGAACCCGCCGTCGTCGACGCGGCCGAGGCGCTGATCGACGTCGTCCCCGCCGGACTGCAGAAGGTGCACTTCGCGGGCTCCGGCGCGGAGGCCGTGGAAGGCGCCATCAAACTGGCGCGCGCCCAGGGCCGCACCCATCTGATCTCCATGGACCTCGGCTACCACGGCAAGACCATGGGCGCCCTCAGCCTGACCGCGAAGGACGTCTTCCAGGAGCCGTTCCGGCCGCTGCTGCCCCAGGTCTCGCACGTCCCGTACGGCGACGCGGCCGCCCTGGAGGCCGAACTGGCGCGCCACCCCGGAGAGGGCTGCGTCATCGTCGAGCCGGTGCAGGGCGAGGCCGGTGTGATCGTGCCGCCCGAGGGCTATCTGCGGGACGTCGCACGGCTCTGCGGCGAGTACGGCGCGCTCTTCGTGCTCGACGAGATCCAGACCGGCCTCGGCCGCCTCGGTACCTGGTGGGGCGCCGACCGGGAGGGCGTGGTGCCGGACATCCTCCTGGTGGGCAAGGGGCTGGCCGGCGGTGTGGTGCCGGTCTCGGCGCTGGTGGCGACCCCCCAGGTGTTCCGGCCCTTCGACAAGGACCCGTTCATCCACACCTCGACCTTCTCCGGCAACCCGCTGGCGATGGCCGCGGCCCGCGGCGCGCTCGCCGCCATCAAGGAGGACTCCCTGGTGGAGCGGTCCGGCGAGCTGGGGCGGCTGCTGCTGACCGAGCTGGAGCGGATCGCCCGCAAGGTGCTGGGCCACCGGCTGCTGGAGGTGCGCGGAGCGGGCCTGCTCATCGGCCTGGAGTTCACCGTGCCGGGACTGGCGGGCGACCTGCTCCTGGAACTGATCGGCGCCGGTGTCCTCGCCAACCACTCGCTGAACTCCTCCACCGTCATGCGGCTGACGCCACCGGCGGTGCTGAGCCAGGACGACGTGCAGTTCCTTCTCGACGCGTTCGAGAAGGCCGCCCTCGCCGTCCTCGCCTGACCCCCGGACCGCCGAGCCTGTCGGGCGACCTCCGACCGGGCAGCCACGGATTGGCACCCGACAGGCTCTCAGACCGACCCCCCGACAACTGGAGCGGTATCACCGTGAGAAGCATTCATCTCCTGGTGGCCCTGGCCGCCGAGAACCCCTCGGCGGCCTTCGGGACCATCGCGGACTTCACCCGCTTCGCGGACATCGCGGAGGACATCCACGGCGTGGAGACCCACCCGCCCGCCACCCCGGACGCGCCGCGCGACAGCGACTGGGAGGTGAACTTCCGGCGCGGCATCATGCGCTGGAACGAGGCGGAGACCCTCGATCCGGAGCGGCTGCGGATCGAATTCGACCAGACCGACGGCGACTTCGAGGAGTTCCGGGGCAGCTGGCAGCTGACCCCGGCCGGCCCCGGCACCGAGGTCCGCTTCGAGGTCACCTACGACTTCGGCATCGAGAGCCTGGTGGGAATCATGGACCCCATCGCCGAGCGCGTGATCAAACGGGCCATCTGCTCCGTACTCGAAGGGCTCTTCGGCTCCATCACGGTGCTGGAGGGCGGTGAGGCGCTCACCGATCTCCCGGAGCCGGCCTCCTCGCTCTCCGCCCGGGGAGGCGCCTGATGGACGCGCTCAACCGCTTCGACACCAAGGCCACCTACCGGCTGATCCGGCTCGAATACCTCTTCGCCCTCGGCGTCGCCTTCTACTTCTTCTTCCGTCACCTGGGCGACATCCGCTGGTGGCCCTTCGCCCTGCTCTTCGTCTACATCGACCTGATCGGCTACATCCCCGGCGCCATCGCCTTCCACCGCAGCAGGACCAAGCGGATCCCGAAGGCGTACTACGTGCTGTACAACACCATGCACAGCATGGCGACCCAGGGCGTCGTCGCGCTGCTGTGGATCCTGCTGATCGGCAACGAGTGGGCCCTGCTCGCCCTGCCCATCCACCTGTGCGGGGACCGGGCCCTGTTCGGCAACTTCCTGAAGCCGTTCGGCGTCAGCTTCGAGCCGGTCGTCCACCCGCAGTTCGCCGCGCTGGAAGCGGCCGTGGAGCAGGGGCCCGGCCGGAACCCGGCCGCCGCTCCCGCCCCGGCCGCCGCCCGTCAGTCCGCCACCTCATGACCTCGCCGATCGGCACGGCGCGGCGGCCGGTCGTCGAGACCACGGTGTGGAGCGCCGCCCGGAAGTTCCCCACCGGGGTCTCGGTGGTGACCGTGGGCAGCGGGGACGCGGTGCACGGCAGCACCGTCAGCGCGTTCTCCTTCGTCTCCCACGAACCGCCGCTGATCTCCGTCTGTCTGCAGAACGACAGCTCACTGCTCCCGCGCATCACGCAGCAGGGCGTCTTCACCGTCAATGTGCTCGCCGCCCACCAGTCCGCGCTGGCCCGGCACTTCGCCAGCCGCTCCCGGAGCCCGGGGCGCGCCCAGTTCCAGGGGGTGCAGTGGACACCGGGCGAGGACGGTGTGCCCCGGCTGCGGTCCGCCCTCAGCTGGCTGCACTGCCGGGTCCACGAACGCGTCCCGGCCGGGGACCACATGGTGGTGCTGGCCACCGTGACAGCCTGCGCGGCCGAGAGCGACCGGGCCCCACTGCTGTACTTCGCCGGGCATCTTCACCCCGGTCACATCCGGATCGAGGAGGAAACCACATGACCACGCCGATTCCCGCCGAGGCCGACTGGGACCAGGCCCCCGGGCTCCTCGAAGGAGCCATGGACCTGGAGCTCACCGCGGCGGACTGCAACCTCCGCTACTGGCTGCAGGCCGTACCGCAGGGCACCCTGCGCGGCCGCCCCGACGGACACGACCCCGCCCTCACGGTGGCCCCGTACATGATGGAGGGACCGTTCTTCGAGGCCATCGCCCAGGAGTACGCCTTCCGGGCCCTGGCCGAGGAGAAGGCCACCCGGGTGCTGTCGTACCTGGTCCCGATCGCGCCGGACAACGACACCATGGAGTTCTACGCCACCCAGGTGCTGGACGAGTGCCGGCACGCCATGGTCTTCCGCAACCACCTGCTGGCGCTCGGCGTCGCCCCCGAGCGGCTGGTCGAGGCGGTGGACACCTTCGCCTCCCCGTACAAGGAGAGCGTGCTGGGGCCGCTGGAGCAGCGCAGCCTGGAAATCATGCGCGACGACCGGGACTTCATCGGCGGCGTGGTGATGATGACCATCATCCTGGAGGGCGCCCTCGCCCCCGCGGCCGAACTGAGCGAGCGCAAGTGGCGGCCGCTCGACCCGGCGGCCGCGGAGATCGACAAGGGCGCGGGCATCGACGAGATCCGCCATCTGACGGTCGGGGCGGACATCGCGCGCCGCCATCTGATCGACCACCCGCAGGACCGGGGCCGGGTCGTGGAGCTGATCCGCCGCGGCATGGACATGTGGGAGGAGCTTCCCACCCACGACATGGTGCACTGGCGCGAGGAGCGGTTCCAGGAGGGGCTGCGCCGCCACGGCGACGTGGTGGGCGACTACGAGATCTGGCCGGGCCGCCGGCTGATCGACACCACCCCGCAGGAGCGCCAGGACACCGCCGACAAGTGGTCCGACGACATGAAGGCCAAGCGCCTGAAGTACATGGGGCTGGAAGAGGCCCTCGCATGACGGGCCCGGCCACGGCCGGCCGGCCGGCCGGACCGGCCGCGGTGCTGTGCGGGCTCGGCGCCTGGCTGCCGCCGAAGGTGGTGACCAACGAGGATCTCGTCGCCCGGCTCGACACCTCGGACGAGTGGATCCGCACCCGTACCGGCATCCGGCAGCGTCATGTGATCGAGCCCGGCATGTCCACCGGTTCGCTCGCCGTCGAGGCCGGGGCCAGGGCTCTGAAGTCGGCGCAGCAGGACTCCGTCGGCGCGGTGGTCCTCGCCACCACCACCCCGGACCGCCCCTGCCCGGCGACCGCTCCCGAGGTGGCCGCCGGGCTCGGCCTGGACGGCGTACCGGCCTTCGACATCGGGGCCGTCTGCGCCGGGTTCGTCTACGCGCTGGCGACCGGTGCCGGTCTGATCGCCTCCGGCACGACGGACGACGTCCTGGTGATCGGCGCGGACGCCTACTCGACGCTGCTCGACCCCGAGGACCGCGCCACCGGCCCGATCTTCGGGGACGGTGCCGGAGCCGTCGTGCTGCGCCGTGGCGAACCGGGGGAGCCCGGGGCGCTCGGCGGATTCGACCTGGGCACCGACGGGCACCTCTCCGACCTGATCGAGGTGCCGGCCGGGGGCTCGCGCCAGCGGGGCAGCGGCATACCGGCCGGGCCCCGGGACCACTACTTCGCCATGCAGGGCAAGCAGGTGTTCCGGCACGCCGTGCTGCGGATGACCGGCTCCGTCCACAAGGCCGCCGGCCGGGCCGGCTGGACCGTCGGGGACATCGACCGGCTCGCCGCCCACCAGGCCAACTCCCGCATCCTGGACGCCCTGACCGAACAGATCGGGCTGCCCCGGGACCGGGCCCTGTCCAACATCGACCGGGTCGGCAACACCGCCGCGGCGTCGGTTCCGCTGCTGCTGGCCGACTCGGCGGCCGACGGGACCCTGCGCGAAGGCCACTCGGTGGTGCTCACCTCCTTCGGCGGCGGCCTCGCCTGGGGCTCCACCACGCTGCGCTGGCCGCGGCTGGACGTCGTCTGACCCGCACGACCACATCCGTTCCCCTCCGTTCCCCTCCATTCCGTCCCACCCGTGTGCGTACACCGTTAAGGAGACAGAGATGCCCAGCGTTCTCGACCGGATCACCGAGGTCCTCGTCAGCCGGTTCGGAGTCGAGCCGGAGGAGGTCACCGAGGACACCACGATGCACGATCTCGACCTGGACTCCCTGGCCCTGGTCGAATTCGCCCTGGTCGCCGGTGGTGAGTTCAACATCCAGATCGGCGACGAGGAGATCGGCGCGGAGTCGTCGGTCAAGGACCTGATCGCCCTGATCGACAGCAAGAGCGCGGTGCTGTGAACTCCGGCCGCGACAGCGCCGGGGCCCGTGACATCGCGGTCACCGGTCTCGGCCTGGCGACCCCCGCGGGCATCGGCGTGGCGGAGAACTGGACACGCGTCCTGGACGCCGGACCGACCGCGGCCCCCGATCCCGGACTGGCGGGCCTGCCGGTCGACTTCAACTGCCGCGCCGCGGACTTCGACCCGGTGGCCCACTTCGGCCGGCGACGGGCCTGGCGGCTCGACCGCTACGTACAACTGGCCCTGATCGCCGCGGCGGAGGCCGTCCATGAGAGCGGGCTCGACCCCGCCGGCTGGGACGGAGCCCGGGTCGGCGTCGTCCTCGGCAACGCCCTCGGCGGCACCGCCACCTTCGAGCAGCAGGTCCGCACCCTCGACCGGCAGGGAGCGGCGGCCGTCTCCCCGATGCTGGTGCCGATGTCGGCGGTCAACATGGTGTCCGGATACGTGGCCATGGAGTTCGGCGCCCTCGGACCCAACCTCGTCACCGCCACGGCATGCGCCTCGGGCGCCACCGCCATCGGCACGGCCCGGGACCTGCTGCGTTCCGGTACGTGCGATGTGGTGATCACGGGAGGCACCGAGGCGAGCCTGACCCCGACGGTGCTGACCGGCTTCGCCCGGATGGGAGCGCTCTCCAAGCGGCGCGACGATCCGGCCGCGGCCTCCCGCCCGTTCGACACCGACCGGGACGGATTCGTCGCGGCGGAGGGTGCGGGGGTGCTGGTGCTGGAGCGGGAGGCCGACGCCCGCGCCCGCGGCGCCCGGGTACGGGCCCGGCTGAGCGGGTACGGGGCGTCGGCCGACGCCCATCACGCCACCGCCCCGGACCCCGAGGGGCGCGGCGCCGAACGCGCGATCCGTACGGCACTGCGCGACGCGGGGGTGGCCCCGGACGAGGTCGACCACGTGAACGCGCACGGCACCTCGACCCCGCTCAACGACCTCACCGAGTCCCGGGTGCTGAAACGGGTCCTCGGCACACGCCCCGCGGTGACCTCGTCCAAGGGTGTGACCGGGCACTCGCTCGGCGCCGCCGGAGCCATCGAAGCGGCGCTCACCGTCCTCGCGCTGGAACAGGGGACCGTGCCGCCCACCGCGAACCTCGACAGCGTCGATCCCGCCATCGAGGTCGACATCGTGGCGAAGGCGCCCCGGGCCCTGCCGATCGGAGTCGCCCTGAGCAACTCCTTCGGATTCGGGGGGCAGAACGCCGTACTCGTGTTCACCGCGGCCTGACCACCGCGCCACCGGCCCGGCCATTCGGCTCGACATGAAGGAGAAACGCTCATGCCCGCCCGACAGGACTCTCTGACCATCTCGCCGACAGGCTCCTTCGAGGAGCTGTCCGAACTGGTCAAGCAGGCCGGGCTGATGGATCCCCGGAAGGACTACTTCACCTTCAAGATAATCTCCAACCTCGTGCTGTTCGGGGCCTGCTGGGCGGCCCTGTTCTGGTTCGGGGACACCTGGTGGCAGCTGGTCACCGCGGTCGTGCTGGGACTGGCCTTCGTCCAGACCGGCTTCATCGCGCACGACACGGGTCACAAGCAGATCAGCAAGGCCAAGGTGCCCTCCGAGATCCTGGGTGCCTTCCACATGAACCTGCTGATGGGCACCGCGTACGGCTGGTGGATCAACCACCACAACAGGCACCACAGCAACCCCAACAACCTCGACCGCGACCCCGACACGATGCGCAGGCAGGTCATCTTCGACGTGGACGAGGTGCCGGCGAAGGCGACGAGCGGCTTCCGGCGGTTCGTCATCCGCTTCCAGTCGGTGATGTTCTTCGTGCTGCTGGGGCAGGAGGCATGGCGGCTGCACGCGTCCGGCTTCAAGGCGGCGCGGGCGGGCGGGCTGCGCCGCCCCGTCCTGGAGCTCGGGCTGATCGGGGTGCACGCCGTGGTCTGTCTGGCGGCCGTGTTCACCGTGCTGTCACCGCTGACCGGCGTGGTGTTCGTCCTCGTCAACCAGGCGGTGTTCGGTCTGTACCTGGGTGCTGTTTTCGCCCCGAACCACAAGGGCATGGTGGTCTACCGCAGCGATGTCCAGCTCGACTGGCTCCACCGTCAGGTACTGACGTCACGCAACATCCGGTCCAGCCGGCTGACCGATTTCCTGTACGGGGGGCTGAACTACCAGATCGAGCATCATCTCTTCCCCGCCATGCCCCGGGTCAATCTGCGGTATGTACGGCCGATGGTCATGGACTACTGTGCGGAGCACTCCATCCCGTACTGGGAGGTGTCCGCCTGGGCCTCGTACCGCGAGGTGGCCCGCTTCCTCGGCAAGGTCAGCGAAGAGGCCCGCAACGGCACGGAACCGCAGGCTGCGTGAGTGTCACGGCCGGTCCGCCGCCGCCGGACCCGGCGGCGTCGCGCGGCTTCGGGGAGAGCCGGGCCCGCGTGCCGGATGGTACGTGGGCCCTCAGCCGCACCGGCCGGGCCCGGACATCCTTGGCAATTTTTTTGCACACCCACTGAGAATGGGTTTATCACGCGCCGGTTGAGTCGTCAATTACTGGGTGGGTAATGGACTTTGCCAAATGCCCTACTGCACAGTTGGCTGAGTGGGGGGCGTACTCGATAAACATCCGACGAGTGGCGGCCCTTCCCGACGGTCAACGGACGATTGGACGCGGGGGGATTCGTGACATTCAGGGTTCTTGGCTCAGTGGGAATAACGAACGGGAACGGCCTGACCGCCTTACGCGGGGCGCGGCAGTGCACACTGCTCGCGCTGCTGCTCCTGAAGGCGGGGGAACCGGTCACCAAGGAACAGTTCTTCGAGGAGCTGTGGGAGGAGGGAATACCCAGCCAGCCCGGAAACGCGTTACAGGCCCAGGTGGCCAGGCTGCGAAAGGTGCTCCGCGCGGAGTTCGGTGACGAGTTCGTCTGCCGCAGGCTGATCACCCGGCCCTCCAGCTACGTCCTGGACATCGATCCGCTCGAAGTGGACGTGCATCTCTTTGGATCCCTGACGAAACAGGCCCGCGCGTTGACGCGGAGCGATCCGGCGGCCGCGAGGGAACTGTTCGACCGGGCCCTGTCGCTCTGGCGCGGTGCGCCGCTGGAGGGCGTCACCGGTGGCCCGATCTGCCAGAGCGCCGCCGCGCAGTTCGAGGAGAACCGGCTCTCGGCCGTCGAGACGCGGATACAGCTCGACATCGCGATCGACGGATATGCCCAGGCCGTCAGCGAGTTGAAGATGCTCGCCTACCTGGCGCCCTGGCGGGAGCGGCTGTTCGAGCTGCTCATGGTGTGCCTCTACCGCCTCGGTCGTCAGGCCGAGGCCATACAGACCTACAACCAGTTGCGCAGCCGCCTGGTCGAGGAGTTCGGAATGGAGCCCTCGCCGAGCGTCAAGAACTGCATGATGGCGATCCTCAACCAGGACCCGGCGCTCGGCGGCGCCGAACGGCTCGTGGTGGCACGCAACCCGCTCGGTCCCCCGGTCTCCGCGGTCGCTTCCTGACCCCGCGGTCCCGGCGCGCCGATACCTCTTCCACGTATCCCGGAAACCGATTGCCGATGACGGAGGAATTTCTCGTGACGAAGCCCGACCGGTCCCCTGCACCGGATGCGCCGAAGACGGAACTCGACGAGGTGCGCGACCTGATTCTGCGGTACCCGGGCGTTGCCCGCGCACAGCTGGAGCGCACGGCCGGGGGCCGGCTCACCGCGCGCGTCCAGGGCTGGGACCATGCAAATGATCTCTCGCCCACCGGGCCGCTGAGTGAACTCGCCGAGATCAATCCGCACGAGACGCGTTTTCTCTACGACGAGATATTCTCCGCCGAATCCTACTTGCAGGGCGGCATCACTCTGCGCGAGGACGCCGTCGTCTTCGACGTGGGTGCGAATATCGGAATGTTCAGCCTCTTCGTCGGTGCCCGCTGCCCCTCCGCCGATGTATTCGCGTTCGAGCCGGTGCCCGATGTCTTCGATGTACTGCGCAGCAATGTCGAGCGGCACGGCGTGTCCGCGCGGCTGCTTCCCTTCGGGCTGTCCGACCGGGACCAGGACATCGTCTTCAACTTCTATCCGGGCATCTCGATCATGTCCTGCCGCAGCGACTACGCGGACCTGGACAACGAGGTCGACCTGATCAAGCAGTACGTCGCGAACACCCGGGAGACCGGCGCCGCGGGCCGGGACGACCATCTGGCCCAGGTGGAGGCCCTGGTCGCCAAGGACTTCGAACTCACCGAGCGGCACTGCCGGCTGCGGTCGCTGTCCGAGGTGATCGAGGAGACCGCGGTGGCACGCATCGATCTGCTGAAGATCGATGTGCAGCGGGCCGAGCTGGACGTCCTGCGGGGCGTCGAGAAGCGTCACTGGCCCTTGATCCAGCAGATCAGCATGGAGGTCCACGACGAGAAGGGCACCCCGACCGAGGGCCGGGTGCAGCTCGTGAAGGACCTGCTGACCGCGAACGGCTTCCGGGCCACCGTGGCCGAGGAGGACCTGCTGCGCGGCACCGGCCGGTACGCCGTGCAGGCGGTGCGCCCCGAGTACGTGGACGACCCCCGGCCGGTGGTGGCCTCCGCCGAGTCCGGCAGGCCGCGCCTCGACCCCCGGGCCATCGCCGGCTGGCTGGCCGAACACTGGCCCGCCGGACGCCTTCCGGACGAGATCGTGCTGGTCGACAGCCTGCCCCCGCGGGACTGAGCGACCGGCCGGGCGACCGGGCCGACGACCGCACCAGGCGGAAGACCCCCGGGCCGTCGGGCCCGGGGGTCTTCCGCACGGCGGGGGCGGCCGTCAGGCGGACGCCTCCTCGGGCGTGGTGGCCAGCAACGCGTCCAGTTCTGCCAGCGCCTGGTCGGCGGCCGCGGCGGCAAAATCGCTGTCCGGGTCGCCGGCCAGGCCGAAGAATGTGTTCAGCAGCTGGCCCTCGGCGGCCTCCAACTGCTCCGGTGTCGGTCCCATGACAAGCTCCCGGGTCTCGGATCGGGTCGGGTCAGGTCGGATCGGTTCAGATCGGTTCAGGTCGGTTCAGGTCGTTTCAGGCCGATCCGGTCGAGGCCGTACGGCCGGACCACTGCCTCAAATGGCGTTGGCGGCCCTGAAGATGTGGAGGAGCCCGCTCAGCCGGGCCTCGCCCTGGAAGGCCACGTACTCCGGCAGCACCAGCGGCGCCCACTTCTGCTTGTACGCCAGCTGTGTCTGAGCCGGGTACACGGCGGCGCCGTTGGCGAGCAGCCATCGCATGAACCAGGCGAACCCCCGGCTGGCGCCCGGCACTTCGTACTCCGTGTCCAGACCGGTGAACGGCGTGAAGCCGAAATGCAGCCAGTCCGCGCCCTCGGCCGTGAAGGTGTCGATGGCCGTCCTGTTGATGGCCTCCATGATGCCCGGCACCTTGTCCGGAAGACGGCGGCTGAGATCGTGCAGCCAGCCGCTGCGACTGCCATGGGCGGGGGAGTAGGAGATGTATCCGACGGGCTTGTCGTCGATCCGGCCCACGAAGAGCCGGCGCAACGGCTGTGCCTCGCCGCCCAGTTCACCCACCAGGAACTCCAGCGGCTTGGTGTGGTCGCCCTTGCTGCCCAGCCAGGCGCGGTCGACCTCCGCCACCGCCTGAGCGCACTGGGCCAGCGGACTCTCCGTCACGGTGAGCCCGGCCCGGAACGAGCGGGCGATCTTGTTCCGCAGTTGCATGAAGCGGGTGCCGCGCAGGCTGAATTCGGCCAGGTCGATGGCGTACGAGGCACCGATCTGGTTCACGGTGAAGCCATGCTCGGCGTACAGGCCGGTCTCCGCCCGCTGGAGCTGGACCGACACGACCTGGCGCTCCTGGGCGGCGGCGAACTCCAGGAAGCCCTTCAGCAACCGGCCCGCGGCGTCCGGGGGAGAGAGGGGGCCCCCGAACTGGACCAGATACGGCCCGGAGGTCCGGTACACGATCACTCCGGGCAGCCCCGGCAGTGAGAAACGGGAATTGCCGCTGCTGAGAGCCAGGAATCCGCTGGGATTGTCACTGAACTCCGCAACCGCGCGGAGCGTGTTGTCGAAATCGATGCTGTCTGCCGTGACATTGGATGTCATCCTGCACGCCCCACGAGAATAGACGGGTAATGCGGTCTGCCGCCGCGCAGCGGGAACTCAGACAGATCCGGCCCTGCTCCTGATGGAGTGCAGGGCCGGATCTGTTGCTGCGTGCTGCGGAGAGGGCAGGATTCGAACCTGCGTGGACCTTTGCGGGCCCGACCTTGCTTGCGCACGGTCCCCGATAAGCCACTCCGGGCACCTCTCCGTGTTCCCGGTCCGGTTTCCCGTCCCGTTCACAGTGAAGAGTCTGCCAGAGCGACCTGACATGACCCTGACGTCCCGCTGATGGTGCGCCGGTCCGGCCCGTCCCGGCCCGGCGCACTGTCACATGCGCCGCAGGCCCACGTACTGGAGCGCACCCATGGCCGCCACCACCAGGCCCTGGAGCACGATCCACCCGTTGCCGATGCCCGTCGCGGTCAGCGAGTCCATGGCGACCGTCGCGACGCTGAGCACGGCCCAGGCCACGTTCATGGTGATGATGACGGAGACCGCGCCGCGGCTGATGTTCTCCTGGCGGGAGACGACCAGCACCCACAGGGCGTAGACGGTGAGGAACACGCCCACCGGGTACTGCACGGAGAGGTTCACGCCGAGGAACGAGTCGAGGACCGTGGCCAGTGCGAGATAACCGATGCCGTTCGCACCGGTGAGGACCACGTCCGCCACGAGGGCGAAGCGGAGAAGGCTGTCGGAGCGGGCGGCGCCCGTCGCCGTGACCGTACCCGCGTTCTGGGACGACGTCATGAGGTCTTCCTTTCGTTGTTGTTGTGTTGCTGTTACTGCTGGCCTGGAGGGGTGTGCTGAGTGGGCCCGGAGGCTCCCCCGGCATCGGGGAACACCGGGGCGGGCGAACCGAGAAGGACCCGGGTCTCGGTGTTCGCCGGCAGGAAGGATTCGAGCGCGATGCCGCTCAGTGGGCCGGAGGGGAGATCGGAGAACAGGGTGCCGGGGCGCTCGCCGAACGAGGTGACGATGTGGAAGAAGGTCAGAAGGTGTCCCTCCCGGTACAGCTCGATGGGCAGGAGCAGCCGGTCCGCCTCCCCGGATTCGGCGAATTCGGCATCCTCTGATCCGGATAATTCCGTGTCCCGTCCCCGGGGGAGTCCGGCTATGGAAGCTTCCAATTCCCGTAGCCGCTCGTCCCCCGTGATTGCGCTCCAGCGCCGCAACATACGTGTGACGTGGTATCTCACCTGGGCGAGATTGGTCAGATGCGGCGCCAGTCCGTCCGGGTGCAGAATGATGCGGAGAAAATTGGCGGGTGCCAGGAGATGACCGGCGACATCACTCATCAGCATTTCCATCGTGTGATTGAGAGCCACGATGTTCCAGCAGCTGTCGGTGACCATGGCCGGATAGGGTTCATGACCGGTCAGCACCTTCTCCAGAACCGGGCGGGCGTCATCCGGCAATGGGGGAACACTCTCGTACCAGCGCAGCCTCCCCGCCGCGGTCGCGCGGTCGACGAGCTGCTGCCGGTGCGCGGGCGGCAGCCCGAGTGCCTGGGCGATATGGAGAACCGTCTCGGCGTCAGGCGTCTGCTCGCAGGCCTCGATTCTCCTCAGATGGTTCAGGGAAAAGCCAGCCCGCTCGGCAAGCACCTGCTTGCTGAGCGATTTCTGGCGCCGCAGATCACGCAGGAGCAGCCCCAGGACGCCGTCGTCTTCGGAGGAACGCATGCCCATACGCGGACGGTAATGACCGGCGCGCGGCTGCCTCAATTACCTCCCAGGTAATCGTCGACCGCTCGGTCGAGGGAGTTCGGACCGGCTCGGCTGCACCGGCTCCGGTTCGCCGCTCCCTCGCCGGATCGCGCTGCCTCGTACGGCCATGGCAGGAGCCGGAACATGCGGGAGCGGGCCTGTTCGCCGGCCGTCACCATCAGCTTCCTTATTTGCGTATCAACGCAATAAGCGGCACACTTCTCACGTCGGACCTCCGTGCGCCGCGCGCCGAGGCGGAACCACATCACGAACGGAGGCAGCCATGGGTGCAGACCCTCCCAGTCCGCGCTGCCCTCTGGGCAGCCACTGACGCTCTCCGTCCCCACACGCTCCCAGCACACGCTTCCGTGATGCCGCGGTGGCCGTTGCCCCGAGCGTGTTCCATCTTTCTGTTGCTCCACACTGGCGGGCCCGTCCTGCCTCGTTCCCGCGGCGTGCCGTTCGCGGGGCGAGGTGCGGCGGCATGCGCACAGTGTGGGCGGAGGTCATTTGTGATGTTGTTCCGTACGGACAATGCCCCCTCGCGCACGGCTCTGCCGTCCCCTCTTCCCGGGCGCAGGCCGCGCCTGTCCTGGGTGGACCTGGCGATCGCCGCCGCTGTGCTGGTCCTGCTGTACGTGACGCTGCGCGTCGGGCAGGGAACCACGGTCTCCTTCCACCCCAACCAGTCGGTGAAGGTGGACACCGACCCCTCGCGGCTGCCCTACGACGCGGCGCGCAGCCTGCTGCGCATGTTCATCGCGCTCGCCGTCGCCACCGTCTTCACCTTCGTCTACGCCTACGCGGCGGCCAGGAGCCGGCGGCTCGAGCGGATCCTGATCCCGGCGCTGGACATCCTGCAGTCGGTGCCGGTGCTGGGCTTTCTGACCGTGGCGGTGACCGGGTTCATCGCGCTGTTCCCCGGTTCGATGCTGGGCCTGGAGTGCGCGTCGATCTTCGCGATCTTCACCTCGCAGGCGTGGAACATGACGTTCGGCTTCTACCACTCGCTGATCTCACTGCCCCGTGAACTCGATGAGCTCTCCCGCTCGTTCCGCTTCACTCGGTGGATGCGGTTCTGGAAGGTGGAACTTCCGTCCGGGGCGATCGGCCTGGTGTGGAACGGCATGATGAGTTTCGGCGGCGGCTGGTTCTTCCTCGTGGCCTCCGAGGCGATCAGCGTCAACAACAAGAACTACGCGCTGCCCGGCGTCGGGTCCTACGCCGGTGCCGCGATCGTCGACGGCGACCTGGGCAGGGTCGGCTGGGCGATCGCCACCATGGCCGTCATGGTCATCGGCGTGAACTTCCTGTTCTGGCGCCCGCTGACCGCGTGGGCCGAGCGGTTCAAGAACGAGCAGTCCGAAGCCACCGAGGTGCAGCGCTCCGTCGTGCTGGACTTCCTGCGTCGCTCCAACTGGCCGCATCTGCTGGGCCGGGCGCTGCGCCCGGCCGGGCAGATCATCAATCGCGCGGGCCGGATCTTCGGGACCGACGACCGGCCGCTGGTCATCGACACGGCACGGCGACGCACCGCCGACCTCGTCTTCGCGCTGTTGGCGGGCGGGCTGATCGCGTGGGGCCTGTTCGACCTCGGCCGCTATCTCCACGACCGTACGGGGCTCGGGGTCTTCGGTGAACCGCTGCTGCTTGGCCTTGTCACCCTTGCCCGGGTCGTCGTCCTCGTGGTGGTCGCGACGGTGATCTGGGTGCCGATCGGGGTGTGGATCGGCTTCTCGCCGAAGCTGACGCGCATCGCTCAGCCTCTCGTCCAGATCCTGGCCAGCTTCCCCGCCAACTTCCTCTTCCCGCTCGCGGTCTGGTTCTTCCTCAGGACGGGACTGTCCATCGATGTCGGCGGCATCCTGCTGATGGCGCTCGGTGCCCAGTGGTACATCCTGTTCAACGCCATCGCCGGTGCCATGTCGATCCCCAGCGATCTGCGCGAAGCCATGGACGACCTGGGAGTACGAGGCCGGCAGCGCTGGAAGCGGCTGATCATCCCCGGAATCTTCCCGTCGTACGTGACCGGCGGCATCACCGCCTCCGGCGGCGCCTGGAACGCCTCCATCGTCGCCGAGGTCGTCACCTTCGGCACCACCACGCTCACCGCCACCGGTCTGGGCGCGTACATCGCCCAGGCCACCGAGAGCGGCGACTTCCCGCACCTGCTGGCCGGCGTCGCGGTGATGAGCCTGTACGTCGTCGCGCTCAACCGCCTGGTGTGGCGTCGCCTGTACCGGCTGGCGGAGACCCGCTACGCCCTCTGACCTCTCCCGTACCCTCCACGAATTCCCTGGAGCCCTTCATGGTTCTCAACACGCTGCGCAACCTGCGCGCCCACCGCTCCGCCGCCGCCTCCCGCATCGCCGAGACCTCGCGGCCCGCCGACGGCGACATCCTGCTGGAGACCATCGGCCTCACCAAGACCTACGCGGGTGCCGACGGCGAGCTCCCGGTCCTGGGCGGCATCGATCTGAAGGTCCGTGCGGGGGAGATCGTCGCCCTGCTCGGCAAGTCGGGCTCCGGCAAGTCCACCCTGCTGCGGTGCCTGGCCGGTCTCGTTCCGCCCAGCTCCGGCACGGCCACCTACCGCGGCGAGCCGCTGACCGGCGCCAATCCCGGTACCGCGATGGTCTTCCAGACATTCGCCCTGCTGCCCTGGCTCACCGTGCAGCAGAACGTCGAACTCGGCCTGGAAGCCCGGAATGTACCCGCCGACCGGCGCGCCGATGCCGCCCTCCAGGCCATCGACCTGATCGGCCTGGACGGCTTCGAGTCCGCCTACCCGAAGGAACTGTCCGGCGGCATGCGCCAGCGGGTCGGCTTCGCCCGCGCCCTGGTCGTCGAGCCCGATGTCCTGATGATGGACGAGCCGTTCTCCGCCTTGGACGTGCTGACCGCGGAGAACCTGCGCGGCGAGCTGATGGAACTGTGGGAGTCGGGCCAGTTCCCCACCCGAGCCATCGTGCTCGTCACCCACAACATCGAGGAGGCGGTCCTGATGGCCGACCGGATCGTGGTACTCGGCTCCCGCCCCTACGGCACCATCCGGGAAACCTTTGAGGTCGGCCTGGACCGCCCGCGCGATCGCAACTCCGCCGCCTTCGACGAGCTCATCGACCGCGTCTACCGCACGATGACCGGACGCCCCAAGGAGACCCGGCTGCCCGGCCGCCCCGAAGGCGTCGGGCCGGACAGGCGTACGGCCGCCAACACCCCCCTGCCCACAGCCGGTGTCGACAGTCTGTCCGGTCTCGCCGAAATGGTGCTGCACCGGGGCGGCAGCTGCGATCTCGCCGACCTCGCCGACCGCCTCGGCCTGGAGATCGACGACATCCTGCCGCTGGTCGACGCCCTCGATCTGCTCGGCTTCGCGAAGATCAGCGGCGACGACCTGCTCCTCACCGACATCGGCACCGCCTACGCGGGAGCCGATGTCCAGCAGTCCAAGAGCATCTTCGCCGAGGCCGCCCTCGGCGCCCCCCTGGTGAGGCTGATCACCACCAGCCTGCGGCAGAACCCCGACGGCACCCTGCGCGCCGGATTCTTCCGCGATGTCCTGGCCCACCACTTCACCAGCGAGCAGGTCACCCGGCAGCTGGAGGTGGCCACCGACTGGGGCCGTTACGCCGAGCTGTACTCCTACGACGCCGAACCGCAGGAGTACCACCTCGACGAGGACAGCCCTTGATGCCGTGAGCGCAAAGGTTCACCGGTGCGGGGCGCCCGGACGGTGCGTCTACCTCCCGGTCGCCGGCCGGAGCCGGGCCGGTACGGGACGAACCCGGGCCGGCTGCTCCTGCGCGGTCGCGTCCGGCGCCTCCCGCGGGCCCGCGGAACCTTCCGCACGCTCGGCCTCGTCCACCACCAGCGACGCCTCCTCCAGCAGTGCCCGGACGTGTGTCCCGGCCGCCCGGTAGAAGATGCGGGTGCCCTCGCGCCGGGACGTGACCAGACCGGCCGACCGCAGCCTCGCCAGATGCTGGGAGGTCGCCGCGACGTGCGCTCCCAGCATGTTCGCGAGCGTGCTCACCGGGAGCTCCCGCTGGCTCAACGTCCACAACAGCCGGTAGCGCGTCGGATCGGCCACCGCCTTCAGTACCGCCACCACCCGGTCGGCACCGGCCGCGTCCCACGGCGTAACTTGCGTTCCCATGCAAATAGCGTAACCGCTGGTTCCGCCGAGTGCCGGATCACGGTGACGGCCCACGGGTCCCCGGCCGGGCCCGCGCGGGGCGCACCGGGCCACGAGAGCCCGGAGGCCCCGGCGGCTGGGGGCCCGGCTGCCGGGCGCGGCGCGGTAACTCGTTCGCCGTACCCGGCCGGCCGATGCTGTGATGGGGTCATGACCGCCCCGACCAGGCCGCAGCACGAGATCCGCGCTCAGTACACGGACACGACCATCACCGTCTACCAGGCGTACGCCCCACGCATCGGTCGTCCCGCCGTGCGCGACGGGCGCTTCCCGGACGTCTGGAAGCGCGACCGCATGACATGGATCAAGCCGAGCTTCCTGTGGATGATGTACCGCTGCGGCTGGGCCATGAAGGAGGGTCAGGAAACCGTTCTGGCGGTCGAGATCGCTCGCGAGGGCTTCGACTGGGCCCTGGCCAACTCCGAACTGTCCCACTATGTGAGGGGAGTCCACCCCGACCGTGCCGCCTGGCAGCACAGCCTGCGCCGGAGCCCGGCCCGGGTCCAGTGGGACCCCGAGCGCGACCTCCGCCTGGACCGGCTCCCGTACCGCTCCCTCCAGCTCGGGCTCTCCGGCGAGGCGGTGCGGCGTTACGCGGACGAGTGGACGGTGTCCATCACTGACGTCACCCCGCTCGCCCGGCAGGTCCATGAACGGGTGTCGGCCGGACGGCTCGACGACGCGGCGGGACTCCTGCCGCCGGAGTCGCCGTATCCGTCGGCCGACGCCCCGCTCCCCACGGGGGCCGCGATCTGATCCGTGAGCCGGGCGGAAGAACCAATGCCCGATAAGGGGCATATCTGGCGATACGCTCCGCGCATGATCCACCATGCCATTCCCCTGGCGGCAACCGGCCTGAAGATCGACTGGACCAGGATGCCGACGTACAACACGATCATGTCGGTGGCCGCCGGTGCCGGGCTGCTGCTCGTGGTGGCGCTGGGCCGTCAACTGCTCACGCCCGAGCGCACCATCACCCCCGAAGGCTGGGCGCTGGCGTTCGGAGCCATCGGCTTCACCCTGGTCACCACCGGCCTCCACATGACCCTGACCTGGCCGCTCGCCGGGCAGGGCTTCCCGTTCGACAACATCATCTTCGGCGAACCGGCGCTCGCCTTCGGCGTCTTCCTCCTGGCCGCCTCCTTCTACCTCTGGAGACGCGGCCCCGAACTCAACAGCGCCGAGCGCATCGTCCGTACGGCCCGCGTCGCCTCGCCCATCTCCGTCTTCGTGTTCGGCCTCGGGCTCGCCTGCTTCGGGATCGCCGCCGCGGGCTGGAAGTACACCCTTTTCGCCGCGCCGCCCGAGGAACCCATTTCCGGGGAGTTCGCGCAGTGGCCGATGCTGGAGGCGAGCTTCATGTCCGGGCTCTACGTCCTGGTGGGCATCGGCGCGCTCCTGTTCCCGTTCGTGCTGCGCCGGCCCAGGAGCTGGATGAGCACGGTCGTCGGAGTCGTCTGGGGCCTGGCCGGACTGGCGTTCCTGTTCTTCGGCGGGCTCAACTACTTCACCCACATCGGCCTCATCGTCAACACCATGTGAGCCGTTCAGAACCCCGGCGGGACGCCCGGCCCCACGGGATCTCCCCACCCCGTGACGGCCACCACCTCCCGCGCGATGTCCGTCACCTTCCGCCCGTCCGTCGCCACCCGGACCGTGTCCGCCGGTGCGCGCTCGTCCAGGAGACGGGCCTTGCGGACGCTGTTCGCCACCTCACGGTCCAGCTCCGAACCGATCTCGCGCCCCGACAGCCGGCCGTACGTCGTGGTGTCGGAGGCGGTGAGCAGGACGCGCACGATCCGTACGTCCGCACCCATCGCGCGCTCGAACATCACCGCCGACTCCGGCAGCACACTCACCGTGTTCGTGTAGATCAGGCGCCGGCAGCCCAGTTCCGCGAAGTTGGCCCAGACCGCCGCCAGATTGCGCTCGGTGATGCCCGCACGGTGCGGGTCGCCCTCCGGCGCCGGGTGGACCTGGCCCATCAGGTCGCCCTCCACGACCGCGTGCGCCGCCTCGACGGCCCGTAGCCGCGCCGAGACCTCCCAGGCCACGGTCGTCTTGCCTACGCCCGCGCGCCCGCCGATGAGCAGTACCTCTGCGTGATTCATGTCGGCAGGGTGCCAGCCCGCGAGGGTTCCCGCGATTCGATTGCACGGCCGCGCCGGACGCGCCCGCCCGAACGGCGCCGCATACCGCGTCCGGAGTACGGCGCGTGGGTGCCGTACACCCCGAGGAGGCCGCAGAGTTCCCCCTGTCGGCTGCCCGCGCACGGCGGCGGTCCGCTTAGGGTCGGGAACCATGGAGACCCCTGATGCGCGTACGTCCCGTCGGTGGTGGCCACTGACCCGCAACCGCGGCCGGTGGGCCGCGGGCCTCGCGGCGCTCGCCGTGCTGGCCGGTGCGGGTACCTGGACCGCCGCCGCGGCCGACGACGGGCCCGCCGTGCGCCGCCAGGACCGGATGATGCGGGTCGGCGGGGTGCCCCTCGACACCTCGTACTTCACCACCGGCGGCACACAACGCAGGCCGGCCGTGCTGATCGGGCACGGTTTCGGCGGCAGCAAGGACGATGTGCGGGCACAGGCCGAGCAGTTGGCCGCCGACGGGTACGCCGTACTGACCTGGTCCGCCCGCGGGTTCGGGAAGTCGGGCGGGGAGATCTCGCTCAACGCCCCCGACCGCGAGGTCGAGGACGTGTCCCGGCTGATCGACTGGCTCGCCGGCAAACCCGAGGTGGAGCTCGACGCCGCGGGCGACCCCAGGGTCGGGATCACCGGGGCCTCCTACGGCGGAGCCGTCTCGCTCCTCGCCGCCGGGTACGACAAGCGCGTCGACGCCATCGCACCGCAGATCACCTACTGGAACCTGGCCGACGCCCTGTTCCCCGGCGGGGTCTTCAAGAAGCTCTGGGCGGGGATCTTCGTCACCACCGGGGGCGGCTGCCAGAAGTTCGAGAAGCGGCTCTGCGCGATGTACGAACGGGTCGCCGCCAGCGGGCAGCCGGACGCCGCCGCGCGTGCGCTGCTGACCGAACGCTCCCCGAGCACCGTCGCCGACCGCATCAAGGTGCCCGCGCTCATCGTGCAGGGGCAGTCCGACTCCCTCTTCCCGCTCGGCCAGGCCGACGCCATGGCCAGGGCGATCAGCGGCAACGGCGCGCCCGTCGCCGTCGACTGGATCGCCGGCGGGCACGACGGCGGCGACCTGGAGACCGACCGGGTGAGGCAGCGGATCGGCCGATGGTTCGACCGGTACCTGAAGAACGACAAGGGCGCCGACACCGGGCCCGGATTCCGCGTCACCCGGACCGGAGGCATCGACTCCACCGACGGGGCCGCCCTCACGCGCGGGGCGAGCAGCGACACGTACCCGGGGCTGAGCAGCGGAGAGGAGCCGATCGGCCTCGGGCGGCGGACACGGACGTTCCGCAATCCCGCCGGGGCCACTCCGCCCGCCGTCTCGGCCATTCCGGGCGTCGGCGGCGGGCTCTCCCGGCTGTCGTCCCTCGGCGTCGGCCTCTCGCTCGACTTCCCCGGGCAGCACGCCCGCTTCGACTCGGCACCGCTGGACAAGTCCCTGCGCGTCACCGGCTCCCCGGCCGTGCGGGTGAGCGTGGACGCCGACCGGGGCGACGCCGTGCTGTTCGGCAAGGTGTACGACGTGTCACCGGACGGCAAGCAGCAGGTGCTGCCCTCCCAGCTGGTCGCGCCCATCCGGATCCCGCCGTCCCGGCAGGGCGAGGCCGTGCGGCTGACCCTCCCCGCCATCGACCACCGGTTCGACGCCGGACACCGGCTCCGCCTGGTCCTGTCCGCCACCGACCTCGGCTACGCCTCGCCCGCCGAGCCGACGACGTACACCGTGACCCCCGCGGGCACCCGCTCACCGTTCCCACCGCCCCGGCCCTGAAGACCGCGGCGGCCGCCCTCCCCCGGTGGACCTGGGGGCTCCCGGCCGCCGCCGCGGTGATCGCCGCCGCGCTGCTGCTCACCGCCCGCCGCCGCACCGCGCCCCCCGCACCCGACCCGGCCCTCGCCGACGTGCCCCTCCAGATCACCGGCCTGTCGAAGAAGTACGCCAGGTCCGCGGACAGGTACGCGGTCCAGGAACTGTCCTTCCGGGTCGAGAAGGGGCAGGTGCTCGGGCTCCTCGGACCCAACGGCGCGGGCAAGACGACGACCCTGCGCATGCTGATGGGACTCATCACACCCGACGACGGAGAGATCCGCGTCTTCGGGCAGGCCATCCGGCCGGGTGCGCCCGTGCTGTCCCGCGTCGGCTCGTTCGTCGAGGGCGCCGGCTTCCTGCCGCACCTGTCCGGGCGCGCCAACCTGGAGCTGTACTGGCAGGCCACCGGACGGCCGGCCGGGGACGCGCACATCGAGGAGGCCCTGGAGATCGCCGGGCTCGGCGACGCCCTGGCCCGCGCCGTGCGCACGTACTCGCAGGGCATGCGGCAGCGGCTCGCCATCGCCCAGGCCATGCTCGGCATGCCGGACCTGCTGATCCTCGACGAACCGACCAACGGACTCGACCCGCCCCAGATCCGCGAGATGCGCGACGTGATGATCCGGTACGCGGCCGGCGGCCGGACCGTCATCGTCTCCAGCCACCTCCTCTCCGAGGTCGAACAGTCCTGCACCCACCTTGTGGTCATGGACCGCGGCCGGCTCGTCCAGGCGGGCCCGGTCGCCGAGATCACCGGCTCCGGCGACATGCTGCTCGTCACCAGCGCACGCGATGTCGCCGAACCCCTCGTGGAGAAGATCGCCGCGCTGCCGGGGATCGGCTCGGCGGTCCGCACGGACGACGGCCGCGGGCTGCTGGTACGGCTCGACGGCGCCACCCCGCCGCAGCTGATCACCGAACTGGTGCGGCTGGACGTGCCGTTGACCGGCGTCGGACCGCACCACCGCCTGGAGGACGCGTTCCTCACCCTGATCTCCGGAGGCTCCGCATGAGTGCCGAAGCCGATGTCACGCACGCGGCCGGGGCCCCCGGCTACCGGGCCGGACGCACCCTGCCGCTGCGCGTCGAGGCGGTACGCCAGCTGCGCAGACGGCGCACCCTGCTCATGGGCGGGGTGCTGGCCGCGCTGCCGTTCATCCTGATCGCCGCGTTCGCGATCGGCGGCACGCCGTCCTCGCGGGGCGGCGGCAACCGGCTGACCCTGATGGACACGGCGACCGCGTCCGCGGCGAACTTCGCCGCGACGTGCCTGTTCGTGTCCGCCGGGTTCCTGCTCGTCGTCCCGGTGGCGCTGTTCTGCGGGGACACCGTCGCCTCCGAGGCCAGCTGGTCCTCGCTGCGCTATCTGCTGGCGGCGCCGGTGCCCCGGGCCAGGCTGCTGTGGAGCAAGCTCGTCGTGGCGCTCGGCTTCAGCCTGGCCGCGATGGTGCTGCTGCCGCTCGTCGCGCTGGCCGCGGGAGCCGCCGCGTACGGCTGGGGGCCGCTCGAACTCCCCACCGGCGGCGCGCTCGCGACCTCGGACACCGTGCCCCGGCTGGCGCTCGTCGTCGCGTTCGTCTTCGTCTCCCAACTGGTCACCGCCGGGCTGGCGTTCTGGCTGTCGACGAAGACCGACGCCCCGCTGGGCGCGGTCGGCGGGGCGGTCGGACTGACCATCGTCGGCAATGTGCTGGACGCCGTCACCGCCCTCGGCTCCTGGCGGGAATTCCTGCCCGCCCACTGGCAGTTCGCCTGGGCGGACGCGCTCCAGCCCGAACTGGAATGGGGCGGCATGGCGAAGGGCGCGGCGGTCTCGGTGACGTATGCCCTGATCCTGTTCGCCTTCGCCTTCCGGGGGTTCAGCCGTAAGGACATCGTGTCCTGAGTCCGGCCTCCCGCGGGTTCCGAGGTTTCCGTTGCCGCATCGAGACCTGTCCGCAATGTCTTCGTCCGCTCCACGGCGCCGTCCCGCACGTCGCATTCACACGTGCTGACACGCGCGCGACATCGGGGGGAAGGGCATGGCACGCAGGACAGGGATGCACAGGGGGAGTACCGGGCGGGGTCCCGGGCGAAGCACGCTCGGACACGGCGCGGGGCACTCGGAGTGCTGCTGGCGGGCGGGGTGCTGGTCACCGGGTGCTCGGGCACGTCGGCCGGACAGGTAGCCCGCCACCGCCGACCGCCGGGCCGCGCCCGCCCCCGCTCCCGCCGTGCCGGGCGGTGCCGCCGACTCGGGCGGGCCGGCTCAAGGGCGGTGACGACAACGGGCCCGGGGGAGCGCCGGAGGGCGAGACGGACTGACCGGGAAGGCAACGGCGGGCCGCGCGGTCCTGCGGAAGCCGGCTGCGCGGCCCGCCCGCCGACGCCATGATGTGCACCATGTCCTCACTCCCCACCCTGCTCCTGGCGCTCGGCGTGCTCACGACCGGCCTCTACGCGGGATTCCTGCTGACGTTCCTGATCGCGGTCATGCCCGGCCTCGCGGAACTGCCGGACGAGCGGTTCACGGCCGCGATGCGGCGGTTCAACGAGAAGGTGCCCGGCCCGGCCTTCCTGGTGCTCTTTCTCGGCGTGATCGCCTTCCCGGCCGCCGCGGCCGTCGCCGGTGCCGACGGCGCGGGGCGGGCGCTCGCCGCGGCCGCGCTGGCCTGCGCGATCGGCAGCCACCTGGTCACGATCGCCGGGAACATCCCGCTGAACAAGGCGCTCGCGGAGTCCGAGGGGGGCGACGACGGAGCCGCCCGCGAGGCGTTCGAGGCCCGCTGGAACAGCCTTCACCGGATCCGGACGGCTCTGTCCCTCGCCGCGTTCGCACTGCTGGCCGTCGCCGCCGGGTAGACGGACGGGCCGGTTCCCGGCCGTGCGGGGGCGCGGACGGGATCGAGAACATCGCCGCCGCGATCAACGGCCGGTTCCCGCCCGTGCGGGGGCGCGGCAGCGGCGTACGAACCGAGGTGCCGGCAAGGGCATCCGGTCCGCCGACCGGGGGACCCGGGCCCGTCGCCGAGGAGATCCGGCCCGCCGGTCAGGTCCCCGGCTGCTGCGACAGCGTCCGCTCGATGCCCGCCCGGACGAAGACGCGCGCGAGGCGTCCCCGTCTGATGCGCCACGGCAGGGAGGCCGGGCGCGGGTCGGCCCCGTACCGGCGGTGGCGTATGTCGCCGACGACCTCGGCGGGCGCACCCAGCTCGGCTGCCAGTACCTCCAGCGCCTGCCCCTTGGTGATGAGACGCCCGTCGCGCAGGGTGACCGACGCCCGTGCGAGAGTCAGCAGTCCGAGGTCCACCCAGATGTCACGGAGCCAGCGGACGGGCTTGGCGCTCGCCGGATACCAGTAGCTCCTGAGATCGCCGCGGATGAACTCCGCCAGCTCCCGGTCGGACACTTCCGCGACGAGCCCGGCGGGCTCCGGACCGAACAGCGACAGCCCGCCCGTGCTCAACTCCCGCCTGCTGACCGGAGTGACCGGCCGCTCGAACAACCGGCCATGGGCCCAGGTCACATGATCACGGCCCGCGTCCGGGAGCTGCGACCGCACCACGTACGAGCAGTGCAGCTTCGCGGCCATCGGCACATCCCTGATCAACGCGCGGTGCACGAGCGACAGTTGCCTCTTCTGGTGGTCGCTGACGGGCGTCTCCACGAGGGTCACGAGGTCGAGGTCGCTGCGCCCGGGACGGTAGTCCCCCAGCGCCAGGGAGCCGTGCGCCCAGACTGCCTCCAGCGGTACGGCGCGACCGGCATCGGCGATGAAGCGGTCCAGGAGGAGTCGGGTGGGCTGTGCCTCGTCGGCATTCATGGAACCGACTATGGCACGCCCCGTCGTGCGCGTTCGGGCAATCGGCTCAGACCGCCGCCGGAACCTCGCGGCGCTTGAGCGTGCGAACGGGCCCGGGGAGCAAACGGGCCCGGGGAGCAAACGGGCGCGCGGAATAAACGGGCCCGGGGAACAAGGGACTTGCCGTCCATCCGCGTGGAGGAGCTGTAACGGTCCGGGCCGGGAACGCAACCCCCGCGCGCGACAGCCGGTCTGAGTCTGCACAGCACCGGTGCGGTGCCGCCGGCCCGCACACACCCGGAAAAGCACCACCCCACAACCCCCCATTCCCCGAACGAAGGAGCCCACGTGGCATCCCGTGCCCTCGGAACCACCGTCGTGCTCGCCATCACCGTGGCGACCGCCGCGCTCACCGGCCCCGCCGCCCAGGCATCGACGCCCGCCCCCACGGCCGTCTCCGCGCCCTCCACCGGGACCGCGCCCGCCCCGGCCCCGGGGCGCGACGACTTCAACGGGGACGGCTACCCGGACGTGGCGTTCACCGCTCCCGGCGCCATCGTCGGCGGCAAAGCCGGGGCCGGGTACGTCGGTGTGGTGTACGGCTCCCGGAACGGTTTGCAGACCTCCACCAAGCAGATCTTCACCCAGGACTCGCCCGGAATTCCGGACACGGCCGAGGCCGGTGACGCGTTCGGCAGCTCGGTGGTCTCCGCCGACCTGGACAAGGACGGGTACAGCGACCTCGTGGTGGGCGCGGCGAAGGAGAAGGCGGGCTCGTCCGAATCCACCGGTTCGCTCACCGTGATCTGGGGCGGGGCGAACGGACTGTCAGGTGGCGCGACCCTCCTGACGGGCGACGAACCGTATGAGGAGATCGGCGGGAAGACCGCCGTGGGCGACTTCGACGGCGACGGCGCCACGGACGTCGTCACCCTCGGGAGGAACGACATCCACATCCTGTCCGGCCCGTTCAAGCGCGACGGCAGCCCGGCCGCTCCCGTCAGGGAGATCCGCGACATGGACGATGTGCGCTACCTGGACATCACCGCGGGCGACTTCGACGGCGACGGCCGTGACGATCTGGCAGGCGTCGTCCACGACGGCGACGAGTACGACGCCCGGCGCATCCTCATCCGCGCCGGCGGCGACACCGGCCTCGGTGAGAACTACACCGTGGTCGAAAAGGCCGACGGCCTCCGCCTGGAGGGCGGCGAGACCATCACGGCGGGTCAGGTGAACGGTGACAAGTACGCCGACCTCGCCGTGGGCCGCCCGGTCGACGGCTACGACAGCGACCTGGACCTGCCGCTCGCCAAGGGCGGCATGATCACCTACGTTCCGGGCAGCGCCACCGGCCCGCGGGGTGACCGGGCGAAGGTCTTCAACCAGGACAGCGCCGGTGTCCCGGGCGCCGCCGAAAAGTCCGACGGATTCGGCGCGTCGGTGTCGATCGGCGACATGAACGGCGACGGCTACGGCGACATCGCCGTCGGCGTCCCCCACGAGGACCTCGGCACGACGAAGAACGCGGGCTCGATCCTGGTCCTCCCCGGCACCGCGTCCGGCCCCACCGGCACGGGCACGGTCGGCTTCAACCAGGACACGGCGGACGTCCCCGGGGCGGCCGAGGCGGACGACGCGTTCGGCGCCGCCACCAAGCTGGTCGACGCCGACCACGACGGCCGCACCGAACTGATCGTCGGCGCCCCCGGCGAGAACGCGCACGAGGGCTCCCTGTGGGTCTTCCCGACCACGGCCTCCGGCCTGACGGCCAAGGGGTCGTTCACGTTCGGCCACGGAACGCTGGGCACGGTGGGAAAGAACGCGGAGCTGGGTTCGTCGTTCAACCGCTGACCGGTTCCCGGTCCCGGGGGTGGGGCCGGCCCCACCCCCGGGACTCGGGCAGCACGGATGTACGGCCCCGGGACCGTCTCCTACGGTGAGGCCATGCGCCCTCGCACCGTGTGGCAGGCCCTGCCGGCCCCCGCTATCTGCTGACCTCCTGGCCCTGGCGGTCGGCCGGTTACCTGGTCAGCGGTGCTGTGGCCGGCGCGATCGTCCTGGTGGTGATCGTGACCGGTGTGGTGGTGGGCGGTGCGCTCTCCCTCGTACTGATCGGACTGCCGCTGCTCGCCGTCCTCGCCCTCGCCGGAATTCCGGTCGCGGCCCTGGAGCGGCGCAGACTCCGCCTGATGGACCGCACCCCGGTCCCCGACCCGCACCGCCGGCCCGCCGAACCCGGCCTGTGGAGCTGGGCGACGTGCCGGCTCGGGGAGCGGGCGACCTGGCGGGAGCTCGGGTACGCGCTCCTGTTCGCCGTGGTCCTGTGGCCGCTCGACGCCCTCGCGGTGGGCGCCTGCACGGGCGTCCCGCTGGGAGTGCTGAGCACCCCCGTGGTGATGCAGGTGTACGGGGACGGCGAGGAGGCCCGGGTGGTGAAGCTGTGGACGGTCACGACGTGGCCCGAGGCCTTCGCGACCGCGGCGGGCGGACTCGTACTCCTGGCGTTCGGCTGCTACTTACTGGGCCTGCTGGCCGGAGCGAGGGCGGAACTGACCCGCCTCCTGCTCACTCGCCAAGCGGGAGACCTGGACGCCCGCCTGAGGGAACTCACCCGCTCCCGCGTCCGTCTGGTCGACGCCTTCGAGGCGGAACGCCGCCGCATCGAACGCGATCTGCACGACGGGGCCCAGCAGCGCATCGTCGCCCTCACGATGATGCTCGGCCTGGCCCGCCTGGACGCCCCGCCCGGTCCTCTCGCCAACCAGCTGGCCAGGGCCCACGAAGAGGCCGGCAAGGCCCTTTCCGAGCTGCCCGAACGCCGCGTTCGCCGATCTGCCCCGGCCGGCAAAAGGGCCCTCCCGGAGGGAGGGCCTGGGGTGGTACGGGCAATGCGCCCCCGGCAGGACTCGAACCTGCGGCCAAGCGCTTAGAAGGCGCCTGCTCTATCCACTGAGCTACGGGGGCCGGGTGGTGGCCTCGGCGGCCTGGAGCCCTGGGGCCTGGCCGGTCGGTGACCTGCCGGGACAAGGATAGGGCTCCGATCGCCTCGACCCGGTTGCTTCACCTGCGTGGCACGATGTGGAGGTTCGGTGAAGCGAACCGATAATCGCAGGTGGGTGGGATTTGTGCATCGCTTTTGACGCCTCACGCCCCGGGTGTTGTGCACTCGTTATGCCTGCGCCCTACTCGTCCCCTCTGTCCCGACTCCGTCCTGAGGGGAGAACCGGCGCGCAGAGGTAGCCATACGCTTCAAAAAGGCTCCAAAATTGGGCATTCTTCGCATGTGGTGACCTTGGACGTACGGCCTCAGCTCATCGACGCACTTTCCGCCCTGCGCGACCGTGTCGCTGCCGTGCGTCTCCCACTTCCGCTGCCGGGGGCCCCGCGTGCCCGTCGGACCCAGAGCGAGCTGCTCGCCCAGCTCGACGACTATCTGCTTCCCCGGCTCAGGGATCCTGAAGCGCCCCTGCTCGCGGTGATCGGCGGATCCACCGGAGCCGGGAAGTCGACGCTCGTCAATTCGCTGGTGGGGCGGCTGGTCAGCGAGGCCGGGGTGCTGCGGCCGACCACGCGGACGCCCGTACTCGTCTGCCACCCGGACGATCACCACTGGTTCGCGGGTGTGCGCGTGCTGCCGCAGTTGACCAGGGTCTGGCTGCCGCCCGAGGAGTCCGGGGACCCCGGCCGGTGCGACGACCTCGACGGGACCGGGGACGAGGACGGCACCGTGCTGCGCGTCGAGACGGCCACCGGGCTGCCGCGCGGGCTCGCGCTGCTCGACGCGCCCGACATCGACTCGCTCGTGGTACGGAACCGGGTCCTGGCCGCCGAGCTGATCTGCGCCGCGGATGTGTGGGTGATGGTGACGACGGCCTCCCGGTACGCGGACGCGGTGCCGTGGCACCTGCTGCGCACGGCCAAGGAGTACGACGCCTCGCTCGTCACCGTCCTCGACCGGGTGCCGCACCAGGTGATCGCCGAGGTGTCGCGGCAGTACGGAGCGCTGCTCACCAAGGCGGGCCTCGGTGAGGTGCCGCGCTTCACCATTCCCGAGCTGCCCGAATCGGCCGGCGGCGGCAGCGGGCTGCTGCCCACCACCGCGGTCGCCCCGTTGCGGGCCTGGCTCAGCCACCGCGCCCAGGACCCGGCCGCCCGTCAGCAGGCGGTCCGGCGTACGGCGGCCGGGGTCATCGGCTCGCTGGACGTACGGATGCCCGCGCTGGCCGGGGCCGTCGCGGCACAGTACGCGGCGGCCGTGCGGCTGACCGGTGTGGTCGAGGACGCGTACCGGGCGGAAGGCGCCCGGGTACGGCGGCGGCTGCGGAACGGCGGGGTGCTCGCCGGGGATGCCCGCACCCGGTGGCGCGGATACCCGCTGTACAGCAGCTCCGAGGAACTCCTCGAAGCGCTGGTGGGGAGCCTCGCCGCACTGCTGCAGTGCGCCGTGGCCGCCGCTGACGAAGAGATCCGCACGACCTGGCAGCGCGATCCCGGGGCCGGGGCGTTCGGCTTCGAGGACGTCGGCCGGGAGGCCGGTGGATGGGGACCGGCCGAGGACATCCGCGGCCGCATCGCCATGGCCGTACGGCGCTGGTGGCGGGTGCTGGAGGAGCTGGCGGAGGAAGAGGTGCGCCGGCTCGAACGCGGCGCCGCACCCGACGCCGGGACCGTGGCGGCGCTCCTGGCCGCCGCACTGCTCGGCGGCCGACGCACCCGCGGCGCCGGGGAGCAGCTCGCCGAAGGGATCGGCGCCCAGGGCGCGCTGCGGCTGCGCGACAAGGGCGGCGCGCTGCTCACCAACTGCCTCGACCGGGTACTGGACGGCGAGCGCGACCGGCGGCTCGCACCGCTCGACGCACTCGACGTCGCCCCGGAGCCGCAGGCCGAACTCATTGCCGCGCTGTCCGTACTGCAGAAGGAGAGGAGGCAGCGATGACTGCCGTCATCGACGAGGGGACCGGCCGGGGTGAGAGTCCCGCACCGCACGAGGACCGTCTTCACCCGGGCCGGGGCAGGGCGCTCGGCGGGCGCCCCGGTGTGCCGGAGGCGGGCGGCGGCTGGAACGACGGGCTCATCGCCCGGCGCGCGGCCGCCAAGGAGGCGGACCCCGAACCGGGAGCCGCCCCGGACGACGACGTACGACCGCCCCAGGTCGAGGCGTACGTACCGTCCGGCGGTCCGCTCCGGCCGCGGCTCGACGCGCTGCGTGAACTCGTCGGGCTGTCCAGGGCCAGGCTCGACGGGGCCACCCTCGCCGAAGCGGGACGCGTGCTCGACGAAGCGGCGGCCCGGCAGCGGCTCTCCTCCCGGCACACCGTGGTCGCCATCGCCGGGGCGACCGGCAGCGGCAAATCGACGCTCTTCAACTCCCTCGCGGGCGTGCAGATCTCCGACACCGGGCTGCGCAGGCCGACCACCGCCGCCCCCCTCGCCTGCTCCTGGACCGACGGGGCCGCCGGACTCCTGGACCGGCTCGCCATCCCCGGACGGCTCAGGCGCAGGCCGCAGCAGTGCGGTACGGACGCCGACGAGGCGCTCCAGGGCCTCGTCCTCGTCGACCTGCCGGACCACGACTCCGCGGCGACCGGACACCGTGAGCAGGTCGACCGGGTGCTCGCGCTGGTCGACGCGGTGATCTGGGTCGTCGACCCGGAGAAGTACGCGGACGCGGCTCTGCACGAGCGCTACCTGCGGCCGCTCGCCGGGCACGCCGAGATCACCTTCGTCGTCCTCAACCAGATCGACCGGTTGCCCGGTGACGCCGCCGAACAGGTCCTCGACGACCTGCGCCGGCTGCTCGACGAGGACGGCATGGCACTCGGCGAGCACGGCGAACCGGGAGCCACCGTCATGTCCCTGTCCGCGCTCACCGGCGAAGGCGTCGGCGAACTGCGCGAGGTGCTCGGCCGTTTCGTCCAGGGGCGCACGGCGGCCGCGCGCCGGCTCTCCGCGGATGTGGACGCCGCCGCCGCCAGGCTCCGTCCGGCCTACGTCGCCGAAGGGCGGCCCGGACTCGGCGAACGGGCCCGCGAGGAGTTCGCCGACCGGCTCGCGGAAGCCGTCGGAGCGGCCGCGGCGGGCCAGGCCGCCGAGCGCGAGTGGCGCAGGAACGCGGGACGGGCGTGCGGCACGCCATGGCTGCGGCTGTGGCGCTGGTACGAGTCCACCCGGCGGCCCGGAAGCCTGGAGTGCCCCGCGCGGCCCGCGCCCCCCGAGGAGGAGCTCACTGCCCGGCAGCGCGTCGAACAGGCGGTGCGGACGGTCGCGGGCGAGGCCGCCGGCGGGCTGCCCGGCCCCTGGGCCCAGGCGGTCCGGGAGGCCGCGGTGAAGGGTGCGGAGGGACTGCCGGAGGCGCTCGACGAACTGGTGGAGAAGACCGGCGCCGAGGACGGGCGCGGGTGGATGGTGAGCTGTTCCCCGGGCGGTACGGGTGGCGGCGCGGCACAGGGGGAGGCCGGTCCGGGTGGTTCGACGGTCATGGCGACAGGAGTGGCCGGGGCCTCCGGTGTGGCGCACAGCGGTCGGGTGGGCGGAAGGCCGCCGCGGCCCCGGTGGTGGCCGGCCGCCGTGCTGGTACAGGTGTTGATGACGCTGCTGCAGATCTTCGGCGGTCTCTGGCTGGTCGGCCAGATCGTCGGTGTACTCGAACCGGGATTCCTCACGCCCGCCCTGGTGATGCTGGCCGGGGTGATCGGCGGACCGCTGGTGGAGTGGTCGTGCGCGGCCGCGGCGCGGGGACCGGCGCGACGGTACGGGCAGGAGGCCGAGCGGCAGTTGCGGGAGGCGGCGGCGGCCTGTGGGCGGGCGCGGGTGCTCGACCCGGTGGCCGCGGAACTCGTGCGGTACCGCGAAGTGCGTGAGCGGTACGGGGCGGTGACGGAGTTTTCCACAACTGTCGGGTAGTCCACAGGCGTCAGCGGGAATTCCGCCTCTCCTTCAGCCTGGGTTCGGTGACCGCGCGGGTGCGGTCGCCGGAACCGAAGGCCGAAGGGGAGGCGGAGTCATGAACGACACCTTGGTGACACTGGTGGGCAACGCGGCGACGGGCGTGGAGTTCAGAGAGACCGCGACCGGTGGAATGGCGCGCTTCCGGTTCGCCGTGACGCCGCGCCGTTGGGACCGCGGGAAACAGTCCTGGGCGGACGGACACACCAGTTTCTACACCGTGTGGGCCTGGCGGGCCCTGGCGTCGAATCTGTCCGGCTCCATTTCCGTCGGAGAACCGCTCGTCGTGCACGGCAGGTTGAAGGTGCGCGAGGAGGAACGGGAGGGCCGGTGGCGGACGTTCGTGGACATCGAGGCGGTCGCGGTGGGACACGATCTGACACGGGGGACGGCCGCGTTCCGGCGCGTGATGAAGGGCGATCCGGGGGCGGTGGCGCGTGCGGGGAGCGTGGACGACGCGGGCGGTGCCGGCGATGCGGGCGGTGCGTCGGCACGAGCGGATGAGCCGGACTGGTCCGGCGGTTCGGGCGGTTCGGTGCGGTCGAGTGGGCCGGGGTGGCCGGCCGGGCTGGATGAGCGGACCGAACAGGCCGCGCGGGGTGAACGGGGGGAAGGGGGCGAGCGGCGCGATCGCGGTGAACAGGGCAAACACGGCAAACGCAGCGACCGTGGCGAACAAGGCGAAGGTGGCGAAGGTGGCGAATGTATTGAACACGGCGATCGTGGCGAACGCAGCGAACGCGGCAAACACAACGAACACGGCAAACACAACGAACACAACGAACACAGCGAACGCGGTGAACGGAGCGAGCGGGTCGGGCGACAGCGGGGTAAACGTATGGCGGAGCGTCAGAAAGACGGCCAGGAACTCGCGTCGGTGCCGTGACCGGAGAGGAACGGGCCGGACGGGATAGGGCCGGATGGGGTCGATGAGGTGGGCCGAGGCGTCCTGAGGCATGGGCATGCGATGTCGGCGATAACGATTCCGAGTCGGAATGGTTGTACGACGGTATGACGGGGGACTATTCATCGCTTCGTCCTTAGGATTCCCAGTACTCACGGGGCACTTGAGTCGACTGGCGGGGCAGTCCCCACACGCGCATCAGGCGCGGAAGGTCCCGCCCGGAGGGGAATTCTGTGTTTTCTGCTTCTTCAGCGACCGTTTCGTCGTCCACGAGGGCGACCGATTCTCCACGGCGGCGGGGCATGGCCCGGCTCACCGCGTCGGTGATGGCATCCGGTCTTGTCATGGCAGGCGCCCTCGTCGGCGCGGGCAGCGCGGTCGCCGATGAGGCCCCGCAGCATCAAGGTGGTGCGGCCGCGGTCCTGGACGGGTTGAAGACCTACGACCGCGCAGTGCTCCACACGGGCGGCAGGAACCAGGAGCTGCCCGCCGGACTCTTCGAGATGACCGTCGACGGCGGCGGCAAGCTCAAGACGTACTGCATCGACATCCACAACCCCACCCAGGACCAGGCGAAGTACCTGGAGACCCCCTGGAACCAGACCTCGCTCGGCAGCAACAAGAACGCGGGCAAGATCCGCTGGATCCTGGAGCACTCCTACCCGCAGGTCGACGACCTCGCGGAGCTCGCCAAGCAGGCCGGCACCGGGCCGCTCACCGAGAAGACCGCGGCGGCCGGCACCCAGGTCGCCATCTGGCGCTACTCGGACAACGTCGATATCGACGCGGCCGACGGACCGGCGGAGAAGCTCGCCGACTGGCTGGAGCGCAACGCCACCGACCAGGCCGAGCCCAAGGCGTCCCTCTCCCTGGACCCGGCCGCGGTCTCCGGCAAGTCCGGTGAGCGGCTCGGCCCGATCACCGTCCACACCAACGCGGGCCAGGTCTCCGTGACCCCGCCCGCCGACGCCGCCAGCGGTGTCAAGGTCACCGACAAGAGCGGCAAGCCCGTGACGGCCGCGGCCAACGGCGCCGAGCTCTACTTCGCCGTCCCGGCGGGCGCCACCGACGGTTCCGCCTCGCTGACCGTCCAGGCCACCACGTCGGTGCCGGTCGGCCGGGCCTTCGCCGGTGTGACCAAGAGCCAGACCATGATCCTGGCCGGCTCCAGCGAGTCCACGGTCTCCGCGACCGCCACCGGCACCTGGGCCAAGCAGGGCGCGATCCCGGCCGTCTCGGCGAAGAAGAACTGCGCCAAGGGCGGCGTGGACGTCACCGCGAGCAACACGGGCGACGAGGCGTTCACCTTCGAGCTGGCCGGGGCGAAGCACACCGTCGAGGCGGGCAAGTCCGAGACGGTGACCGTCCCGGTCGCCGAGGACCAGGCGTACGACTTCACGGTCACCGGCCCCGGTGGCTTCACGAAGACGTTCAAGGGCGTCCTGGACTGCAAGACCAGCGGCAGCGGCGCCGGTGGCACCGAGACCCAGACCGGCGGGGGCAAGCCTGCCCCGGCCACGGTCGGCGGCAGCTCGACCGGTGGCTCCGGTGACCTCGCCGAGACCGGTGGCTCCAGCGCCACCCCGGTCATCGCGGGCGTCGCGATCGCCCTCGTCGTCGTCGGCGGCGGCGCGGTCTTCCTCCTCCGCAAGCGTCAGACGCAGACCTCCGGCCAGTAGGCGCGGCAAGATCACGCCATTGACCGCGGAGTGACGAACGGCGGGCAGAGCGTCACGCCTGCCTGACGACGGCCCCGGTACGCGCACGCGTACCGGGGCCGACGTGTGCCCGGGGACGGAGGCCGGCGGGTGCCGGAGGACGGGACGTGGCGTACCGCGGACCGGACTGGTTTCCATCCCGGCACGGACGTCAGGCAAGATGGGGTGTTTCTCTCCGACCGAGGGCACAAAACAGCCCCTCACCAGCAGGTTTCCCGCCGATGAGGGGCCGTCTCAGGCAGCCTGGGCCGTCTCTGGGCCGTCGTGAGCGTGACCGGCGGCCCGGTACATTGCACTGATGGCCTTCCGGGTTCGCGTCTCGCTGCTCGGCATCAGGTGTGTGTACACCCGGAGCGTGAAGCCCGGATCGCTATGCCCGAGGTAGAGACTCAGCGCCTTGATGTTCTCGCCAGCGTCCAGGAGGACGGAGGCGTAGAAGTGCCGCAGCGCGTGCATCCCGTGCTCACGGGCGGCGGTGTAGCGGTGCCCCTTCTCGGGTACGGGGATGACCCCAGCGGACGCGAGCGCAGGCTTCCATGTCTGGTCGTTGAAGGCGTTACTCCAGAGCGCTGTGCCAGCAGCAGCAGTGAAGATGAGCCGGTGCGTCACCTTCGGCCCGCTCGGTGTCAGCCAAGGCAAGGTGACCTCGACCGGCGGGAAGCGCCTCATGTGCTCCCGAAGGGCCGCCGAAACCTCAGGATCAAGCGGCACGTCCCGGAGCTTTCCGCGTTTGGGAGGAGCGAAGACGAGGCCGCCGCGTACCTTCTTGACCTGCTGGCGCACGTAGAGCCAGCCAAGATCCCCGACGTTGTCGACCGCAAGACCGAAGATCTCCCCCTGGCGGAGACCGCATCCGGCACCAACGTCCGCCATGGCCTGGAACCGCTCAGGCAGCCCCGCACGCACCCCGAAGACCTGCGAGGTGGACCAAGGGTGTACCCGAGTTGGCGCTGGTCGCGGGGCCTTCACTGAGCGGGCTCGGCACGGGTTGGAGGCGAGTAGCCGATCGTCCACGGCAGCGTTCAGCACTGACGACACCGCATCGAAGATCAGCCGTCGATACGAGCCGGACGCCACGGTCTCTTCTAGCTGTCGACTCCAGTCCCGGATGTGCTCGGCTTGAAACGAGCCAATCGGACGACCACCGAGGTATGGCAGCGCGTGAAGCCGAAGGCGCCCCTCCATAGCCGCGCGGCTGCTCAAGTCTGTGGTGAGTGCGGCGATCCAGCGCTCGGCGTATTCCCGAAAGGTCGTCCGACTGGCCCTGGGGTCGATGTACTGGCCGCGCGCCATGTCGGCCTCAATGTTGGTCAGCCAGAGGTCAGCCAGCCGCTTCTGCTTGTCCGGGAAGCTCTTGCTCTTTTCGGTGCCATCAGGGCCGACGTACCGGGCCCGGTAGCGCAGGCCCATACCGTGGCGGTCGGTCTTGACCTTGAGCGGCTTGCCGTTCGGCCCAGGTTCGGTCTTGTACCAGCGGTCTTGGATGTGTCCGGCCATCAGGCGGCTTCCTTGTCCATGAGGGAGGCGACCCAGGTGCGTACGTCTTCGGGGTCGAAACGGAGGTGTCGGCCGACGCGGAAGCCTCGGGGGCCGGTGTCCTTGCGGCGCCACTGGTAAACCGTCTCGATCGGGACGCCGAGGAGGTCGGCCAGGTCGATCGGCGTCAGGTAGCGCTCAGGAAGAGGCCGCTTCATGCCCATGCTTCCGTTCCGTCGAGGGCTTCGAGTTCGGCGCGTGCGTCGCGTGCGGTTTCGCGGTTGGTGTGGATGTCGCGGGCGATGGTGGCGGCGAGCCAGGATTCGCCGGGTGTGTGGCCGTGTCCGGCGTAGGTCCAGTGGGCGAGGGTCAGCGTGGAGCCCTCCGGAGCGTCGTCGGGGTCGGGCAGGCCGCGTTCATGGCGTTCCTGCCGGGCGCGGTAGTCGGCGCGGATCTGGCGGAGGGCGCCGAGGGTGGTGGAGTAGGCGCGGGATTTGGTGGAGAAGTGGCCGCGGAAGCCGAGCATGTGGGCCCACTGCCAGAGCTTGCGGTCCGGGTACGCCTCGTCCAGGTCGAAGCACGCCTCAATCAGGCGCCGGGCCTGAGCGGGCAGGTCGGTGAGCTTGTCGAGTTCGGCGAGTTCGCCAATGCGCCGGTCGACGGTGCCGGTGGTCTCGGCGGCCTTGGTGGCGTACTTGGCGACGTAGGAGGCCACGGCCTGTTCGGTCAGGTCGTCGTTCGCGCTGTCCGCGCCGATCGGGCGAACATCCACCTGGGCACCCCAGCGCAGTTCCCGTGCCGCATGGTCCCCCGAGGCCGGGACGGGCACACGGACGCGGGCGGCAGCCGCCTGGATCGCATCCCCCAGCAGGGCAGTACTGGCCCAGGCCGGTGGGGCGGTGTCCGGCCCGTCAGGGCCGTCGAGACGCACGATCGCGTGGAAGTGGACCGCGCCCCTCTTCTGGAACTCCGCGACCTTCCCGAACGAGACCCGGCACACCTCGGCCGCCGCTTTCTGGGAAAGGCCGGCGCGGGCGGCGATCTCACGGCGCAGGTAGATCGTGAAGCGGCGCCACAGGTCCCCGGCGTGGTTGTTCCACAGCACCGCCCCCGCGTAGTCGTACGTGGCCGGGTTCAGGGCCGAGCCCAGGAGCGGGGAGGTTTCGGGGTGGTCGGTGCCGCACCGGCAGACACCCTTGGTGGGGCGGTTGTGGACCGGGCCGAACGAGGGGGCGGTCAGGGTCGCGAATACCTTGGGGTGTGTGCGCACCGTGAGAGGGGTGCCCTTGGCTTCGTCGCCGGTCAGTCCGGCGCGGATCAGGTGGAAGGTGTCTCCGGCATAGGTCCAGGCGCAGGAGGGGCAGCGGGAGGCACGGCGGTTCCCGCAGGCCACCCGCAACCGTCCGCCGGGTTCGCCCTGGGTGCTGTAGGAGTAGAGCACCTGGCCGGTTTGGGTGTCGCGGGTGGTGGTCATGCCTTCGAGGTGGATGGGGTCGGAGCAGCCGCCGGTACGGCGTACCTGTTCCTGCCACCGGTCGAAGCCGGGGGTGTTGGCGACGCGTAAGAGGTCGGCCAGGGTCAGAGGGTCGGTGCCCACGACCGCAGCGGTGTTCGCCACGGCCGCAGGCTCCACGGGGAAGACGGTCATGCAGCGACCCCGCCCGCGAGGTTGCTGACCAGCGAGGTCAGGCGCTCGACGTGTGCGGCGTGCCGGACCTTGGCTCGGCCGCTCGCGCCGTCGCTGCCGATCGAGGCGGCCGTGTACTCCATGAGGCCGGAGCCGCCGCAGTCCTCGCAGTAGACGGCGCGGGACTCTTCTCCGGCCCAGCCCCTACCGGCGCACGAGTCGCAGTCACCCCAGGGGTTCGCGGTCAGGAAGTGCAGGCACTCGGCGGGGTCCGGGCACCGCGTCTCGCAGCACGCCGGGCAGGAGCGGACGTTGACCACCCGCGCGGGGGCGGGCTGGACCGGCTCGGGGACGGAGAGGACGACGGAGGCGTTCACGGGCTGCGAGGCGACGAGCGTTGCAGGCATGATGGGGAGTCCCTTCGAGGGAGCCGGGGTGGTGACTGCTTGGCGGTGGGCACCGCTCCGGCGCATCCAACTGGCTTGAGCCAGTTACTGGCTTAAGCCAGTTGAACATGAAGGGGGTCGCGCGTCAAGCCGCTGGCTTAAGCCAGTTGCTATGCTGTGCGTATGACAGCGTCCGGAGCTTCCTCACAGCAGCCAGCAAGCAGGCGTATTGCGGAGGATCTGCGTACGTCCATCGAGACAGGGCAACTTTCGCCGGGCGACAAACTGCCGTCGGAGCGTGCACTGGCCGAGCAGTACAGCGCCGCCCGGAACACCGCCCGTGAAGCGATCAGGCTTCTTGCTGAACAAGGCTTGGTGACAGCGCGACATGGACGCGGAGTGTTCGTACGGGAGCCTCAACGACTCTTCCGGTTTGGTAGTGACCGCTACTCGCTCAAGAACCGTGAGACAGGCCTTACGCCTTTCCGGCTCGAAGCCCAGCGACAGGGCAAGACGGCACGCATCGAGGTTCCGAGCATCGCCCGCGAAGTCCCTCCCCGAGATGTTGCCGAACGCTTGAATGTCCCTGCTGGCGAAGCAAGCGTGATCCATCGAGAGAACCACTACTTCGCTGATGACGAGCCCGTTCAGATCGTGTCGACCTACCTGCGGTGGGACGAGGCTCAAGGCACCTTGCTCATGCAGCCCAAAACCGGCAAGGACGGAATCTACGGCCGCCTTGAAGAGCTAGGCCATGTCATGACCCGCGTTCGGGACGAGATCAGCGCCCGGATGCCGACGCCTGAAGAAGCTTCCATTCTTGACCTCCTGCCTGGTGTTCCGGTTCTTGAGGTTCTCCACACCAGCTTGGATCAGGACAACATCCCGTTCGAAGTCTCGCGGTACGTCCACCGGGCAGACCAAACGGGTTTGCTGTACGAACTGCCTGTCGAGTGAAAGAGGAGTCCTAGGTGGCAAGCACCATCGTCCGCCCCTTCGAGGAAACGGACCTTCATGGCGCAGGGGCTGCGCTAGTCGAAGTCCATGCCACCGACGGATACCCCGTTGAAGGGGTTGACCAGCCAGATCGTTGGTTGCGCTCAACGGACGTGCTTGCTGCATGGGTGGCGGCGACGAGCGGCAAGATCGTTGGCCATGTCGCCTTGATGCGTCCCCACGGCGAGGACGCTGTTTCCCTTTGGATCGACCAGAGTGGCGACAGCGAAGAGCAGGTTGCCGTGCTGGCCCGGCTTTTCGTAGTCAGAGAAGTCAGGAAGAACGCCGTTGGGGAGAAGCTGATGAAGGCCGCCATGGACTACGCACGGAGCCAAGATCTTCGTCTTGTGCTCGAAGTGATGGCCAAGGACACGGCTGCAATCCGGCTCTACGAACGACTTGGCTGGGTCAAGATCGGCGAAGCGATTCACCGATACGGCAATGGCCAGACGATCAATGCCGCCTGCTACGTAGCCCCGCACTGAGACGCCCTGGGGCCGTTACAGGTTTCTCTACCTCATCAAGCCCCACCCTTCGGGCGGGGAAGGGGGGAGAGGTTCCTCCTTGCTGTGCGGCAGACCGCTGCATCCGGAACCATCGGGCTTGAGGGCACCCACGGCGAAAGACACGAGCCCCTGTCAGTGGGAGTTCGCGACAGCCAGCAGCACCGCCCCGCGGGGAACCCTGTGCGCACCGGCCCGGCCTCCGAGGGCTCCGGGGCCCCTTCCTCAGGCTTGGTAGCTCTTGCCCTTTCGGACACCGGGCGCGGGCGGGGCAATCGGCATTCAGCCGCCGCTACGGATAACACCCCACCGGCCCGCCACGCGGGCCGGCGCGGGCTCGGGGACTCGGGCGACGCTCCTGCCTGCGGCCCGCTCCGCCCGGCCCCCGGCCCCGCGCCACCAGTAAGTTGCCACGGGGTTACCCGCTACACGCTTTGCACCACCCTCCGTCTCGCCGGACCGAGGACGACCACCCCGCCACCGAAACCACCCCCAGCGCCACGGCCCCACCGGAACACCGCACCCCTCACGGACAGCAGAGGCACCGCCACACCACCCAGGACGAACCCGACACCGCCGCCCAGCCCGGAACCCGGAAAACGAGCAGACGGAAAGGGCGGGGGATGAGGTGGGAGAGCAGGGAACGGTCAGAGACATGCCTCCGGCGGGGGCGCTCAGACTCCGGGATGGACGGGGCGCCGTTCGCGAGTGCCGCCCGGAGCGTGGCGAGCGTCGTGGGCTCCCATCCCGACCACCTTCGACCCAGGCAGAGCCGAGCAGTCGCGGCCCAGGGCGTCAAGGTCGTTCGTACAGTGGCGCGCTCCACCTTGACGCCCTGAACCACGCCCGCTCCACGGTGTGTGGGTCGAAGGCGGACGGGATGGGAGCTGGGGTGAGTGGTGGGTTGGGGTGGGTGGTGAAGGTTGGCCTGGGCCGTCTGTGGGCCGTGCGAGGCTGAACGCGGGTGACCAACGTTGACAGATAGCGACGCCCCTGATTTCGGGTTCATGCAGGTCAGGGCGCCGTGTCCGAGGCGTGAGCGTGCGGTTTTCGTCTGAGGGGGGCCGTCAGGCAAGATGGGGTGTATCTGCCCACACATCGATAGCCGGACGGTTTCTCTTGGCTGAGTACATCTACACCATGCGCAAGACGCGCAAAGCGCACGGCGACAAGGTGATCCTCGATGACGTCAACCTGAACTTCCTGCCCGGCGCGAAGATCGGTGTCGTGGGGCCCAACGGTGCCGGTAAGTCCACGGTGCTGAAGATCATGGCGGGCCTGGAGCAGCCCTCCAACGGTGACGCGTTCCTGTCGCCCGGTTTCAGCGTCGGCATCCTCATGCAGGAGCCGCACCTCGACGAGGCGAAGACGGTCCTGGAGAACGTCCAGGACGGCGCCGCCGAGATCATGGGCAAGCTCAAGCGCTTCAACGAGGTCGCCGAGCTCATGGCGACCGACTACTCCGACGCGCTGATGGAGGAGATGGGCAAGCTCCAGGAGGACCTGGACCACGCGGGCGCGTGGGACCTGGACGCCCAGCTGGAGCAGGCCATGGACGCCCTGGGCTGCCCGCCCGGCGACTGGCCGGTCGTCAACCTCTCCGGCGGTGAGAAGCGCCGCGTCGCGCTCTGCAAGCTGCTGATCGAGGCGCCCGACCTGCTGCTCCTCGACGAGCCCACCAACCACCTCGACGCCGAGTCGGTGAACTGGCTGGAGCAGCACCTCTCGAAGTACGCGGGCGCCGTGGTCGCCGTCACCCACGACCGCTACTTCCTGAACAACGTCGCCGAGTGGATCCTCGAACTCGACCGCGGCCGCGCCCTGCCGTACGAGGGCAACTACTCCACGTACCTCGACAAGAAGGCCGCCCGGCTCAAGGTCGAGGGCCGCAAGGACGAGAAGCGCGCCAAGCGGCTCAAGGAAGAGCTGGAGTGGGTCCGCTCCAACGCCAAGGGCCGGCAGACCAAGTCCAAGGCGCGTCTCGCCCGTTACGAGGAGATGGCGGCCGAGGCGGACAAGATGCGGAAGCTGGACTTCGAGGAGATCCAGATCCCGCCGGGCCCGCGGCTCGGTTCCATCGTCGTCGAGGTCGAGAACCTCTCGAAGGCCTTCGGCGACAAGGTCCTCATCGACGACCTGTCGTTCACGCTGCCGCGCAACGGCATCGTCGGCGTCATCGGTCCGAACGGCGCGGGCAAGACCACGCTGTTCAAGATGATCCAGGGCCTGGAGACCCCGGACACCGGCTCCATCAAGGTCGGCGACACGGTCAAGATCTCCTACGTCGACCAGTCCCGCGCCAACATCGACCCGAAGAAGACCCTCTGGGCCGTCGTCTCGGACGAGCTGGACTACATCAACGTCGGCCAGGTCGAGATGCCCTCGCGGGCGTACGTCTCCGCGTTCGGCTTCAAGGGCCCGGACCAGCAGAAGCCGGCCGGCGTCCTCTCCGGTGGTGAGCGCAACCGCCTCAACCTGGCGCTGACGCTCAAGGAGGGCGGCAACCTGCTGCTCCTCGACGAGCCCACCAACGACCTCGACGTCGAGACCCTGTCCTCGCTGGAGAACGCCCTGCTGGAGTTCCCGGGCGCCGCTGTGGTCATCTCCCACGACCGCTGGTTCCTGGACCGCGTCGCCACGCACATCCTGGCGTACGAGGGCGACTCCAAGTGGTACTGGTTCGAGGGCAACTTCGAGTCGTACGAGAAGAACAAGGTCGACCGCCTCGGCGCGGACGCGGCACGCCCGCACCGTGCCACGTACAAGAAGCTCACGCGAGGCTGATCGTCTTGGCACGCCACATCTACAACTGCCCCCTGCGCTGGTCGGACATGGATGCCTTCGGCCACGTGAACAACGTGGTCTTCCTCCGCTATCTGGAGGAGGCGCGCATCGACTTCATGTTCCGGCTGGCGCCGGGGGACGGTTCGCCGTCCTTCTCGGGCGGGTCCGTCGTGGCCCGGCACGAGATCGACTACGTGCGCCCGCTGGTCCACCGGCACGAGCCGGTGACCGTCGAGTCGTGGGTCACGAAGATCGGCGCGGCTTCGCTGACGATCGCGTACGAGATCAAGGACCCGGACCAGGTGTACGTACGGGCCTCGACCGTGGTCGTGCCGTATGACCTGGCCGAGGAGCGGCCCCGGCGGATCTCCTCCGAGGAGAAGCTCTTCCTCCAGCAGTACCTGGCCGAGGAGCCCGCCGCAGCATGACGGTGCCCGTACGGTCGCTGGAGTTCACCGACGCGAGGGAGGCCGCGGATCTCGCGGCCTTCCTCGGCCGGCTGCTCCACTACGACCGGGCCGCCGCGGTGCGGATGCAGGCGGGCGGCGGCGCGCTGGCCGTGTTCGGCAGGCCGCCGTCGTTCGAGGTCCTGGCGATCCGGGCGGCGCGGCTGGCCGGATCGCACGACTTCGACGTCACGGTGTCCGCCGGTGAACTCCTCGAATCCCTCGGCACCGAGGGCGCGGCAGCCGGTTCGGGCTCCCTGCCCGCACCGGTCACCGGACCGCCGTGGACGGGTGTCCTCCCGCCCCGCGGCGGCTGGCGCGAACTGCCGGGCCTGCCCGGTCCGGTCTCCCTGCGCACGGCGGTCACCGCCGCGGTGGCGGAGTTCCGCGCCCGCGACGAGGCGCTGCCCGAGGAGCGCCGGACCCGGGCGGAGCGCGACCTGATCGGCCGGGAGATCTGGTCCCGGACGGTCGATTCCACCGGACTTCCGCTGCGGGCCGTCCACGCCGCCCAGTCCCTCGGCTTCCTCCGTCCGGCGCCCGACTTCCCGGTCGCCCTGCTGGCGGCCGGGTCCTGGCTGCGGCTGCGTACCCCGTTCGGCTCGATCGCCCTGCGCGGACCGGGCAGCGGGCTCGGCACGCTCGCCGTGTCGGTGGGCGCGGGCTGAGAGCCTGTCGGAGCACGGTCTAGCCGGTCAGGGCCCTGTTCACCAGCCGCAGCGTGGCCGCGTCCTGGGCGTCCTGGGCCGGGTCGCCCATCCGCAGGGTGAACGTGGCGCTGGTTGCGGCCAGCGCGCCGTCCGGCGTCACCCCGCTCTCGGAGACGATCCCCAGATGGGTTCCGCCGTGGAACCAGATCCCGCCTCTGCTCCCCGTCACCGGCCGCCAGGCGATGCCCAGTCCGTAACGGACCCCCGGCGCCGCACTCCAGCCCTCGGCCGCGACCGTCTCCTTCATCGCGGCCAGCTGGGCCGGGCGCAGCAGCCGGCCGCTCATCAGGGCGCGCAGGAAGGCGCCGTGGTCCCGGGTGGTGCTGATGAGGGAGCCGTCCGCCCCGCCGCCGGACGCCAGCGTCGTGTCGACGGGCCGGGCGCAGCCGGGGAACCAGGTGTGCGCGGTGGCCGTGGGGCGTGGAACGTACGGCGAGGTCCCCGGCGTGAACGTGTGGCGCAGGCCCAGGGGTTCGATGATCCGGTCGTGGATCTCCTGCGCCCAGGAGTTGCCGGTCACCTGCTCGATGATCAGGCCCGCCGCCACGTAGTTGGTGTTGGAGTAGCCCCAGCGCCGTTCCCGGGTGGGCTGTCCGGCGTCCGGTACCCACAGGGGCGGCCGGGTCATGGCCGCCTTCAGCTGGTCCTCGGGGGCCGTGGTGCGAAACCGCGACCGGCGGTAGCCGGCCGGGGTGAACGCATCGGCCGCGTCGGGTGAGACGGCGAGATAGTCGTTCAGCCCGCTGGTCTGGCGCAGCAGATCGGCGACCGTGATCCTGCGGCCGTCGTTGCCGTGGCCCCGTACGGCACCGGGCAGCCACCGCTCGACGGTGTCCGTGAGCGCGAGCCGCCCCTCGCCCGCCAGCTGGAGGGCGAGCGTGGCCGTGAAGGTCTTGGTGTCGCTGCCGATCCGGTAGTAGGCGTCATACGGAACCGGGTGGTGCGGGGCCCGCAGGCCGGCGGAGCCGGCGCGGGCGGTCGTCCGGCCGCGGGCGCTCTGCACCTCGGCCAGTACGCCGGTGGCCCCGGTGGCCAGGACCGCGTCCACATCGCTCTGGAGGCGGTTGCGGAGCCCGGATTCGTGGTGGGGTGCGGCGGCCGCCGCCGCGGGGCCGGCCGCTCCGGCGAGCAGGGCCGCCGCCGTGGCCGCCAGGCCCGTACGTCTGCTGATCACCGTGCCTCCTCGGTGTGGGCGCAGGTCAGGTCGTCGGCGGGGAGTGTGCCGTCACGCAGATAGTCGTTGACGGCTCCGTCGGCGCAGGGGACGGGGGTGAGGCCGTCGAGTCCGCGCCCGTACACCCCGTGCGAGCGGATGTCCGCCGTCACCAGCCGTGAACCGGTCAGGCGGTGGTGCAGTGCCAGTGCTCCTTCGTACGGGACGTTGTTGTCGCGCCGGGCCTGGAGCATCAGGACGGGTACGTCGTTGCCGATCACCGTGGCGGGTTCGCGGGACGTGCTCGTCCAGAACGCGCACGGGGCCATCATGCCGTTGACGAGCGGGCCGAAGACGGGCTGGGTGTTCCGGCTGGCCTCCATGTTCTTCCAGTACGTCTCCGGGTTCCCCGGCCAGCCACCGGCCGGCCAGCCGTTGTCGCCGCACATGAAGAGGGCCCCGCCCAGCATGCTGTCCGCCAGCTCGGGCGAGGCGAGCAGCTCCAGCATGGCGGCGAGCTCCGGGCCTGGCTCGACCGGTTTGCCCGCGGCGGCGTCGGCCAGGTCCCGCACCGTACCGGCGAGCGCCGGGTCGTACTCCTCGTGCTGGATGAGCTGCCTCAGCACCAGCCGCAGCAGCGGCGCGTCGAGCCGGACGCCGGAGACGGTGACCGGGCGCCGCTCGGCCCCGTCGAGCAACCGCTCCACGCGCGACCTCACGTCGGCGGGTGTGCTGCCGAGCCGGTAGGTGTCGTCGTGCCGGGCGGCCCATCCGGCCCAGGCGTCCAGCGCCTCTTCGAGCGGCCTGCCCGCCCGCTGGAAGAGTTCGTACTGGGTGGCCGACGGGTCGGTCGAGGAGTCGATGACGATGCGGTCGGCGCGGCGCGGGAACATCTGGGTGTAGACGGCGCCCAGATCGGCGCCGTAGGAGACGCCGTAGTACGACAGCCTGCGCTCGCCCAGGGCCGCGCGGATCGCGTCCATGTCACGGGCGACGTTCCGGGACGTGGCGTGGGGGAGGAGCCGTGCGTTGTCCCCGTGCACCTGGCAGCGGCGTGCGGTGTCGCGGGCGGACCGCACGGACCGTTCGAAGTCCTCGCGGCGGGTGGTGGTCGGGCCGGGGGCGGGTGCCGGGGCGGCGGGGTCGCAGACGACGGGGGTGGACTCGCCGAGGAAACGGGGATCGAAGCCGATCAGGTCGTAGCGGTCGGCCACATCCTTCAAAGCGGGCCGCAGACGCAGGGTGCTGTCGAGTCCGGTGCCGCCCGGTCCGCCCGGATTCGACAGCAGGATGCCCCGCCGCTTCCCGTGCCCGGCGCCGGCCTCGACGCGGGAGACGGCGATCCGGATCTTCGGCCCGCCGGGATCGGAGTAGTCGAGGGGGACGGTCACCTTCGTGCACTGCGCCCCCGCCTCGTTCAGCTCCTTCTGCTGCGGTGAGCAGGGGCCCCAGACGAGCCCCCGGCCCGCCGGGGCGGAAGGAGCCGCGGGTGTTGCGGGGGCTGCGGGGGCGGCCGACGCGGGCACCGTGCCCGCGAGTAAACAGGTCAGGCTCAGACCGGCGGTGGCCAGTGAGGCGACGCGCATCGTGCTCCTCGGGATCAGGTGGATGATTCCCGCACGACGCTAGAGGCGTGCGTGGCGCGGGAACATCGGGCCACCCGGTCGAAGCGTCCTGGGGCTGGCCCCACCCGCTCCCGTCAGGGGCGCGGCTGATCGTCCGGCCAGACCCCGATGTGGTCCTGCTCCAGCTCCAGCATCACACGGTGCTCCATGCCGAGCGCCTCCGTGTAGTCGGCGGGCAGTTGCAGCCGGCCCGCGCGGTCGAGCATCGCGTACTCGCGGGCCACCTGGGACTCCAGGCCGGTCGCCGCGTCGACCTCGGTGCGGCGCAGCACCTCGGAGGACGTACGGCCGTCGCGGATGGCGACGGTGCGGCGGACCTCGCTCGCCACGGCCTGGTCGTGCGTGACGATCACGATCGTGGTGCCGAGCTCCTCGTTGGCGCGGCGGAACGCGGCGAAGACCTGCTCGCCGGTGGCCGAGTCGAGTTCGCCGGTCGGTTCGTCGGCGAGCAGCACCGACGGGTTGTTCGCGAGCGCGACGGCGATCGCCACCCGCTGCTGCTGGCCGCCGGAGAGCTGCTCCGGGCGCCGGTCGCGGCATTCCTCCAGCCCCAGCATGCCGAGCAACGACTCGGCGCGCGCGGCGCGTTCACGGCCCAGGCCCCGGCCGCGCAGCTGCATGGGCAGGGTGATGTTCTGGACGGCGGTGAGGTACGGGAGCAGATTACGGGCGGTCTGCTGCCAGACGAACCCGACGACGTCCCGGCGGTAGCGGAGCCGTTCCTTCGGTCCCATCGCCAGCAGATCGGACCCCGCGACCTTCGCCGACCCGGCCGTGGGCACGTCGAGCCCCGCCAGGATGTTCATCAGGGTCGACTTGCCGCTGCCGGAAGCCCCGACCAGGGCCATCAACTCGCCCTCGGTGACCAGCAGATCGAGGCCCTGGAGGGCCTGCACCTCCACCCCGTCCGCCGAGAAGATGCGCACCACACGGTCGCAGGCGATCAGTGCGTCGTGCCCGTACGAGGGCCGGTCGCGGTGTGCGGTGGCCCGCTGTTCGAGTTCGGCCAGCGTGGTGTCGGTCGACGGCGACGTCATCGGGGGTCTCCTGACCTGAGTTCGGTGATCGGTCCGCGGCGGCCGGCCCACCAGGCCTGAACGGCGGCCACCGCGGCGGTGAGGACGACCACGCCGAGCGCCGGGAGCGTCAGCGACCACGGGTCGGCCCGCAGCGGAACGGTGTCGAGTGTGCCGGACCCAGAGCCGGGCCCGGTGGAGAGGGCGAGGTTCAGCAGGTCGACGCCCGGCGCCAGCAGGGCGGTCGTCGCCCATCCGACGAACAGCCCGCCGACGGCGGCCAGCAGCGCCTGAGGCATCGCTTCGAGGCCGAGGAGCCGCCGTCCCTGCCGGGAGGTGAGGCCCATGGTCCGCAGCCGGGCCAGCAGGGCGGTGCGTTCCGGGGCGCTCTGCAGCAGCGACAGCAGGACGGCCAGCAGGGCGTAGCCCGCGCCCGCCACGAGCGCCGCCGTGTAGATCCCCTCGGCGCCCCGCTGCATGGGGGTGTCGACGAATGCCCCGCGTGCCTCGGAACGCAGCTGTACGGAGACGTCCTTGCCCGCGTGGTGCGCCGCCGTGCGGAGCGCCTTCGTGTCCAGGGAGTCACCGGTGACCAGCAGCGAGGTGGTCTGGCGACGGGTGAACGACGCGGCGTCGACGATCAGGAAGTCGCTGTCGGACACGGCGGGAGTGCGCGTGACGGTACCCGCCACCCGGACCGTGAAGTTCCCGGCCGCCGTGGAGAGGTCGCGCGGCCGGTCGCCCAGCCGCTCGGCGACGGAACGCGAGGCGATGGCGGGCAGCACCCGGTCCTTCGACGCCTCCGCCCCCTTCGGCGCGGAGGTCCTCAACCGGTCGGCGGGGAACGGCCCGAGGCCCGTCGCGCGAGCCAGCCGCGCATACGTCGCCGGGTCGACGCCCACCAGGGTGGCGCCCTTCGTGCGCGTGTTCGCGGCCCCGTCGGTCGGCAGCGGAACGCCGTACTCGATCTGCACGCGTGCCACTTCCCGCACGCCGCCCGCTCCCTCCACCTCCCGGATCAGACGGTCCGACAGGGCCACGGAGCTGCCCGGACCGCCGATCCTGGCATCCGCACCGGTCGCGCGCACCGCCGCGTCGTCCCGCGCGTCCCCGATCCCGGTGAGCACCGAGCCGCCGAACGCCGCCGTGGTGAGCGCGATCAGCAGCGCGAGCAGCGGCAGCATGCCGCCCGCCGAGGTGCGCCCGGCGCGGGCCAGCGACAGGAAGCCGACCGCCCCGCGCCGCCGGGCGACGGAGCGCGAGGCGAGACGCAGCGGCAGCGGCAGGAGCCGCACGAGGACCAGGGCGGCGATCAGTCCGACGAGTACGGGGGCCGCGCTGACCAGCAGATCGCTGCCGCCCTCGCCGCCCGTGCCGCGCCGGCGCAGGGCGACGACCGCCCCGACGGCCAGCACCAGCAGGGTGAGTTCGGCGACCGTGCGCCGCCGTGACGGGCGGGCGTGCATCAGGTCGTCGCGGGCTTCGTGCAACTGCGGCCTGCGGTGCGGCAGCGCCGTACGCAGCGGCAGGACGACGCAGACCGCGACGGCGACGGCGGCCGCCGCGGCGACCGCGGGCCACAGCCGGGCCTCCCCGACGGTCAGCACGGCGATCAGCAGACCCAGTGCCGCCGCGGGCACCGCGGTCACCACCGTCTCCGCGAGCAGCCGGCCGGCGATGCCGTGCAGCGATGCGCCGCGCGAGCGCAGCAGGGCCAGTTCGCTGCGGCGCCGCCCGGCCAGCAGCCCGATGGTCATCAGCAGGACGACCGCGGCGACGGCCCCGATGCCCACGGCGGCGACCGTGACGACCGGGCCGATCGCGGTACGCAGGGTGTCGTACCCGGTGAGGATCTCGTCCAGGTCGGTCCTGAGCGCCGCGTTGCTGCCGGCCACCGCGCGCAGTTTCACCAGTCCGGGCCCGCCCTCCAGCGAGGCGACCGACGAGCGCAGTTCCGGCAGGTCGGTGGCGGCGAGGCGGGAGGCGTCCGGTGCGATCCGCCAGAATATTTCCGGCTGACCGGCGGTGGCGAGCAGCGCGGGCGCGGCGTCCGGGGGCAGCAGGATGCCGGCGGTCCAGTAATAACGCGTTCTGTCCCGCGGCACGGGCACCAGGGACGGGGTCCGGAGCAGCGGCTGGGCCGACCAGTAGGCGGCCTCGGGACGCTTCGGGGCGACGATGCCGGTGATGCGCACGGTCAGCGGAGTCCCGACCTGGGTCGGTACGGAGATGACCGAACCGGCCTTGATTTTCAGGGTCTTCGCGGTCTCCTCGGTGACCGCGCCCTCGATCTCCGGCTCGTCCGTCGTGACCTCGCCGTGGACGGCGGGCCATGTCCCCGCGCGCAGGGTGGCGTGGTCCGGGAGGGCGGGCAGGGTCGAGTAGGCCAGCGTGGCGGCGATGCCGTACGGCCGGGGCAGCCAGGACTCCGTCGCGACGATCGGTTCCCCGGTGCGGAAGCCGTACGCGGACTGGGCGGTGTCGGGCCGCACCACGTCGGGCAGCCCGGACAGCACCTTGCGGTGGACGGCCGCCAGCGGCGCATCGCGCACCGCCGCCTCACGCGCCGTCCGGGACAGCTGCAGTTCCGGCTGCGGCGCGCTCAGTTCCAGAACGCTGAGCCGGGGGTCCGCGGCGGAGATGTCGTGCCGCAGCCCCTCGGCCTCGTAACGGTCGACGGCGCGCGGGAACGCGGCGGCGAGGAACGCCGTCAGCAGGACCAGCAGCCCGAGCGCCCAGGCCGCGCCGGGAGCGGTACGCAGCCGGGTACGGACCCAGGGCGCGCAGGAGGCGGGGGCGCGACGGCCCCGGTCGGAACGCGAACGCGGGCTCATGTCAGTTGTCCCCTTGGTGGCGCAGCGAGGTCGCGGGGTCGGTGCCGCGCAGGGCGAGGCAGGCGACGATCACCAGCGGCAGCGCGGCGACGCCGGCCAGCAGCGCCGCGATCTGCCCGGCCGGCAGCTGCACCAGCACCGTGGGCACCGGCGCGGTGGCCTGCCCGGTCAGCACGATGAGCGGCACGACGGCGCGGTTCAGTACGGCCCCGAGCGCCGCCCCGACCAGCAGGGCGATCGCGATCAGCAGGCCCTGCTCGACGGCGATCATCCGGGTCAGCCGTCGGCGCGGCGTCCCCAGCGCCCGCAGGACGGCGAACTCGGCGTTCCGTTCCCGCTGCGTCCCGACGGCGCTCACCGCGAAGCCGACCGCGGCCAGGGCCGCGGCGACAAGCGCCACCGCGGGCAGCGCGGCCTGCGGCCCGGCGCCCAGCGGATCGCTGACCAGCTCCTGCGCGATCTCGTCGCGCACCCGGACCTGGGTCGGATCGGTGTCGGGCTGTGCCCGCAGCGCGGCGGCGGCCTTTCCGGCCTTTCCGGGGGCGGTGCTCAGCCACCACTCGTTGGCGGTGAGCGCGGCGCCCGGGCGGTGGGCGAAGACCTGGCCGACGGCCCTGAAGTCGAGCAGCAGGGCGCCACCGTCCCGGGCCCGGTCGGAGCCGGCTCCGGAGGCGTCGGAGCCGGGGCCCGTGGTGGGCAGCCGGCGTACCGCGTCGACGATCTTCACCCGGACCGTTTCGCCGGCCAGGGTGACATCGACGCTCTGCCCCTTCTTCGCCCCGGCCGCCTCCAGGTACGCGTCGGTGGCGATGGCGTTCAGCGCCGGGGCCGCGCCGCGGTGCACGGTGGCCCGGACGCTGAAGGACGGCGCCCACTCCATCGGTTCGGCGTCCGTGGCGGATTCGGTCTCGTACCCGAGGGCCAGCGGGGTCTGCGCGGAGGCGGTCGCGTCCACCGGCCGGCTGTCGGGCTCGGTCTCACTGAATCCGATGTCGCTCAGCGTCGCGTCCCAGCCGAAACCGCCGGGAACCGCGACCGGCTGCTCGGCCCCGTCGGCCGTCACGGCCCGGAGGCCGCTGATGTCGAACCGGTGCGTCCGGCCCGGGCCGGACGGGCGCTTGCCGTCCAGCTCGAACCCGGTCACGGCGAAGTCGCCCGCGGCCGCCACCGTGAACGCCAGCGGATGCGTCTTCCCGTCGACGGACACGGTTCCGGCCTGCACCCGGTACGGCAGGCCGTACCGGTCCTCCAGCAGCACGGTGATGAGCGGCCCGGTGCCGGACGACGACGGCCGCCCGGCCGCCCCGGCCGAGGTGATGCGCGCGTCGAACCGGACCTGCTCGCTGTTCTTCGGCAGCGCCAGCCCGGCCTGTGCCGTCCTCGGCGGGGCGAGGGAGTCGAACAGCTGCTCCTTCGGCCGGTCGCCGAGGTCGTCGCGCATCAGCATCCGCTCGGTGGCGTGCGCGGTGTCCAGGACGAGGACCTCGGCCGTGCGATCACCGGAGAGCTCCGCGGTCGTACGGAACGCGGGCGCGGCGTCCCGTACGCCCGGCATCCGCGCGTACGCGCCCGCCTTCGCCGGATCGCCCTCGACACCGCCCACCATGCGCAGCGACGCACCGGCCCTGAAGTCCGCCTGGTCGGCCTGCGAACGGTCCCAGGACGCGCGCTGCCCGACCGCCAGCATGCCCATCGCCACCGACAGGACCAGCAGCAGCACCGGCCCGGCATTGCGCAGCGGGCGCCTGCTGAACTGCCAGCCGGCCAGGGCCGTGATCAGTCCCCGGCCGCCCGCCGCACGGCGTTCCGCGAGCCGGGCCGCGGGCGGCAGCAGCCGCAGCGTCAGTACGGTGCCCGCGAGCAGCAGCAGGGCCGGCGCGGCGACCAGCAGCGGGTCCACGCCCAGACCGCCCTGCCGGTCGCCGCTCAGCGCACCGCCGCCCGACCCCGTCGTCTGGCGGTCGAGCTGCCAGTACGCCACGGCCGCGATCACCAGCAGGCCGATGTCGGCGCCCGCCCTCAGCGGCGCGGGCAGTGCCACGGCACGGCGGGAACCGCGTTCCCCGGAACCGGCCGCCAGCGCGGGCGCCACGACGGCCAGCGCACACGTCAGCGCGGTGACGACGGCGACCAGCCACACGGAGGCGGTGGCACCCCCGTCGAGCCGCAGCCCGAGCCGGGACAGCCCGCCGCGGTCCGCGAGCAGCCGGGTCAGCGGCCCGGCGAGCAGCGGGGCGACCAGCGCGGCGGGCAGGGCGAGCAGCAGGGCCTCGATCGCGGCGAGCGCGGTGATGCGGCCGCGCGATCCGCCGCGGGCCCGCAGCAGCCGGGTCTCTCCGTCGCGTTCACTGCTCAGCAGCCGGGCCACCAGCAGCAGCGCGTACCCGGCGAGCATCACCAGCTGGACGGCCACGATCATCACCGTCGAGCGGGAGACCAGCAGCGCCCGGTCGATCTGCTCCAGTACCTGGGGGAGCGAGGTCCGCACGGTGGCCCCGCTCCTGAACTCGGGCGTGGAGGGAAGTTTCTTCGGCGCGGCCGTGGCGGCGCTGTGCAGTGCGTCCATCCGGTCCGTGGTGACGGTGCGGAAGTCGGCGGACGCCAGCCAGGACAACTCGCCGGAGCTGACCCGTCCGGATCCGGTCACGGAGGGGTCGGTGAGCAGCGGACCGTATGTCGTGAAGTCGACCTTCCGGACGCCGCGCCCGCCGAGCTCGTCCAGCTGCCAGTACGGATCGGTCTGGTCGGACACCTCGTACACCCCGGTGACCAGCACGCGCAGCGGCTTGTCGTCCAGCCGGTCGGTGAGGGTCAGCCGCGAGCCGGGCCCCAGCTTCAGGGCCTGGGCGGCGGTGCGCGGCAGGGCGACCTGGACCGGATCGCCGGTCCTGCCGCTCCCCGCCGCCGGCATGCGGCCCTCGGCGAGCCGGACGCGGCTGCGGTCGAGCGAGGCGAAGTGGGTGAGATCCGGGTTGCCGCCCCGGACGGCCGGGGCCCGCGGATCGCGGGGCAGCGCGTACGCCGCCGACGTCTCCAGCGTCCGGACGGTCACGGGAAGGCCGTCGAAGGTGTCGCGGGCGACCTTCCGGGCCGCCGCGTCGGCCGTGTCCCGCTGCGCGGGTTCCACCTGCGCGGACATGACGAGGGAGGCGGCGGCCGCCGACCGGTGGGTGAGGGAGTGGCGCAGCGCCGCGTCGCCGATGGAACCGGAGAAGGCGGTGAGCGCGGCCAGTACCGATGTCGTGAGCAGCACGGCGAGCACGGCAGCGGCGAGCAGGAGCCGGTAGGCCCTCACCCGAAGAAAGACGAACCCCGTCACACGTGCCCCCCTGGACCCTCACCGCACATACGCCCCCCGGCGTTCCCCGGATGCTTTCAGGACGTACCTGCCATTGGAAAGCACTTGTGCGCACAACTTGATGGGATCGTGACCGTTATCCGGTGAGGGGCTCACGCATTTCGTATACGCCGCTGGAGCCGTTGGAGCCGGTGAAGAAGAACGGGGCGGGTCCTCAGCCCTCGGTGTTCACCATCGACGCGGCAGCGTACGTGAGGTAGTCCCACAACTGCCGATCGTGTTCCGGCGCCAGCCCGAGCTCGTCGAGGGCGACCCGCATGTGGCTCAGCCACGCGTCGTGCGCCGCACGGTCCACCCGGAACGGGACGTGCCGCATCCGCAGCCGCGGATGTCCGCGCCGCTCACTGTAGCTACGGGGCCCGCCCCAGTACTGGATCAGGAACAGCCTGAACCGTTCCTCGGCCGGGCCCAGATCCTCCTCCGGGTACATCGGTTGGAGCAGCGGGTCCTCGGCGACCCCCTGGTAGAAGCGGTGCACCAGGCGCCGGAAGGTCTCCTCGCCGCCGACCTGCTCGTAGAAGGTCTGCTCCTGCAGCGTGTCGCGCGGAATCTCAGTCACCCGTCCATCGTCGCAGACGCACCGGCCGAGGTCCGGGGTCCTAGGACTCCGGCCAGGTTCCTGGCTCCGGGGCCCCCGGCGCAGGAAGGTGGAGGTATGAATGACGCGCGCCCCGATCCCTTCGCCGCGGACGCCGCCGAGGAGCGGTGGGCGATGGTGCGCGGGATCGTGGCCGGCGGGGTGCTGACCGACCCGCGGTGGCGGGCCGCCTTCGAGGAGGTGCCGCGGCACCTCTTCGTGCCGTACTACTTCGTGGCCGGCGGAGCGGACCGTCTGTGGTGCGAGGACCCCGACCCGATCAGGCGGGCCCAGTGGCTGGGCGGGGCGTACGCGGACGGGGCGCTGGCCACCCGGATCCGGGACGGCGAGCTGATCTCGTCGTGCAGCCAGCCGTCGCTGATGGCCCGGATGCTCGAAGAGCTGGCCGTACGGGACGGGCAGCGGGTCCTGGAGATCGGCGCGGGCAGCGGCTACAACGCGGCGCTGCTCTCGCACCGGCTCGGCGACGACGCCGTGACCACCGTCGACCTCGACCCGGAGATCACCGAGTCGGCCCGTCGGCATCTGGCGGCGGCCGGATACCGCCCGACGGTGATCACCGGGGACGGGACCCGGGGCTGGCCTCCGCGCGGCCCGTACGACCGGATCATCGCGACCTGCACCCTGCCGTGCGTTCCGCAGGCATGGCTGGGCCAGTGCGCGCCGGACGCACGGATACTGGCGCCGTTCGCCACCGGGCTGATCGCGCTGGGGGTGCACGAAGGAGAACGCGGAAAGTACGCCGAGGGCCGGTTCCTGCACACACCCGCGTACTTCGTACCGCTGCGCGGCACGCCGTCGCGGCCCGAACGGCGCCCGCACCCGGGCACACTGCCCCGGCGCATCGGCGAGAACCAGCTCTTCCAGTTCCTGCTGGCGCTGACCGGGGCCGCCCTCGACCCCCGCGAGGCCCTCTCCCTCTGGCAGCGCGAGCGCCGCCCCGAACGGGAGAGGTTCGGCGTCACGGTCCGGGACGGGCGGCAGTGGGCCTGGCTGGACGACCCCGAGGGGCCGTACGTCTGGCCACTGCCCAGCGGGTAGCGCGGCCCGCCCGATCAGAGGTCACCCGACAGGCTCTCAGTCCCGCCGGACCGTGATCGTCGTCCACGCCCCGACATGCACCCGGTCGCCGTCCTGGAGCGGGATAGGGACGTACGGCTGGATCGGGTCCTCGGCGCCGTTGAGCGTGGTGCCGTTGGTGGAGTTCTGGTCGACCACGGCCCAGCCGCCGTCGGGCTGCTGCACCAGCACCGCGTGCTGGTGCGAGACGCCCGGGTCCTCCGGTGGCACGGACAGATCGATGTCGGGGGACTCACCGGTGCTGTGCCTGCGGCGGCCGATGGTGATCTGGCTGCCGGCCAGCGGAAGCTGCTGCTCCGGGGAGTACGCGGGCAGGTTGAGCCCGGTCGCCTCGGGGCCGCTGCGCTGCATCATCGCCAGGAAGTACTCACGGTCCGGGGCGATGACCGCGGTCCAGCTCGCGGGCGGCTGGTTCTGGTTCTGCCCCGGGACGGGCGGCTGCTGCTGCGCCGGGGCCGGTGGCTGCGGAGCCTGGGGCGAGGACGGCGGCGACAGCATCCAGTCGTCGTCGCCGCCGGACCGCGGCGGCTGTACCTGCTGCGGGGCGGGCGGCTGCGGGGCGACCGGCTGCGGACCGGGCGGACTGGACTGATCGAACGCGGGCGGCGCCGACTGCTGCTGGAACGGGGGCGGCGCGGACTGCTGCTGGAACGGCGGGGGCGGTGCCGACTGCTGCTGGAAGGGCGGCGGAGGCGGCGGCCCCTGCTGCTGGAAAGGCTGTGGCGGCTGCGGCGACTGGGGCCCCTGTGGCGCGGGCCCGGGGCGGCCGCCCTGGTCGGCGGAGAGCGGCTCGGCCGGCCGGTTCACCTGCGAGGGCCGCGAGCCCTGGTACTCGAACGGGTCGCGCTGCTGCGGAGGGCCCGGCGGCTGCTGGGCCTGGAAGCCCGGCGGCAGGTTGAGACCCGGCGGGGGGCCGGTAACGCTGTGGGACGGCGCCAGCGGGGTGTACGACGTCGCGGTGTTCGTGAGGAAGTTCCAGCGGCACTCCTCGCAGAACGGCGCCATCGCCTCACGTGGCGTGCGGCACTGCGGGCAGAGCTCGGCCGGCTGGGTCGCGTCCGCGCCGGAGCCCTGCGGGTGGCCGTAACCGGGAGCGGGCGGCGGGGGAGGCGGCGGGGGGACGGCACCCGCAGGCGCGCCCGCCCCGGTCATGCGATGGCCGCAGACCTCGCACCAGTCGTCGGAACCCGACTGGTGTCCGTTCGGGCAGGTCGGCATGTCGGTGCTTCCCCCTCTCCTCGTCCGGCCCCGGGGGCCGTGGATTCTTCCTGCTCTTCGCCACCCGGACCCGGATCGCTCCGGCCGGTCGGCCCGACTGCGCGGCCGTGTGGCTGTGCGGTTATTTCTTGACGCGAACGGTCTTGGTCGAGCGTGTTTCGAGTGTCATCGAGTCCGCTTGCGCCACCTTCGCCTTCAGTCGCACAGTACCGGTCGCGGCATCGACGACGTCCACCACCTTCGAAAGCAGTTTCGCAGTGTCCTCGTTCCCGGACGCCGACGCCAGCTGCACGGCGCGGCCCAGTTTCGCGGTGGCGTCGTCGAAGTCTCCGGACTTGCGGGCATCGAGCCCCTGTTGGATGACCTGTGCCAGTTCCGCCTGGCCGGTGTAGTGCGCGACCTGCGGGTTCATCGAGGTGGACGCGGCCATGTCCGCTGTCCACACCGCTCGTACGAGGCCCTGCGAAAGCGTCTGCGGCACGCCGCCCGACGGGTCGGGAAGGATCAGCGAGACCCGGGACGCCAGCATCTCCTGCCCGATCCCCGCCTCCGGCACCTGGACGCACACGTGGTAGTCGCGGGACTCGTCGCCCCAGGAACCTGTGGGATAGTCCCCGGCGCGGGGGCCCGCCTCGGTGCGGCGGCCGGTCAGATCGACGACGGCCGGTGCGACCTGTTTCACGAACGCGATCTCGACCCCGACGGGCGTCCAGAGCCGCAGCGCGACATCCGCGACCTCCTTGCCCATCGCGTTCTCCATCATCTGCGTGAAGTCCGCGGCCAGCCCCGCCGGGTCGGCGATGATGTCGGCCGTGCCGAGCAGCGCGGACGCCACGTCTGTGACCTCTTTCACCTCCCAGTCGGTGCCGACACCGCGGGCGTCACAGGTGAAACGGCCCGCGCAGGATTCCAGCGCGGCCCGCAGGTCCTCCGGCGCCTCGTGCTCGTTGCGGCCGTCGGTGAGCAGGATGCCGTGCCGGATCGCCACATCGGCGGCGCCGAGCAGCCGGTCGGCCAGCCGCAGCCAGGTGCCGATCGCCGTACCGCCGTCGGCGCTGAGCGCGCGCAGGGCCTGCTTCGCCTGGGCCTTGGTCCGCGCGTCGGCGAAGGCCAGCCTGCCGTTGCCCGGGTAGACCTCCTTGGCGACGTGCGTGCCGCCGACCACGGCGAACGAGGTGCCGTCGCGCAGGGTGTCGATCGCCGCCGCCGTCGCGTCGCGGGCATTGTGCATCTTCGCCGGCGGATAGTCCATCGACCCGGAGCAGTCGACCATGATCACCACGGCGGCGCCCGACGCCTGCCCCGGCACGCCCGGGGGCGTCGCGGCCGCACCGGACAGCGGGACTCCGCCGGTGGTGCCGCCTCCGGTCGAGGTGACCGTGACGATCGCGTTGACCTCGCGACCGCCCTCCGGCAGATATTCGTTCTGGTACACCTCGACGAAGAACTGCGGCACGTTCGACTTGGAGAAGTTGGCCATCTGATCGGCTCCTCGGGACTCCAGGTGTCGGATGAAGACAGCTGTGAGGGAAGGCATGCGGGCGGAAACGGATGAGTGCGGGCTGAGGTGACGGGACGAAGCGGACGGGCGGAAACGGAATCAAGCGTTACGGAACGGGACTCATGTGTCGCCGCACGCCGATCCTGCCCCCTGCGGCACCACCGCGAACGGCAGCAGGGCCACTGTTACGTTGTCGTGGCCCCCACCGTCGAGCGCGTGCCCCACCAGCACCTGGGCGCCGTGCAGCGGCCGCAGCTGCGCGTCGGCCGGCACCACCGCGGCCATCTCGGCCGCCGACTCCGCGTAGTTCCACAGACCGTCCGTGCACACCACCACGAGACCGGGCCGGTCCGGTTTGAAGGACGCGGTGTGCGGCTCCAGTTCGTACGCGTCGGCGCCGAGCCACCCCGTGATGGCGTGGGCGCGCTCGTCCGCGTACGCCTCGGCCTCGTTCATCAGACCCGCCGCCACCATCTGCGCGGCCCAGGAGTCGTCCTCGGTCAGCCGGGCGGGCGGGCAGGCGCGGTCGTCGGGCACCCAGTAGGCGCGGCTGTCGCCGACCCAGCCGACGACCAGCAGGCCGCCCGCCATGATTGCGCCGACCAGCGTGCACGCCGGGGCGTTCTGGTGGCGGCGCGGTTCCTGCTCCGCGGCCCGGCCGGGCTCCCGGGCCAGGGAGTTGACCGCCTCGGCGGCCACGACGATCGCCTCGTGCATCGCCTGCTGCGGATGGGTGCCGCGCGGCAGCGACTCCAGCAGTGCTTCGTTGGCGGCGCTCGCGGCCGCCGCCGACGCCTCGTCGGGGCGGCTCGCCGAGGAGACACCGTCGCAGACGATCGCGACGACGGCCGGTGAACCGTCGGGCAGAGCGGTGGTCGACACCGCGAACGAGTCCTCGTTGCGGTGGTGGCGCAGGCCCCGGTCGCTGACGGCGGCCACCGATTCGAGCTCCTGCTCCATGTGGTCGCGCTCGCGCGGCTGGGCGTGACCGCAGTTCTCGCAGTAGCCGTCGGTGTCGACCCGGCCCGCCCGGCAGGCCACGCACACCTTGGTGCCGGCCGGCGGCGTGGCGGGCAGCTCGGCGGCGGGGGTACGGGGGTCGGGCGCGGACGTCTCGGCCGACGGGGGGGACGAGGCTCCGGGCACGGCCTGCGGTGCGGCTCCGGGTACGGTCCCCGGCGCGGCCAGCTCGAAGTCGCCCGATCCGTCCCGCGCGTTCGGTCCGTCCGACCCGTCCGACCCGTCCGACCCGTCCGACCCGTCCGATCCGTTCGACCTGTCCGATCCGTCGGACCGGTCCGCCGCCGGGTGCTCTGCCGGAGTGCGGGCGGCCGCCGCCGCACCGTTCTCCGCAGGCGCGGCCATGGCGATCGTCGGGTGGTCCTGCGGCGGTTCGGGCACGGCCGAGAGGTCGTACCCGCACGCGCCGCAGAACAAGTCCCCCGGCTCCAGCGGCTCCTCGCAGCCGGGGCACTTCGACAGGGCCGTCTCCTCGGGTTTCTGCGACATTTTCACACCCACGTCCGGGGGCGGAAACGGTTGGCCCGCTCCACCAGTTCGATCCTCTCGTCGCCGGGCTCCGCGAGCCGGGCGAGCATCCGGTACGAACGCTCCAGCCCCAAACGCAGGCCACGCTCGTCCAGCTCACTGCCGAGCAGTGTCTCCGGTCTGCCCGGTCCGGCAGACGCGTGCGACTGCGGGGCCGAGGGCGGAGCCGTGGGACCACTCGAGAGTATCCAGTCGAGCGCCGTACCCAGCACCTCCGTCGACAACCGCTCCCGGCGCACCGCGTCCAGACCCAGGCCGACCAGCCCCGACACCTGGGCCGACGCGGCCACCAGATCGGTGATCAGCGGCTCGTCCGGGGCCCGGTCACGGAGCCGGGCCCGCACCGCGGCGACCCGGGCCGCCGTGTAGTGGATCGACGCCTCCGGTACGGACTCCAGCGCGCTGACGGCCCCGGCCCGGTCCCCGGCGGCGATCCGCACCCGGGCCAGGCCGAACGCGGCGCTGACGAAGCCGGGGTCGGTCATCCACACCAGCCGGTAGTACTCGGCGGCGTTGTCCAGCTGGCCCAGGACCTCCGCACAGATCCCCAGCGCCAGCTTGGGCGCCGGCTCGCCGGGGAACGCGTCGTACACCGCGTCGAAGGAGAGCGCCGCGTTCTCGTGGTCGCCGGTCACCAGCGAGGTGACGCCGCGGTACCAGACGACCCGCCAGTCGTCCGCGTACGTGTTCTCCAGCTCCGTCAGGGCCTGCCCCGCAGCACCGAGTTCGTGCAGCTCCAGGCGGGCCCGCAGCTCACGCAGCCGGGTCTCCAGCGACGGCACGGGTACGCCCTGGAGCGCGGTGATCAGTTCGGCGGGGGCGGCGGTCATCAGCCCGGCGAGGAAGCCCGCGTTGGGGTCGGTCGCGTCGACCCGGGGCACGGGCAGCGCGAGCGAGGTGGACGGCACGTCGAGCCCGGCCGGCCGGGGGCCCTCGGGGGCGTACGGACCCGACGGCGCTCCGGGGGCGCCGGCCGGGACGCGCGGGGCCGGAATCGCGGCCTGCGGCTGCGCGTACGGGAAGGGCGCGCCGCTCCCGGGGGCCGCGCCGTTCGCCTCCGCGGGGCCGCCGGCCCGGACATGCGTGGGCGGCGTGGGCGGCGCGGCCGGCGGGGCGGTACCCGGCGCGGGGTGACCGGCCGCGGGCGGCGCACCCGTGGGCAGCGCGCCCGGCCCCGGTCCGGCGGGAGACACCGCGGGCGGGACCGGGGCAGCGGCCCCCGCCCCGGTGCGCCGCCGGCCGAAGCGCCCGGACGCCGCCGGAGCGGCAGCCCGTGCCCCCAGCCGCGACACATCGCCCGTCAGCTCGGCGAACAACTGGGTGTCCGTGACCCGCACTTCCGTACCGAACAGCGTCGACAGCGCCGGCCGCGGCCGGCGCGTCTGCAGCGCCACCACCTCGCGCAGCACACCCGTCAGCTGCTCCGCCATCTCCGCCGCCGAGGCGAACCGTCGCGTCGGATCCGGGTCGGTGGCCCGCACCAGCAGCCGGTAGAACGACTCGTAGGTCCGGAAGACCTCGATGTTGTCCGGGTCCGGCAGCGAGTCCACGAAGACGTTGGTGTAGCCCTGGAAGTCGAAGGTGAGCACTGCCAGCGTCCGCGCGACCGTGTACAGATCGGAGGCGACCGACGGGCCGGCCTCCGCGACCTCCGGCGCCTGATACCCCACCGTGCCGTAGATCGCCGACTCGTCGTCGTCCATCCTGCGGACCGCGCCCATGTCGATCAGCTTCAGCTGGTCCTCGGTCTGGATCGCGTTGTCGACCTTGAAGTCGCAGTAGAGCAGGTTGCGGCTGTGCAGATGACCGAGCGCCTCCAGCGCCTCGATGCCGTACGCGCACGCCTGGTCGACCGGCAGCGGATCGCGCTTCCCGGCCGGGGTGCGGCGCTCGTTCGCGATCTCCTTGAGCGCCTTGCCGCCGACGTACTCCATCACGATGTAGCCGTCGAGCGAGCCGGTGCGCTGGTCGAGATGCTCGACGAAGTTGTAGATCCGGACGATGTTGGAGTGCTCGATCTCGGCGAGGAAGCGGCGCTCCGAGATGGCGGCCGCCATGGCGTCCTGGTCACCGGTGTCGAGCAGCCCCTTGAGGACCACCCAGCGGTCCGACACGGCACGGTCGACCGCGAGATAGACCCAGCCGAGCCCGCCGTGCGCCAGGCACCCCGCGACCTCGTACTGGCCGTGCACGATGTCGCCCTCGCCGAGCTTGGGCACGAAGGAGTACGGGTGACCGCACTTGGTGCAGAACCCCTCCGTGCGCCCCGCCCGTTCGCCGCGGGCCCGGCCCACCGGGGCCCCGCAGTCGGAACGCGAACAGAACCGCTTCCGCTCCGGCACCTCCGGGTTCCCCATCACCGCCGAGCGCGGGTCGGGACGCGGCACGTCCGGAACCTGCACCAGGCCCACGCCCAGCCTGCCCCGGGCGGACGAGCCCGTGGACGAACCGGAGGAACGCACCGACACCGAAGGGGACGTGGTGCCACCGGACAGCGAGCGCGAGAGCCGCCCCGAAACGGAACGCCGTGACGTCGACGAGCGGGACGAGGAACGGGAGGACGCCCGGGACGAGGCCCGCGAACTGCTGTCACCGCCCCGGCCGTTCGTGCTGCTCGCGCCGCCGCCCGCGATTCCGGTCGGCGGCGAACTCACCATGCCGTTCGGGGAGACGACCGGAGCCAGACCGCAGGTGTCGCAGTACAGCTCACCGCCGCCCATGTCCTCGTAACTGCCCTCGCACGCGGGGCGCTGGCACTGCGTACTCATGGTCCGTCCCCCTGCTCGCCCCGCCGCCGCGGCGGCCCTTGCGCCTTGCGCTCTTCGGTACTCATCGCCGGTCCTCCGGTCCCGGGGCCCGGCTCTGGGACAGCAGTTCGGCCGCCGTCTCCTGGTAGCGCAGCACCGCCTGCGCGGCGACCCGCAGATCGCACGGCGCGCTCCACAGCATCCGGCGCGCCGCGTCGTACCGCTCGATCAGCAGCGGGTCCTCGGCCAGACCGTGCCGGGCGACCTTCGCCTTGTACGCGTCGAGCCTGCCGCGCAGCTCCGCACGGACGGCCAGCGGGGCCGTGACCGCGGTCAGCGACTCGCGGGCCCGCAGCAACTCCTCCTCGGCCTCCCGCTCCAGCGTCTCCAGCAGCGGCGAGAGCCGGTGCCACTGGGCGTGCCTGCGGTACTCCGAAGCGGCGGCCAGCCGCTCCTGGAGCGCGGTCGCCGGACCGCTGACCGCGGGCACCTCGGAAGCGGCGATCTTCGCCAGCACCTCGCCGCGCGCCGACCGGGCCTCGGTGAGGGTGCGGTCCGCACGTGAGAGGACGTCACGCAGCTGGACCAGCCGCTGCTCGGCGTCCTGACGGACCGCGAGCACCGCCTCGATCTCGCGGCGCACGTCGTCCAGGGCGCGGGCCGCCCGGTCGTAGCGCGTCGTGTCGGGCCGTCCGCCGCCCGGTGCCGAACTGCCGGGCCCCGACAGCCAGAAGGCCAGCGGATCGGAGATCACCTGCACCCGCAGCGTGGCCAGCTCGTGGGTGATCGCCTCCAGGTCGTCACCCGCCGGGTGCTCACCGGGCCGGACACCGACGGAGTGCGCCAGCGAGCGGGTGCGGTGCAGCTCGGCGGCGAGCAGATCGATCCGGGCGGGCAGCGCGGACCACACGGAGTCGGAGGCGACGACCATGTCCAGCGAGCGGGCGTACAGGTCGTTCATCCGGGCGACCAGCTCCTCCAGCGTGAACCGCTCGGAGAGTTTGGCCGGACCGGTGACCGACGGACCGGGACGGCCGGCCGCGTGTGCCACGATGACGCCCTGGCCGCGCAGCAGTTCGGTGAGGGCCACCAGGTCGTCCCGGTTGGGGTGACGCCGGCGGGCCCTTATCGCGCGGGCCTCGGCCAGCGCCCCCGCGTAGGCGTCGAAATACCCCCACAGCAGCGCGATCGAGTGCTCGGTGGTGGCCCAGCGCTCCTTGGTGACGCCGGTCAGATCGGCGCCCTCCAGGAGCCGGCGGCCCGCGTGGTCCTGCAGGGCGAGGAGCGAGGTCTCGATCGCCTCGTGCTCCGCGCCCAGCCGGGCCAGAGCGCGGTCCGCCTCGTCCCGGTCCATGACCGGGCCGGGGGACCTCCCCGCGTAGCCGGGGAAGGGGCCCGCGACGCTCATCGATCACCTCTCCGCTCCTCCTGCCGGGACGGGCCCGGCAGGATCAGTGCCACTGCCTCGCCGGCCTGGTCCGCGCCGTCGCGCGCATCCGGCCGGCCCGGCACTAGTTGCTCCGGTACTTGGGTGCCGGCGGCGCCTTCATCCCCGGCAGACCGGCCTCCAGCCACTTCCGGTACGACACCATCCAGGGGCTGTCCGCTCCACCGCTGCGGTAGTCGACCAGTACCTGGTTGACCCGGGCCACCAGATCGTTCGCACCGAGCTTCGCCGCCACGCCGTAGTACTCGGTGGTGAACGGCTTGTCACCCTTGAGCTCGACCGCCGGGTCCTGGGCGGCCTGGCCGGCCGCCAGCGCGTTGTCCGTGACGATCGCGTCGACCTCGCCCAGCTGGAGCCGCACCAGGCAGTCCAGCTGGTTGGGGACGGTGAGCTGGTCCTCGTCCGCGCCCGTGCCGTCGTGCGGGTCCTTGAAGACCGCGCCGAACGACTGCTTCTCCAGCGCCTCGTACGCGGTGGAGCCCTCGGCGGTGCAGACCCGCTTGCCGGCCAGGGACGTGTCGAACCCGGTGATCGTCGACTTCTTCGGCGCGAGGACCTGCTGCCCGGCCTGGAAATAGGCGGTGGAGAACGAGACCTGGTCCAGCCTGGCGCAGTTGATGGTCATCGTCCGGACGACGACATCGACCTTGTCGTTCTCCAGGGCGGCGATGCGCTGGTTGGTGGGGATGGCCCGGAAGATCACCGCGTCGGGATCGCCCAGGATGTCCTTGGCGATGGCCCGCACCAGATCGATGTCGAAGCCTTCGAGACTGCGGGTCTCCGGATCGCGGTATCCCCAGCTGAAACTGTTCTGGTCGACACCCGCGATCAGCTTTCCGCGCCGCTTGATCTTCTCGATGTTCGGACCACTGCCGGACGACGGCGGCAGGCTCGCCTCCGGGTCCGTGCAGTTGCCGGCCCGGGCCTGCACCGCCTGTGCCGCACCCGGCCCCGAGACGTCACCGCCGAAGGCGCCGACGCCGCCGTGGGAGAGCGGCAGCAGGGTGAGCGAGGCCGTCACCGCGCAGGCCACGGCCATGCCCGTCACCCCGCCCCAGCCGCGCAGCCCGCCGCGCGTGCGCGTCCTGGTCATCGCTCCCCCTCTCACCGGTACTCCGAGAGCCTGCGGTTGACCCCGATGACCGCGGCGACGGCACCCAGCGCGGCCAGCGCCGCGGCCCCCGCCGGCAGCCCGCCCAGCGCCCCGCGCCCGTCCTTCGCGGCCCGGGTGAACTGGCCCTGCTCATGGGCGAGCGCCTGTTCCAGCGCCTCGTCCACCCGGTTGAAGGACTCACCCGTCGAGTCCTTCGCCCCGATGATCTGCTTCAGCGCGCCCTCGTAGTCGCCGCTGTCATCGGTCGTGCGGGCGGTCCGATGGCGGCCCTGCCACTCGGAGACACCGTTGATGGCGTTCGCCACCGGCCCGCTCCCCTGGGAGTCGTCGGCGAGCCTGCCGGCCTTGCTCAGCTCTTCGCCGAGGGCCTTCATGCCCGTGTTGTAGTCGGTCTCGTACTTGTCGTTCCTGCCGTCCGCGGTGAGTACCGCACCTCGGGCGACCAGAGTGAGGTTCTCATTGGCGCGGGCCTTCAGCGAGTCGATCCGCGCGTGGTTGAGAACATCGAGGGACTGCTGCCCCTGCACATCGGCGTCCCGCAGTGCGGACCGCGCCACCGTGTGCCCCATGGCGAGCCACAGCAGCAGCACGGTGGACGCGGCGGTCGCGACGAGCAGCCCATGGTTGAAGACCCGGTTCGTCCTGCGGTAGTTGCGCCGCTGCGCCCAGAACAGCGCGGCCAGCGCCACGACACCGAACCCGAGCGAGAGACACGGCCAGGCCCTGGCCGTATCGCTGTCCTGGCCCAGCCGGCCGGTCTCCGCCGTGTACAGCCGCTCGGCGGCCGGCAGCAGGACGTTGGTCATCTTCTGGTTCGCGTACCGGAGATAGGCGCCGCCCAGCGGCAGGCCCTGCCGGTTGTTGGCACGGGCCCGCTCGATCAGGCCCGTGTACCGGGGGAGTTCCTCGTTGAGCGTGGTGATCTCGTGCCCGGAATCGGTCGACGCGTCCGTGTTGGCCGCGGCCTTCACCAGCAGCCGGGACGCCTCCTTGATGTCCCTGTCGTACCGGTCGTGGACATCGCGCGGTTCCTGCGCCCCGGCCAGGAAGCCGCTCGCCGCCGCGGTGTCGGCATCGGCCAGCGAGCGGTAGATGTCCGCCGCGCCGGCGCTCAGCGGCTGGCTGCGGCTCACCACGTCGTCGGCGGCGGCCGCCCGGTCGGTGATCTCTAACGTCGTCACGGCCCCGAACGCGACGACGAGCAGGGCCAGCGCGGCCCCGATGATCCGGAGCCTGCCCGGTTCGGTCGTCGCCGCGGTTCGCAGCCGTTCCGTCGTCTCGGACAGGGCGCCGCGCCGCGGCGGAGCGGGTACGGTCGCGGGCACGGGCGGCTGCGCCCGTGCGTGGCGCGGCGCCGTGCGTACATTCGGCGGGTATGTCACTCGACCTCCCCCTCGGTCACTGACGGTGGCCCGGTCCCCGGCCGATCGGGGGCTGGTGCCCGGCCAGAAGTATGGCCGCAGGGACCGGCATCCACACCACGAACGTCCGGATTCCGCATCGGTCCACGGACACGGTCACCCGCATTCGATCAAGGGCCGCGCCGCCGATCAAGCCGATCGGCGGACCGGACCCGGAAGTGGACCGATCTCCCCACCCGTGAACACGTCCGGGACAACTGATCGGTTCCCGTACGCAAGAGGCGTCCCGCGACGTGAAACGCCGCGGGACGCCCGAGAGGCTCTGAGAGCCCGTACGGATCAGCTGTACTGCGCACGCAGCCTCTCGTGCACCCCGGCTGCCGCCCCCGTGTGATCGAGGCCGAGCAGCGCGGCCCCCAGCACCGGAGGCTCCGTCACCACCCGGACCGCGGCCTTCGGCGCCTGTGCCGAGAGGAGTTCGCCGATCCTGTGGTCCAGCTGCGGGTGACGGGCCGCCAGCACGCCGCCGCCCAGCACCACCGGCGTCTCCTTCTCCAGCAGGCCGAGCCTGCGCAACGCGACCGACGCCATCGCGACGACCTCCTCCGCCAGCCGGTCCACCAGCGCGCCCGCCACCGGGTCCCCGGCCGCCGCGGTCGCGAAGAGCACCGGGGTCAGCTCGTGCCGGCGCTCGAACTCGACCCGGCCCAGATGCAGTGCCTCGATCAGCCCGTACATCGAGTCGAGCCCGAAGTGCGCGGGCAGGGTGCGGACCAGCTCGGTCGGCTCACCGCGGCCGTCCTCGGCCCGCGCGGCGAACCACATCGCCTCCTCGGCCAGCCCCGAACCGCCACCCCAGTCACCGGAAATCCGGCCTATGGCGGGGAAGCGCGCGGTCCGCCCGTCCGGCACCATGCCGACACAGTTGATCCCCGCACCGCAGACCACGGCCACCCCCCGCGGCTCGTCGACGCCCGCACGCAGGATCGCGAAGGTGTCGTTGCGCACCTCCACCGTGGCCCCCCAGCCACGGGCATGCAGCGCCCGCGCCAACTGCTCCTCCTCCACCGGGAGGTCGGCGTTGGCGAGGCAGGCCGACACATGCGCGACGGAGCCGGCCGGCGCGCCCGACAGCTCCAGCACCCGGCCGACGGCCGCACCGAGCATGTCCACGGCCGCCTCGACGCCCACGACCGGCGGCTGGAAGCCACCGCCGCGGGCCGTCGCCAGTACTGTTCCGTCCTCGCCGATCAGCGCCACATCGGTCTTGCTGTTCCCCGCGTCGATCGCGAGGACCGAAGCGTTCACGCCCACGCCAGGTGCTCCCGGTTGTGCGCGATCAGCTTGTCGGTGAGCGCCTCGGCGTACTCGATCTGGCCGATCAACGGGTGGGCGAGCAGTGCCTTGAACACCCGGTCCCGGCCACCGCGGAGCGCGGCCTCCAGGGCGAGGTCCTCGTACGCCGTCACATTGGCGATCAGACCGGCGTACAGCGGGTTCAGCTGGGGAACGGCGAGCGGCGTCGCACCCGTGCCGTCGACCCGGGCCTGCACCTCGATCACCGCGTCGTCCGGCAGGAACGGCAGCGTCCCCCTGTTGTACGTGTTGACCACCTGCACCGGGCTGCCGCCCGAGCCGAGCAGCGAGGACGCCAGGTCCACCGCGGCCTCCGAGTAGAAGGCACCGCCGCGCTTGGCGAGCAGCGCGGGCTTCTCGTCCAGCGCCGGGTCGCCGTACATGGCGAGGAGTTCCTTCTCCATCGCGGCGACCTCGGCCGCCCGGGACGGCTTGGTGCCGAGCTCCCGTACGACCGCGTCGTGCGCGTAGAAGTAACGCAGGTAGTACGAGGGGACGACGCCGAGCCGGTCGACGATCGCCCGGGGCATGCGCAGATCGTCCGCGATGGTGTCGCCGTGCTCGGCGAGCAGCCTCGGCAGGACGTTCTCGCCGTCGGGGCCGCCGAGGCGGACGCCGAGCTCCCAGGTCAGGTGGTTGAGCCCGACATGGTCGAGGTGCACCTCACCGGGGGTGACGTCGAGGAGCCGGGCGAACTTCCGCTGGAAGCCGATGGCCACGTTGCACAGGCCGACGGCCTTGTGCCCGGCCTGGAGCAGCGCCCGGGTGACGATGCCGACCGGGTTGGTGAAGTCGATGATCCAGGCGTCCGGGTTGGTGCGGCGGACCCGCTCGGCGATGTCCAGGACGACCGGGACGGTGCGCATCGCCTTGGCGAGGCCGCCGGCCCCGGTGGTCTCCTGGCCGACGCAGCCGCACTCCAGCGGCCAGGTCTCGTCCTGGTTGCGGGCGGCCTGGCCGCCGACGCGCAGCTGGAGCAGGACGGCGTCGGCGTCGGCGACGCCCGCGTCGAGGTCCGAGGTGGTGACGATCCTTCCCGGGTGGCCCTGCTTGGCGAAGATCCGCCGGGCGAGGCCGCCGACGAGTTCGAGACGGTCGGCCGCCGGGTCGACGAGCACCAGCTCCTCGATGGGCAGCGTGTCCCGCAGCCGGGCGAAGCCGTCGATCAGTTCAGGTGTGTAGGTGGACCCGCCACCAACTACTGCGAGCTTCATAGGTCAGCCCTTTACTCCGGTCAGTGTGACGCCCTCGACAAACGCCTTCTGGGCGAAGAAGAAGACGAGGATCACGGGGGCCATGACCAGTACGGTCGCGGCCATGGTCAGGTTCCAGTCGGTATGGTGTGCGCCCTTGAAGGACTCCAGGCCGTAACTGAGGGTCCAGGCGGCCGGGTTCTCGGAGGCGTAGATCTGCGGGCCGAAGTAGTCGTTCCAGGCGTAGAAGAACTGGAAGAGTGCGACGGCGGCGATGCCCGGCTTGGCCATCGGTACGACGACCCGCATCAGCGTGCGGAACTCACCGCAGCCGTCGACCTTCGCCGCGTCGAGGTACTCGTTCGGGATGGTCAGCAGGAACTGCCGCAGCAGGAAGATGGAGAACGCGTCACCGAAGGCCATCGGGATGATCAGCGGCCAGAGCGTGCCGGACATGTCCAGCTGCTTCGCCCAGAACAGATACATCGGGATGACGACGACCTGCGGCGGCAGCATCATCATCGAGATGACGAGCATCAGCGACAGATGCCGCCCGCGGAAGCGGAACTTGGCGAGCGCGTACGCCACGGGCACCGATGACACGACGGTGAGAACGGTGCCGAGCCCCGCGTACAGCAGGGTGTTCCGCCACCAGGTCAGGAAGCCCGGGGTGTCGAACACCTTCCGGTAGTTGCTCCACTCGAAGGGGTGCGGCCACAGATCGCGGGTCAGCGCCTGCTGATCGCTCATCAGAGAGGTGAGCAGCAGGAAGACGAACGGCAGCACGAAGAAGAGCGCGGCCGCGACGCCGAGCGCGTGCACGGCGATCCAGTTCAGCAGTGCCTTGCGGCGTGCCATGCGTTCGGCCGGGGTGGCCGGTTCGGCCGCGCCGTCGGCCGCCTTGAGGGTGTCGAGGGCCTGCGCCACGTCACTCACCTGCCTGGATCAGCCCGCTGCGGCGCCGCATCAGCAGTGCGGTGAACGCCATGGCGAGTACGAAGAGGACGAGCGCGACCACGCAGGCGGAGCCGTAGTCGAAGCGCTGGAAGCCGAGGTTGTAGACGAGCTGCGGAAGCGTCAGTGTCGACTTGTCGGGATAGCCCGGTTCGAACTGCTGCCCGGAGCCGCCTATCACGCCCGAGGCGACTTTCCCCGCCACGAGCGGCTGGGTGTAGTACTGCATCGTCTGGATGATCCCGGTGACCACGGCGAACATCACGATCGGCGAGATGTTCGGCAGGGTGACGAAGCGGAACCGCTGGAACGCGGACGCCCCGTCCAGCTCCGCCGCCTCGTACTGCTCCTTCGGCACGTCGAGCAGCGCGGCCATGAAGATCACCATCAGGTCGCCCACCCCCCACACCGCGAGCGCGGTCAGCGCCGGCTTGGACCAGGTGGCGTCGGTGAACCAGCCCGGCGTGGGCAGCCCCAGATCGCCGAGGAGCGAATTGACCGGCCCCGTACCCGGGTTGAGCAGAAAGACGAAGCCGAGCGTCGCCGCGACGGGCGGGGCCAGGTACGGCAGGTAGAACAGGGTCCGGAAGACCCCGGTGCCCGTCTTGATCTTGGTGATCAGCAGCCCGATGCCGAGGCCGAACACCACCCGGCAGGTCACCATGACCACGACCAGCCAGAGCGTGTTGCGCAGTGCGGGCCAGAACAGCGGGTAGTCGTCGAAGACGAACGACCAGTTCTTCAGCCCGCTGAATTCCGGGGCCGCGAAGCCGTCGTAGCTGGTGAAGGAGAAGTAGAGCGTGGAGATCAGCGGGTAGGCGAAGAAGACGCAGAACCCGATCAGCCACGGCGACATGAAGGCCGCCGTGCGAAGCGCCGACCGGCGGCGCTTCGAACGGAGCGCGTACGTGTTCGTACTCGGACTCGTACTCGGACTCGGACTTGGAGTCGTCATAGTGCTCATCGCGCCGCTACTTCGCCTGTGCGATCGCCGCGTCGATCTCCTCGGCGGTCTTCTTCAGGCCCGCCTCGATGTCCGTCTGCTTGCCCTTCTCGATGTCGAATCCGAGGTTCTGCAGGGACACCAGGTACGCGCCGCCGTTCACCGAGGGAGGCGTGGTGGTGCTCTGCGGGTTCGCGGCGATGTCCAGGAACGTCTTGAGCCGCGGGTCGTACTTCAGCTTCGGCGACTTCAGCGCGTCCAGCGTGGACGGCACGTTATGGATCGCGTTGGCGAAGTTCACCACCGCGTCGGTGTCGGTCGTCATGAACTTCACCAGCTCCCAGGCCGCGTTCTGCTTCTGCGAGGTGGCGGCGATACCGGCGACGGTGCCGGTCAGATAGCCCTTGCCGTAGGTGTCGGCCTCGTTGTCGGCGACGGGCATCGGGGCCACCCCGATCTCGAACCCCGGCTTGGTCTCCTCGGCCATCCCGAGCCGCCACCCGCCGTCCAGCTGCATGGCCACCTGGCCGGTGTGGAACGGGTGCTTGGCGCCCCACTCGTCACCGAACGACGTGCGGTACTTCTCCAGCTTCTCGTAGCCGCCCAGGTCGTCGACCAGCTTCTTCTGGGTGGTGAGCATGGCGGCGAACGCCGGGTCCTTGGCGATGTTCGACTTGCCGTCCGCGTCGAAGTACTTCGGGTTCCAGCCGCCGAGGTAGTGCTCGGTCGTCGACTCGTAGCCGTGGTAGTTCGGCATGAAGCCGAGCTGCTCGTACGAGTCGCCCTTGGTCTTCGTCAGCTTCTTGGCGTCCGTGGCCAGTTCCGACCAGGTCTTCGGCGGACTGGTGATGCCGGCGGCCTTGAAGGCGTCCTTGTTGTAGTAGAGGCCGTACGCGTCACCGAGCAGCGGCACGGTGCAGCGCACACCGTCGAACTGCGTGTACTCGTTCATCGCCTTGGGGAACGTCTTGTCCGGGTCGATCCCGTCCTTCTTCAGGAAGGGGTTCAGATCGACGAACGCCTTCGACGAACAGAACTTGCCGACATTGTTCGTGGTGAACGACGAAACGACGTCCGGGGCATTCGAACCGCCCGCCCGCAGCGCCTGGTTGATCTTGTCGTCGGTCATGTTGCCGACGACCTTCACATGAATGTTGGGGTGCGCCTTCTGGAAGGCGTCGACGGTGTCCTGGATCCCCTTGACCTCGTTCGGGGCACTCCAGCCGTGCCAGAAGTTGATGGTCGTGTCCTTGGACGCGTCATCACTGGCACCGGAGTTGCTCTGCCCCGTACAGGCGGAGGCGAACAGCGACATCGCGGCGGTCGCGGCGAGCGCGGCGGCCGTCTTCCGGCGGTTTCCCGACATGGCGGTGACTCCCGATGAAGGATGGGGACGGAGCAGGGCGATGGTGGAGGCGAGGGGACGGGCAGGGGATCAGTGCGACGTGTCGAAGACTTCGTCACGGGTGGTGGCGAGTGCGCTCTCCAGCGCGCCGCGCAGGACGGGGCGGTGCGTGACGGCACCGGCGATCAGCCGGGGCCGGGAGGCCGCCAGCTCGACGAGCTCGGACTCCACCCGGCCGCGCAGCGGTTCCCCGCCGGCCGCGATCAGCTCGCCGGACAGCACGACGACCTCCGGGTCCAGTACGGCGACCATCGAGGCGAGGCCGGTCGCGAGGCCGGTCGCGAACAGATCGAGGAGCCGGGGGTACGGGCCGCCCTCACCCGCCTCCGCGGCCTCGGCGGCCCGGGCGATCAGACCGGCCGCGACCTCGTGATGGGTGCCCGGGGCGCTGACCGTCGCATCGTCGATGCCGAGCTTCCGGGCCAGCCGGGACAGCACCTGCGCGCCCGCCAGCTCCTGGAAACCACCCGCGTTCACCTTGGTGACCTGGCGGACCAGCGGGACGCCCGGCACCGGCAGGAAGCCGACCTCGCCGGCGCCGCCGGTGAAGCCGCGGTGCAGCCGTCCGTTGATGACGAGGGCGGCACCGAGCCCCTCCTCGTTCCACAGCAGGACGAAGTCGTCGTGCCCGCGCGCCGCGCCGAGCCGCTGCTCGGCCACCGCGACCAGGTTCACGTCGTTCTCGTACTCGACCGGCATCGGCAGAAAGGCGGCCAGCTCGTCCAGCAGGGCGGGGGAGTGCCAGCCGGGAAGATGCGAGGCGTACCGCAGCCGCCCGGTGCCCGGGTCGAAGGCGCCCGGGGTGCCGATGACGACCCGGTGCACGTCGGAGCGGGTGAGCCCGGCGTCCTTGACCGCGCCGTCCAGTGCGTCCGCCACCTGGCGCACCACACTGTCGGCGCGCCGCCCCGGGGTGCGCAGCTCGAACTCCCCGACCGTCTCACCGGTCACATCGGCGACGGCGGCGACGATCCGGCGGGCGTTCACGTCCAGCCCCGCGACATGGGCGGCCCGCGCGTTCACCGCGTACAGCTGGGCGTTGGGTCCGGGCCGCCCTGCCACGGTCCCGGTGGCGACGACCAGCCCGGCCGCCTCCAGCCGCGAGAGGAGCTGCGAAGCGGTGGGCTTGGAGAGCCCCGTCAACTTCCCGATCCTGGTGCGGGAGAGGGGCCCGTGCTCCAGCAGCAGATCGAGGGCGGCCCGGTCGTTCATGGCCCGCAGAACGCGGGGGGTACCCGGTGTGGTTCCGGCCATGAGCACTGCACCTGCCCTCTGTTAGGAAAGTTTCCTATTCGGTGAAAGGACGGTATGCGTACGTCACCGGGGCGTCAATGGGCAGCACCGCGCTGGCAACCAAAGCGTTACCTGGGGCGCTTTTGGAACGTCCGGATCCTGCCTTGCGCATTCCCCATCAGGTCATGGACGAACCGGGTCGAGAGCGCATCGGCCCGCTCGCCGGCATACGGGTGAGGGGCGCGCCGCAGACTTCGCGGGGCGCCCCTCACACATCCGGACCAGCCGGTTCTACTTCGCCATGTTCGGCGGCGGGATCGGCGTCGCGGCCAGCGACTGCGGGGAGGTCGCCGACGCGTACGCGGACGGGGCGGCCATGGCGGCCGTCGGGTCGGCCGCGGACGGCTCGTCCACCGGGGCCGGGACGCCGCCGACCATCCGGATGCCCGCCTCGTCGAACGCCAGCTTGATCCGCCAGCGCAGCTCGCGCTCCACGCTCAGCGCCTTGCCCGGCATCGTCTTCGCGGTCAGCCGGACCGTCATCGAGTCCAGCGTCACGGCGTCCAGGCCCAGGACCTCCACGGGGCCCCACAGGCGCTCGTTCCACGGGTCCTCCTTGGCCATCGCCGTGGCGGCCTCGGTGATCACCGTACGGACCCTGCCCAGGTCCTCCGTGGGGCGCACCGTCACATCGACGCCGGCCGTGGACCAGCCCTGGCTGAGGTTGCCGATCCGCTTCACCTCGCCGTTGCGGACGTACCAGATCTCGCCGTTGTCGCCACGCAGCTTGGTGACCCGCAGGCCGACCTCGATGACCTCGCCGGAGGCGACGCCCGCGTCGATGGTGTCGCCCACGCCGTACTGGTCCTCCAGGATCATGAAGACGCCGGAGAGGAAGTCGGTGACCAGATTGCGCGCACCGAAACCGAGTGCGACACCGGCCACCCCGGCGGAGGCCAGCAGCGGGGCGAGATTGATCTGGAACGCGCCCAGGATCATCAGGGCGGCCGTGCCGAGGATCAGGAACGACGCGACCGAGCGGAGCACCGAACCGATCGCCTCGGAGCGCTGACGGCGGCGTTCCGTGTTGACCAGCAGCCCGCCCAGCGCGGTGCCCTCCACCGCCTGGGCGCTGCGGTTCATCCGGTCGATGAGCTTGGTGAGAGCACGACGGATCGCGATGCGCAACACGATCGCCACCGCGGCGATGAGCACGATGCGCAGACCGGTGTTCAGCCAGGTGGACCAGTTCTCCTCGACCCAGCCCGCGGCGTTGCCGGCCTGCTCGGCGGCCTCGTCCAGCGAGCCACCCGGTCCGGGCGACGAAGCTGCGGCCAACAGGGCGGACGGGAACACGGTGGAACCTCCAGGTGGGCGACGGCAGACCGACCACACTAACGGGGTATCGGGGGTGTTCCGTTGCCGTGACCGGGGAGAGAGACACGTCTCACGAGGGGCGCGGCGGCAGCATGTGGCCGATCGCACATTCGGCCACGGCCCGGGCGGCCCCGGCCCCGAATCACCTCTTCCGGCCGGTGGCGGCGGTACCGGCGACCGGGTGGCGACCGGGTGCGGAGAAAAAATCCTCCCGGCCCGTTACCTGCACGTGGTGGCGCTCCGACCAGGCGTGAGGAGAAACTGAGAGCGGATCGTCCCGGCGCGAGCCACGCGCCGCCGGCGTACAAGGAGGCATCCGTCGTGCCGCATGTCCTGGTTCTCAACGCGTCGTACGAGCCGCTCGGCGTCGTACCGCTCCGCCGCGCTCTCGTCCTCGTGCTCGAAAACAAGGCCATCTGTCTTGAGGAGTCGGGCGCCTTCATGCACAGCGCCACTCGGGCCGTCCCGGCCCCCAGCGTCGTCCGTCTGAAACGGTTCGTACGGGTTCCCTACCGGGGGCCCGTACCGCTGACCCGGAGAGCGCTCTTCGCCCGGGACGGGGGGCGCTGCATGTACTGCGGCGCCGCCGCGACCAGCGTCGACCACGTCATTCCGCGCAGCCGCGGCGGACAGCACGCCTGGGACAACGTGGTGGCGGCCTGCCGCCGCTGCAACCACGTCAAGGCGGACCGCCACCTGCCGGAGCTCGGCTGGCGGCTGCACCAGCAGCCCGCCCCGCCGACGGGCCTCGCCTGGCGGATCATCGGGACGGGACACCGCGACCCGCGCTGGTTGCCGTACTTGCAACCCTTCGGCGCGGACGACGCGATGGCCCGGATCGACGGCATCTCAGCCTGAGAGATCCGGGCCTCTGTCGTCCCCGGGGCCGGCCGGCCGCTTCCGGGGGCGGCAGGGGCCGTCGCGCTACTCCGACCGGGCGACGGCGTACGCCTGGACCGACCAGAGCGAGTAGCCGAACTCGGTCGCCCGGGCATCGCCCTGGATCCTGAGGAAGCGGGCGCCCTTCGCGTCCATCCGGACCGACTCGCGCCCGCCCCCGCCGTCACGCACGGTCGCCGCCGTGCGCCAGTTGCGGCCGTCGGCGGAGACCTGGACGCGGTAGCGGGAGGCGTAGGCGTCCTGCCAGTGCAGCACCACCCGGCCGATCCGGGCCGGCCGCGGCAGTTCCGCCTGCCACCAGGCGCCGTCCTCGACCGGTGAGGACCAGCGGGTCTCCGGGTCGCCGTCGGAGGCGGCCGCTGCCGGGAAGTCCGGGGTCTCGTCGCCGGACGAGGAGGCGGTGGCGGTGCGCACCAGGTCGGGGCCCGCGGTGCGCGGGTAGGCCCGGACGGTGAGCGTGCTGCTCTCGTCGCCGAAGCCGATCGGCACCTCGTACTCACCGGCCGGGGTGCCCGCGGGGACCGTGATCTCGACGGGGACTTCGGTACGGGAACCGCGTGGCACCCTCGTCCGCTTCGGGACGCTCACCTCGATGCCCTCGGGAGCCCGTGCGGTGAGCACGCCCCGCACCTCGGCGGGGCGCCGGGCGGCCAGCCGGGCCGCGACCCGCTGCGGCCCGCCGCCGATCTCGGCGTCCGTCTCGCCGCGTGCGAGATCGAGCCGGGCGGCGGGCTCGTCGCCGAACCACGGTACGAGCGCGCGCACCTGCAAGGACCGGGCCGGCGCGCTCCCGGAAGCACCGCTTCCCGGGCCGCCGCCCAGGCGGTTCTCCGCCCGGTTCTCCGGGACGATGGGCGGCAGCGTGCCCGTGATCACCGGGGGCGTGGACGGCCCGCCGGCGGGCCGGCTGATCCGGATCGCGTCGGCCCGCAGCCCCTTGACCGGAGTCTGGGTCCAGCCGGTCGCCGACACCGGGCCGAGGCCGCGCCAGCCCTCGCCGGGCACATGGGCCTCCAGCGTCGCGCCGGCCGCCGGGCCGCCGCCGGGCACGGTCATCGCCGTCACGGCTTCCACCGGACGGGACCGGTCCAGCCGGACCGTGTAGCTGCCCGCGGCCTCGGTCACCGTACCGGCCTCGCGGTCCGCACCCGTCCAGGCGTCCGCCTCCCGGCGCACCCGGTCCAGGAACGGGCCGAGGACGCCCTTGCCGACCGTCGCGCCGCTCGCCTTCGCGGCCTTGTGCACCGGCTCCAGCGCCAGCGACGCCTGCCACGCGGCGGCGCCGTCGCCGCGCGACTGGGCACACAGCAGATCGACGGCCAGCTCGCCCGCCCGGCCGTACCGGGACAACTGCTCGCTCCACGGCCGCACTTCGTCGCCGAGGTGGCCGTCGGCCAGGTCCTTCAGCCGCTGCGGGGCCTCCCGCATCACGGTGAACGCCGCCCGCAGCCTGCGCGCCGCAGCGGCCTGCGCCGCGGCGTCGGCCGTCGTACGGGACGTCCAGAACGCGTCCAGCAGCGGCCGCAGATACGCCGACTCGTCACCACCCAGCACGGACGTCGCGCTGTTCCCGGCCAGCGCGCGCAGCGCGTCCCCGGTGCGGGCGTCGCCGCCCGCCAGATCGTCGATCGCCGCCTGCCAGGACTCCTGCGGCCGGTAGCCCTTCGGGTTCCACGCGAAGTCGGCGGCGGTGAACAGCGGTATGCGGGAGGCGGACGGCTGCTCCATCGCGTTGGCGAGCAGCGCCGCGGAACCGATGGCCACCGCCGGGTCCCGGCCGGTGTACGGGCCGAGGAAAATGCGGTCCTGCGCGTAGTCGTTGACCGGGTAGTTGTCCATCGTGACCAGCGGGTGCCGGAACGCGGCCCGCGCACCGGCCAGTTCCTCGCCGGTGATGGTCCTCGGCACGACACCGACCCCGGTCCAGGCGATCTGGACCCGGTCGTCCAGTTCCCCGGCGAGCGCCGTGCGGTACTCCGTCGCCCCGTCCTGGTAGAACTCCGTCGGCATCACCGACAGCGGCTCCGCGCCCGGATGACGCTCTGCGAGGTGCCGCGCCACCTCGCTCGCCACCCGCGCCTGCGCCCTGGCCGCCGCCTCGGGGCCGCTGCCGAAGGTGTCGGCGTCGCTGTCGCAGTGCCACTCGCTGTAGCTGACGTCCTGGAACTGGAGCTGGAAGACCCGCACACCCAGCGCCCACATCGCGTCGAGCTTCTTCGTCAGCGCCCGCACGTCGTTCGCCGACGACATGCACATGGCCTGGCCGGGGGCGACGGCCCAGCCGAGCGTCACATGCTCGGCGCGGGCCCGCTCGGCCAGCGCCCGGAAGTCGTCGTGCCGGCCGGCGGGGTAGGGATCGCGCCAACGGGCCTGCCGGTACGGGTCGTCGCCCGCCGCGTACAGATACCTGTTCTGCTTCGTACGCCCCATGAAGCCGATCTGCGCCAGCCGTTCCGCCCGGGTCCAGGGCTGCCCGTAGAAACCCTCGGTCATCCCGCGTACGGCGGACGCCGGCCAGTCCCTGACGGTCACACCCGCGATGTTTCCGTCCCGGATCAGCTGACGCAGTGTCTGCACGCCGTGGAAGAGGCCGTCCTCGCCGACGCCGTCCACGGCGACGGTGTCCCGGCCCGCGTCCCGGCCGACGGCGATCCGGTAGCCACCGGGGGGCAGATCGCCGCGGGCGGGGGCGCGCAGCGTACGCAGGGCGTCCCGGGCGCTGTCGCCGCCGAGCCGGACGACGGGGCCGCGGCCGGGCAGCGCCTCGTGCACGGTCCGTACGCCCGCGTCCCGCAGGACCTGCCGGAGCGCGTCGACGGCATACGGAACCGCGTGCGCGTCGGCCACGAGGGTGACCTCGGCGGGGTCGGTGAGCGCCACGGACGGCCCGGACGCCTCGATGGACTGGGGGCGCGGCCACACGGCCGGGACGGTGCCGTCGTCCGTGCGGCCGGCGGCGCTGACGGCGGGGGAGCCGGGCGCCGAAGGAGCCGCGACGGCGGCCGGGACAGTCGCGGAGAGCAGCCCGCCGAGCACGGCTGCCGCGACGGCCGCCGCCTGCCTTCTGCGCCTGAGCCCCATCGCTCTTCTCCCTTGATCCGCCGGTGGGCTCCGAGCCCACCACCCGCGCGCGAGGGTGTCAATGTGCGGGGTGGTTGTGCCGCACATGCCCGATGCGGCAGGTGAGGTGAAAGGCAGTCGGCCACCGAGGGGTGACGCCAAAGATCACGTCCCATGGCCGGAAATGGCGGACGACTTACGGAGAAGTGGCCTCCGGGGAACGGAATGTGACCCGGAGCACGTTGAACTCGTTGTGATAACGCCTACGTCTGCGGTCGAGTCCGCTGGGTAGGCCAGCTGTGTCCTGTTCCGCCACGGCCAGGAGGCCACCATGCCCGCACCCGCGCAGCTCCTGCTCTCCGCCCTCCCCAAACAGGCACCCGCTTTTGCCGCGCCGCCCGGCGCGCTCCAGGCTCCCGCGTCCGGTCCGCTGACGAGCGAGCCGCCGCTCGCCGATGCGATACCCCTCACCAGCGAGCCGCCGCTCGCCGACGCCACGCCACTGACCAGCGAACCCCCGCTCGCCGCCAACGCCCCGCTGACCAGCGAGCCGGCCGCCTCCGGCGCCGGGTGGGGCATGGAGTCCCCAGGAGTCTGAATGGGCTTGTCCCGGCTCGCCGCACTGCACGGCGTCGCCACCTCCTACTCCCCGTCCGCCGACCGCACGGTGTCCGTCCCCGATGACACGGTCGTCGCCGTGCTCGCCTCGCTCGGTGTGGACGCCGCCACACCCGGAGCGGTACGGGAATCGCTCGCCGCCGCCGAGTCATCGGCGTCCTCGGCGTCATCGGGCCGGTCCCGGCTGCTCCCGCCGACGCTCGTGGTGTGGACCGGGGAGCCGCTGCCCCCGGCACTGACCGCCCTGCCGCCCGGCACCACGCTCGACATCGGACTGGAGGACGCCGGATCGCCCGCGCACCCGCGGATGCGCATCCCGGCCGACCGGCCGGACCCGGCCGCCCCGGGACGGGGCGCGGCCGACGGGGACACGGACACGGGTGCGCATACGCGTACGGGTGCGAGTGCGGGTGCGGGTGCGGAGGTGTGCGCGGACGAGAGGGTGGGAGGCGGCGCCGTGACGGCCGGGTCCCCGGCCCCCGCCCGGGTCGAATGGTGGGTCGAACCACCGCTCGGCGTGCACCGGCTGACCGTACGCGGGCCGGGCGGCCGGAGCGCGAGCTGCACGCTCGTCGTCGCCCCGCCCCACGTGCCCCGGCCGCCCGCCCGCAGCCACGGCTTCCTGGTCCAGCTCTACTCCCTGCTCTCCGCCCGCTCCTGGGGCATGGGCGACCTCGGGGACCTCGCCGACCTGGCCGCCTGGTCCGGGCGGACCCTCGGCGCCGGCTTCGTCCAGGTCAACCCGCTCCACGCCGCCGTGCCCGGCAGCCCCACCGACCCCTCCCCGTACCGCCCGTCGTCACGGCGCTTCCCCGACCCCGTCCATCTGCACGTCGAGTCCATCCCCGAGTACGGTCACGTGCCGGACCGGGGCACCCTCGACGATCTGCGGCAGGACGCGGCGACGCTCAGCGACACCGTCCTGAACAAGGGCGCCCTGATCGACCGGGACGCCGTCTGGGAGCTCAAGCGCCAGGCCCTCGAACTCGTCCGGGACGTACCCCTCACCCCGGGCCGCCGCGCCGCCTACTGCGACTTCCTGGCCGAGCAGGGACAGGCCCTGGAGGACCACGCCCTGTGGAGCGCCCTCGCCGAGGTGCACGGCTCCGACTGGCACACCTGGCCGGCCGCGCTCCGCGATCCCCGCTCCGAGGAGACCGCCCGCGCCCGCCGTGAACTGCTGGACCGGGTCGACTTCCACTGCCGGCTCGCCTGGCTGACCGACGGCCAGCTCGCCGCCGCCCAGCGCGCCGCCCTGGACGCCGGAATGGCCGTCGGCATCGTCCACGACCTCGCCGTCGGCGTGCACCCCGGCGGCGCCGACACCTGGGCCCAGCAGGACGCCTTCGCGCACGGCATGTCCGTCGGCGCGCCCCCGGACGCCTTCAACGCCCGCGGCCAGGACTGGGGCCTGCCCCCGTGGCGCCCCGACGCCCTCGCCGCCTCCGGCTACGCCCCGTACCGCGGACTGCTGCGCGGGCTCCTCGCCCACGCGGGCGCCCTGCGCATCGACCACGTCATGGGTCTGTTCCGGCTCTGGTGGGTGCCCGAGGGGCGGCCGCCCACCGAGGGCACCTATGTCAGCCATGACGCCGAGGCGATGCTGGCCGTCCTCGTCCTGGAGGCGCACCGGGCGGGCGCGGTCGTCATGGGGGAGGACCTCGGCACCGTCGAGCCGGGGGTCCGCGAGGTGCTGGCCCGGCGCGGCGTGCTCGGCACCTCCGTGCTCTGGTTCGAACGGGACTGGGCGCGCAGCGGCCGCCCGCTGGCTCCCGAGGAGTGGCGCGAGGGCTGCCTGGCCACCGCCACCACGCACGATCTGCCGTCCACCGCCGCCCGGCTGACCGGCGACCATGTGATCCTGCGCCACCGCCTCGGCCTGCTCACCCGCGGCCTGGCGGAGGAGCTGAGGACGGACGCGACCGACACCGCCGAGTGGCTGGGGTACCTCTCCCGGCGCGGCCTGCTCCCGGAGGGCGAGGGCGACGAGGAGGGTGCCGTCCGCGCCGTGCACCGCTTCCTGCTGTGCACCCCCGCCCGCATGATCGGCGTCTGGCTGCCCGACACGCTCGGCGACCGCCGCCCGCAGAACCTCCCCGGCACCTGGGACCAGTACCCCAACTGGCGCCTGCCCGTCGCAGACGCGGAGGTGCGCCCGGTCACCCTGGAGGAGCTGGCCGCCGCACCCCGCCTGCACCGGCTGATGGAGATCTTCCGGCCCCGGGAGGACCATCCATGAGCCTCCGCGGAATCGCGCGGAACGCAGTACGGCACCCCCCCCGGGCGCGCGCCCGTCACAGGCATTCGCTACGTTTGCACCGTGGACAAGAAGAACGCTATGCGCGCCGGCGCCGTCGCGGCCGGAACGACGCTGATGATGCTGCTCATGTCGTCCCCCGCGCTCGCGCTCACCCGCGACGCCGGTGACGACCCCGGTCCGGGCCTGAGCGCGATGGAGACCATCGGCCTGTATGTCGTGGCCCCCATCGCCCTGTTCGTGGTCATCGCGGGCCTGGTCATGATCTTCGACAAGTCCAAGAAGCAGGCCTAGGGCCTTTCGTTTGGATCATGCCGGGCTCGCGGGGTCCGGCACGCACGCTCGCCGCGTTGTCGTCGGTCGCCGACGCTCCGCGTCGACTCCCTCCTCCGCCTTGCGATCGCACGCACCGGACCCCGCTCCCTGATCCGGCCTGATCCAAACGAAAGGCCCTAGCACCCACGCCTCCTCGCGTGTGCGCCGCAGGTACCCCGTACCGTGCGGCGCACACGTGTGTCCGGACGGGCGGGGCCGGGGCCGGATGGGGACAGCAGCAGGAAGGGCGCCCCCGCTGTCGCGGGAGGCGCCCTTCACTGCTTCACCGTTCGGCTGTCACGCCGTAGCCGCCGCGTCCGCGGCCTGGGCCTTCAGGGCGCGCTCCACGCCCGCGCGCGACTCCGACATCAGCCGGTGCAGGGCCGCGCTCGGCTTCGCCGAGGACAGCCAGGCGTCCGTGGTGTCCAGGGTGGCCTGCGAGACCTGGACGGCCGGGTACAGGCCGACGGCGATCTGCTGCGCCATCTCGTGGCTGCGCGACTCCCAGACGCCCTTGACCGCCGCGAAGAACTTCTCCGTGTACGGGGCGAGCAGCTCGCGCTGGTCGGTCTGGACGAAGCCGGCGATGACGGCTTCCTGGAGGGAGTTCGGCAGCTTGTCGGACTCGACGACCGAGGCCCATGCCTCCGCCTTCGCCTCCTCGGTGGGGCGGGCCGCGCGGGCGGTGGCCGCGTGGCGCTCGCCCGCCGCCGTCTTGTCGCGCTCGTACTCGCCGGCGATCTCGTCCTCTTCGAGCACGCCGGTCGCGGCGAGCCGCTCGACGAACGCCCAGCGCAGCTCCGTGTCGACGGCCAGACCCTCGACGGTCTCCCTGCCGTCGAGCAGTGACTGCAGCAGGTCCAGCTGCTGCGGGGTACGGGCCGTGGCCGCGAAGGCGCGGGCCCAGGCCAGCTGGTGGTCGCTGCCCGGCTCCGCCGCCCGCAGGTGTGCGAGCGTGGCCTCGGTCCACTGCGTCAGCCCGGCCTCGCGCCACTGCGGTGCCGCGTACAGGTCCAGCGCCAGCTTCACCTGACGGTGCAGCGACTGGACGACGCCGATGTCCGACTCCTTGCCGATGCCGGAGAGCACCAGGGCGAGGTAGTCCCGGGTGGCCAGCTCGCCGTCACGGGTCATGTCCCACGCGGAGGCCCAGCACAGGGCACGGGGGAGGGACTCCGTGAAGTCGCCGAGGTGCTCGGTGACGACGCGCAGCGACTCCTCGTCGAGCCGGACCTTCGCGTACGAGAGGTCGTCGTCGTTGAGCAGGATCACGGCGGGCCGGGCGGTGCCGGCCGGGAACGGAACGGCCGTGCGCGCGCCGTCGACGTCCAGCTCGATCCGGTTCGTACGGACCAGCTTGCCGGAGCCGGCGGTGTCGAGGTCGTAGCAGCCGATCGCGATGCGGTGCGGCCGCAGCGTCGGCTCGCCCTTCGCGCCGGCGGGGAGGGCCGGGGCCTCCTGGAGGACGGTGAACGACGTGACATGGCCGTTCTCGTCCGTGGCGATCTCCGGGCGCAGGATGTTGATGCCCGCCGTCTCCAGCCACGCCTTCGACCAGGCCTTCAGGTCGCGGCCGGAGGTCTCCTCCAGCGCGCCCAGCAGATCGGACAGGCGGGTGTTGCCGAACGCGTGCGCCTTGAAGTACGCCTGGACGCCCTTGAAGAACTCGTCCATGCCGACGTACGCCACCAGCTGCTTCAGGACCGAGGCGCCCTTGGCGTAGGTGATCCCGTCGAAGTTGACCAGCACGTCGTCCAGGTCACGGATGTCCGCCATGATCGGGTGCGTGGAGGGCAGCTGGTCCTGGCGGTACGCCCACGTCTTCATGGAGTTGGCGAACGTGGTCCAGGAGTGCGGCCACTTCGAGCCCTCCGCGTATGCCTGGCAGGCGATCGACGTGTACGTGGCGAACGACTCGTTCAGCCACAGGTCGTTCCACCACTCCATGGTGACGAGGTCGCCGAACCACATGTGGGCCAGCTCGTGCAGGATCGTCTCGGCCCGCGTCTCGTACGCCGCGTCCGTCACCTTCGAACGGAACACGTACTGGTCGCGGATGGTGACCGCGCCCGCGTTCTCCATCGCGCCCGCGTTGAACTCCGGGACGAACAGCTGGTCGTACTTGGCGAACGGGTAGGCGTAGTCGAACTTCTCCTGGAACCAGTCGAAGCCCTGCCGCGTGACGTCGAAGATCGCGTCCGCGTCGAGGTACTCGGCCAGCGACGGGCGGCAGTAGATGCCGAGCGGAACGGACCGGCCGTCCTTCTCGTAGCTGCTGTGCACCGCGTGGTACGGGCCGACGATCAGCGCCGTGATGTACGTCGAGATGCGCGGCGTCGGCTCGAAGACCCAGACGTCGTCCCGGGGCTCCGGCGTGGGGGAGTTCGAGATGACCGTCCAGCCCGCCGGCGCCTTCACGGTGAACTGGAAGGTCGCCTTCAGGTCGGGCTGTTCGAAGCTGGCGAAGACCCGGCGGGCGTCCGGCACCTCGAACTGCGTGTAGAGGTACGCCTGCTCGTCGACCGGGTCGACGAAGCGGTGCAGGCCCTCGCCCGTGTTGGTGTACGAGCAGTCGGCGACGACCTTCAGCTCGTTGGAGCCCGCGGCCAGGTGCGGGAGAGCGATGCGCGAGTCGCGGAACACCGCCGCGACATCCAGCGACCTGCCGTTCAGCTCGACCTCGTGCACGGCCGGGGCGACCAGGTCGATGAAGGTCTCCGCACCGGCTTCGGCGGATTCGAAGCGCACGGTGGTCACGGACCGGTAGGTGCCGCCCTCCTGCGCTCCGGAGAGGTCGAGATCGATCTCGTACGCGTCCACGGTCAGCAGGCGCGCCCGCTCCTGTGCCTCTTCGCGGGTCAGATTGGTGCCAGGCACGCGGTCATCTCCTTGGTGTGTGACGTTTGCAGCCATCCTTCCATGCCACCTGCCGATGTGGAGTAGCTAGACATCTACTACCGCGGTAGCATCGACAGTATGAAGATCAGTGTGAGTCTGCCGCAGGAGGATGTCGCCTTCGTCGACGAGTACGCCGCGAAGACGGATGCTGATTCCCGGTCCGCGGTGATACACGCCGCCATCGAGCTGCTGCGTGCCTCGAATCTGGAGGCCGACTACGAGGCCGCATTCGCGGAATGGGACGCGGGCGAGGACGCTGCGTTCTGGGACAAATTCTCGGGAGACGGGCTGACCGATGAGGCGCGGTGACATCTATCTGGTCGACTACGAGCCGGTGCGGGGCGGTGAGGCCAACAAGGCCCGCCCGTCAGTGATCATCTCGAACGACGGCGCCAATGCCGTGGTGGCGCGGACCGGGCGCGGGGTGATCACCGTTGTGCCGCTGACGAGCAACACCTCCCGGGTCTATCCCTTCCAGGTATTGCTCCAGGCGGCGGAGTGTGGCCTGCCGAAGGACTCCAAGGTGCAGTGCGAGCAGGTGCGCGCGATGGCTCAGGAGCGGTTTCTGAAGCACGTCGGTCTGGTCCCCCGCCAGCGCATGGCCGAGATCGACGCCGCCCTGCGGCGGCACCTCGCCCTCTGACGGATGTACGTACGAAAGGGCGGCCACCGCGCACCGGACGCGGTGGCCGCCCTTTCGTACGCGGGCGTGTCAGCTCGTACGCGGGCGTGTCAGCCGTTCAGCTCCGCCGCCACCAGCTCCGCGATCTGCACCGCGTTCAGCGCCGCACCCTTGCGCAGGTTGTCGTTGGAGACGAAGAGCGCGAGGCCGTTCTCCACGGTCTCGTCGACCCGGATCCGGCCGACGAACGAGGCGTCCTGGCCGGCCGCCTGGAGCGGGGTGGGAATCTCGGAGATCTCGACGCCCGGGGCGTCCTTCAGCAGCTCGTAGGCGCGCTCGACACCGACCGGACGGGCGAAACGCGCGTTGATCTGCAACGAGTGGCCGGAGAAGACCGGCACCCGGACACAGGTGCCGGACACCTTCAGCTCCGGGATCTCCAGGATCTTGCGGGACTCGTTGCGGAGCTTCTGCTCCTCGTCGGTCTCGAAGGAGCCGTCGTCGACGATCGCGCCGGCCAGCGGCAGCACGTTGAAGGCGATCGGGCGCTTGTAGACGTCCGGCTCGGGGAAGTCGACGGCCCCGCCGTCGTGGGTGAGCTTGTCGGCCTCGGCGACGACCTTGGACGCCTGGCTGTGCAGCTCGGCGACACCGGCCAGGCCGGAGCCGGACACCGCCTGGTAGGTGGCGACGGTCAGCGCCTGGAGACCGGCCTCGTCGTGGAGCGGGCGCAGCACGGGCATGGCGGCCATCGTGGTGCAGTTCGGGTTGGCGATGATGCCCTTGGGCCGGTTCGCGATCGCGTGCGGGTTGACCTCGGAGACGACCAGCGGAACCTCGGGGTCCTTGCGCCAGGCGGAGGAGTTGTCGATCACGACGGCGCCCTGCGCGGCGACCTTCTCGGCGAGCGCCCTCGACGTCGCGCCGCCGGCCGAGAACAGCACGATGTCCAGCCCGGAGTAGTCGGCCGTCGAGGCGTCCTCGACGGTGATCTCCCGGCCCTGCCATTCGATCGTGGAGCCGGCGGAGCGCGCGGAGGCGAACAGCCGCAGCTCGTCGGCCGGGAACTTCCGCTCGGCCAGGATCCTGCGCATGACTGTGCCGACCTGACCGGTGGCGCCGACGATTCCGACCTTCACAGGGACTCCTTCAAACGTACGAACTGGCACGGTTGCCGATCCATGATGCGTATGTCCACGGCTTCCTTGTCCAATCGATTGTCCGCGGTACGGACAGTGCCCGCCAGGCAGGCGGCGGACACAGCGGTGGGGCGGGCGCTCCACAGAGCGCCCGCCCCACCGTCGTGCGTGTCGTGCGTGTCGTACGGATCACACGGCGACCGCGGTCGCCGTGGTCACTGCGCCGTGGTCACTGCTACGGCGTGACCTTCTCGATCACGACGCTGCCGGTGCCCGCCGCGGTACCGCGGCCGTTCACCAGGTGGACCTCGCCGAAGAACTGCCGGCCCTCGGGGGCCGTCCCGGCGACGGAGACCTCGGCACCGATCTGGGCCGAGGCGCCGTTGGCCAGGTTCACGGCCTTCGACTCGTCGACCTTGATCGTGCCGAGCGACGGTGCGTAGTACACGTCGCGGTAGTCGTACGTGGTGGTCCCGGCCGGAACGCTGTAGCCGTCGATCACGACGGTGTACGTACCGGCGGCCGGCTTCGCCAGGCTGACCGACTCCTCGGAGCCGGCCGTGGTGGACTTGCCGACCTCGGTGTCGCCCCGGTAGACGTACAGGTCCAGGTCCGCGTTGGCGTCCGACGTACCGCCGATGGCGACGTCCAGCTTCTCGACGCCCTCACCGATGGTGACCTCGAACTCCTGCTCGTCGCCCGTCTTGATCGACGGCTTGTCGACCTTGGCCGAGCCCAGCGAGCCGCCCTTGAGCGCGCCCTCCAGGTTGCCCGCGTCGTTGGTGACCTTCCAGTTCACCGCGGCCGGCGTACCGATCTTTGCCTCGGCGATGGTCTGCACCGCCGGGTCGAAGGTCGCACCGAGCAGCGAGACGTCCAGCTTGTACGGGTTGTCCAGCAGCGGCGACGTACGCCGTGCCTCGACCTCGATCTCCCAGACGCCCGCCTGCGGGTCCTTGTAGGAGCGGACGTCCGGCCGGCAGGTGTTGGCCGGGTTCTCGTAGTTCGGGTAGCAGAAGATCGTGGAGCTGTCCTCCATCTGCACCCCGTACGGGTGGAGCGAGATGAAGCGGGTCTGGCTGCCCGAGCGCAGCGCGCTCATCGCGACCTCAAGGGTCTTGGCGCCCTCCGGAACGGTCAGGAAGTACGACGTGGTGCTGTTGCGCTGCACCGAGCCGGACGCCTTGAACGCGTAGGCGGGCTTCACGAGCTCCTTGGAGACGACCACCGTGGTGAGGATCTGCTGGTCCACACCGACGGTCCTGCTGTCGTCGACCCGCAGGATCGCGCTGTGCACGCCCGCGCTGCCCGGCTTCGCCTGGACTTTGACGGTCACTGGCTTGCCCAGCGGCAGCGAGACCGTGCTCGGACCGGTCAGCTTGAAGGTGCCGTCGTTGTTCTTCCACGACAGCTTGTGCTTGACGGCCTTGTCCGGGCCCGTGGTGCGGGTGATCGTGACGTCGTACGACTTGGCCTGGCCGGCCTTCAGGCCGCCCTCGCGGTCGTACAGGCCGGTGCCGAAGCCGGGGGTCTTCAGTGCGAGGTCGAGCGCGGTGTCGACCGGGGCCTTCACCGAGTACTCGTGCGCCGGGGAGCCCTGCTTCTCGATCTGCTTCCAGGCGCCGATGATGTTGATCAGACCGGAGCCCTGGGCGTGCGCGGGCACATCCTTGATGTGGGTGGCGGTGCTGGTCAGCGCGGTGCGCAGATCGGCCGGGGGCAGCTCGATGTGCTGCTGCTTCGCGGCGGACAGCAGCAGCGCGGTCGCACCGGCGGCCTGCGGCGAGGCCATGGAGGTGCCCTGCAGCATGGAGTAGCCGGCCGGGAGCGAGTAGCCCGACTCCTTGACCGGGCTGCCGGGCAGCCAGGTCTGGGTGGTGTTGATGGCCGCGCCCGGGGCCGTCAGGATCGGCGCGAAGCCGCCGTCCTCACGCGGACCGCGCGAGGAGAAGGGCATCATGTCGTACTGCTTGGTGACGTTCGAGCCGTAGTTGGCGGCCCAGGTCTCCTTGGAGATCGACGCGCCGACGGAGATGACGTGGTCGGCGAGGCCGGGGTCACCGATCGTGTTGACACCCGGGCCGTCGTTTCCGGCCGAGATGACCAGCTGGACGCCGTACATGTCGATGAGCCGCTTGTAGAGCGCGGCGCGGGCGTTGCTGCCGTCGTTGAGCGGCGGGAGGCCGCCGATCGACATGTTGACGACATCGACACCACGGTTCACGACGAGGTCGATCATGCCCTCGGTGAGCGCGATGTTGGTGCAGCCGCCGGACCAGGTGCAGGCGCGCGAGGAGACGATCTTCGCACCGGGCGCGGCACCGTTCATCTTGCCGCCGAACAGGCCGTTCGCGGAGGTGATGCCCGCGACGTGGGTGCCGTGCTCGCTCTCGATAACGCCGATGTTCACGTAGTCGGACGTGTCGCCGGCCGCGTTGTACACGACGTTCTTGCGCGTCTCCACGGTGAACGGGATGCGCTCGACGACATCGGTCCGCGGGTCGTCCGTGCCGAAGTAGGAGACCTGGTGCTTCTCCTTGTAGGGCTTCAGGGCGGTGTCGTCGGTGAAGTCGCCGTTGTTGTTCAGGTCGACGCGGGTGGTGCCGGTGACCGGGTCGTAGAGCACGGCCCATACGTCGGTGGTGTCACCGTCGCGGTTCAGGTCGCCCGCCATGTCGCCGCCCTTGGTGACGGCCTCGGCGAACAGCTTGATCTTGTACGAGCCCTTGGGCGCCTTGTACGTGCGGCCCTCGTACGTGAACGTCGGGCCGGACACGGCGTCCGTCATCCGCAGCCAGGTGCCGTCCCCGTCGCTGACCGGGTCGGTGGCCGTCACCCAGTCGACGATCTTGCGCTCGCCGGTGGTGGTCTTCTGGAGCGCCGGGTGACCGAGGTCGACACCCGAGTCGAGGATGCCGATGGTCACGCCCCGGCCGTCGGCCTTGGGATGCTGCGCGACGAAGTCGACCGCGCCCGTCTCGAAGGACGGGTTGTACGGGTTCTTCGCCGGGGTCTTCCTGCCCGGCGCCGGGTAGGAGCCGGTGGACCTCGTCTTCGCCGCGGTCCCGGCCGCGCGGTCGGCCGCGGGCGTCGGGTCGTCCAGCTTGATCTCCTGCTTGAGATCGATGCCGTGGACGGACGACAGCTTGGAGGCCGCCTTGATGGCCGCCTCGGCGGACGCGGTGGGCACGGTGGCCCGTACGTAGCCGAGCTTGTCGTACGCACGCCCCAGCACGGACCCCTTGACGGCGTCCAGCTGCTTGGTGACCTGCTCGGTCGCACCGGGAGCGGTGGCGACCATCATGGTGATGTTCTTCTCGCCCTCGGCCTCGGCCTTGGCCAGGATGTCGGCGTCGGCCGTGCCGAGCTTGTCGGCCGTGGTGTCCTTGGCGGCGGACTTGACCGGGGCGGGGGCGGGGTCGTCGGCGGCGAAGACCGGGGCGGCGCCGGTGGCGGCCAGCGCGGCCACCAGGCCGGCGGCAGCCGCGACTCGGGCCGCGCGTCTCGCCCCGGGTATGGAACTGGGGGACTCGGTGGTCATCAGCATCCCTGAAGTGAAAGAGAAGGTCCGGAATTCGGTACCGGATGACCGCTCACCCTTTCGTAAATGACAGGGGTTTGTGGAGAGTTGTGGGGGGCGAGATGTGGACATGGCGGGCTTCCGCCAGGGGGCCTGATGCGCCATCAGGGACGAATGGGGCGATAAGAGGTCCCTGGGGCCCGACTTCAGCGAGGCAGGATCATCACGTACGCGGCCGGTTCGCGGTCGGCCGCCGCCATCAGTGCCGTACGGACCACGACCGCCTGCTGCTCCCCGGCGTCGCGGAGCCTCTTCGGGGAAAGAGGGACGACAGTGATGCCGAGCCGCTCCAGGTGCTCCCGCTCGGCGGTGTACGCGGGCCACCGCGCCTCGTACTCCTCCTGGTGCCGGTCGTCGCCGGGCCCGCTGTGCCGGGGCGCCCTGGTGTCGAGCACCACGGCGACCGCATGCTCGGGCCAGTAGGCGTCCACCCCGCCGAGATACGGGCCGCCGGGCAGCCGCAGGTCCACGTTCCACAGTGGCTCCGGCAGACCGTACGACCGCACCGTGTCGTACAGCCGGTTCTCCGCCAGCACCCGGCCCTCGGCGAGCAGCGCGTCGACGGCGTCCACCATGTGGGGGCGGTCCAGCACCCCGGCCCGGCTCAGTTCACGCACGACGGCGGCCGGCTCGCAGTGCCCGTCGCGGATCGCCTCGGTGAGCAGACGGCGAACGGCCGCGGCGCCCCCGAGCCCGGCGACCGCGTCCGCGAGCGCCCGCTCCACCGGTGCCACGGGCAGGCCGCGCATTTCCCCGGGGCGGGGCGGCTCGGCCGCCCGCACCAGACGCACGTACCGGACCGAGCGCAGCCGCCGGGTGCGCGGCACCAGCACATCGATACTGGCCGCCGACGCGGGCGGCGGCGCGGCGGCGAACCCGTGCAGGGCGAGCGCGGCGAGCCCGGTGAGCATGGCCTCGCCGTACCCGGACTCCGGGCCCGCGTCCGGACGGCGGCCGGAGGCCGGTGGCCGTCCGGCGTACAGGAGGGCGGAGCGCAGCCGCTCCTCGCCGGTGGGCGGTCCCGGGTGCAGGACGTACACGCCGGGCAGCGGCTGCTGCCACGGCCCGCCGGTCCTGCACTGCGCGGCGGCCTCCGCGGCGGACACACCGTGCGCCCTCAACTGCGCCGCGGACAGCACTCGTTGACGGGCCTCGCCGGTGATCGGGAGGTGGCGGGGGGAGAGCGGGGTGTTCTGGGTCATGCTCCGGGGTTTCCCGCGTGCGGTCGCGGTGTTAACCCCTGTTACACACCCGTCGACAATTCAGGACAACGCCGTCCTAAAGTACGCACGTTCGACAGCCGAAAAGGCCCGTCCCACCCGCAGACCGCTCACCCGGACGCCCGCCCCGGACGAGCCGGAAGACCCAGCCCGTCCGGCGTCCGAGGACGGAGCCGTTGCTGCGGTGCCGGGCGCCTCCACGATGCCCGACCCCCGGACGGGCCGGAAGATCCAGCCCGTCCGGCGAATGAGGACGGAGCCGGGGCGCCCGGCCCCGGATGCGTCCGTCAGGCCACGGCCCCGGCTCCCGCCGTCGCGTCGCACTCCTGCGCCCGCAGCGCCCGGGCCAGATCGTCCCGTGCCTCCAGCACCAGCCGCCGCAGCGCCGGCGCCGCGTCCTCGTGGGCGGCCAGCCACGCGTCCGTCGCCGCCAGCGTCGACGGATCGGCCTGGAGCGCCGGGAACAGGCCCTTGACCACGATCACCCCGATCTGGATCGAGCGCTCGGCCCACACCCGCTCGATCGCGTCGAAGTACTTGCCCGCGTACGGAGCCAGCAGCTCCCGCTGCGACGACTGATCGAAGCCGTTGATCGTCGCCTCCACCAACGCGTTGGACAGCGCGTCCGACTCCACGACCCCCGCCCATGCCTGTGCCTTGACCGCGGCCGAGGGGCGCGAGGCCAGGCACCGCACCTGGTGCCGCTTCCCGGACGCCGTGTCGTCGCGGGCCAGTTCGGCGTCGAGCACCGACTCGTCGGCCACCCCGTGCGCCGCCAGCGGCGACAGGAAGGCCCACCGCAGCTCCTGGTCGACGTCGAGCCCGTCGATCCGCGCCGAACCGTCGAGCAGCCCGGACAGCAGCTGGAAGTCCGCATCCGAGTCGGCGACCGACGCGAAGAACCGCGCCCACGCCAACTGGTGCTCGCTGCCCGGCTCGGCGACCCGCAGCTCCCGCAGCGCACCCTCGGACAGCGCCCGGGCGCCCTCCTCGCGCCACCCGGGCGCCGCGTACTGCTCCAGCGCGGTCCGGGTCCAGGCGTGCAGCATCTGGAGCACACCGATGTCGGACTCCCGGCCCGAGAAGGCCAGCACGAGGGAGACGAAGTCACGGGCGGGCATCAGCCCGTCCCGGGTCAGGTTCCACAGCGCCGACCAGCACAGCGCCCGCGCGAGGGGGTCCGTGATGTCGCCCAGGTGCTCCCGGAGCGTGGCCAGGGACACCTCGTCGAAGCGGACCTTGCAGTACGTGAGGTCGTCGTCGTTGACCAGGATCAGCTCGGGCCGCTCGGCCCCCGCCAGCTCCCCGACCACCGTGCGCGGCCCCGCCACGTCCACCTCGGCGCGGGCGTACCGCACCAGGCCGCCGTCGGCGGCGCGCCGGTACAGCCCGACCGCGACCCGGTGCGGCCGCAGCTCCGGGTGGGACTCGGCCGCCTCCTGGAGGACCGCCAGCTCCGTGATCCGGTCCGCCGAGTCGTACGTCGCCACCGGGGTCAGCGAATTGACGCCCGCGGTCTGCAGCCACGACCGCGACCAGGCGGTCATGTCCCGCCCGGACGTCTCGGCCAGCACCGACAGCAGGTCGCCCAGCTGAGTGTTGCCGTAGGCATGCTTCTTGAAGTAGCGCCGGGCGCCCTCCAGGAACGCCTCCCGCCCCACGTACGCCACCAGCTGCTTCAGGACCGAGGCGCCCTTGGCGTAGGTGATGCCGTCGAAGTTCAGCTTGGCGTCCTCCAGGTCACGGATATCGGCCGTGATCGGGTGCGTGGACGGCAGCTGGTCGGCGCGGTACGCCCAGGACTTGCGGTTGTTGGCGAAGGTGATCCAGCCGTTCTTGAAGCGGGTCGACTCCACCATGGAGAACGCGCCCATGAAGTCGGCGAACGACTCCTTCAGCCACAGGTCGTCCCACCACTGCATGGTGACGAGGTCGCCGAACCACATGTGGGCCATCTCGTGCAGGATGACGTTGGCGCGGCTCTCGTACGACGCCTGCGTCACCTTGCCGCGGAAGATGTACTCCTCGCGGAACGTGACACAGCCCGGGTTCTCCATCGCGCCGAGGTTGTACTCGGGCACGAACGCCTGGTCGTACTTCCCGAACGGGTACGGGTAGTCGAAGTTGTCGTGGAAGAAGTCCAGGCCCTGCTTGGTGATGAGGAAGACGTCGTCCGCGTCGAAGTGCCGGGCGAGCCCCTTGCGGCACAGCGCGCCGAGCGGGATCTCCAGCGTCGTGCCGTCCTCGAACGTACGGCTGTAGGAGTCGGTGACGTAGTGGTACGGACCGGCCACGATCGCCGTGATGTAGGTGGAGATCGGCTTCGTCTCGGCGAACCGCCGGACCTCGCCCTCCCGGGACTCCTCCGCGCCGTTGCTCCAGACCGTCCAGCTCTCGGGCGCGGTCACCTCGAAGCGGAAGGGGGCCTTCAGGTCGGGCTGCTCGAAGTTCGTGAAGACCCGCCGCGAGTCGGCCGGCTCGTACTGCGTGTAGAGGTAGACCTCGCCGTCCTCCGGGTCGACGAACCGGTGCATGCCCTCGCCGGTCCGGCTGTACGCGCACTGCGCGTCGACCACCAGGACGTTCTCGCCCTCCGGCAGCTCCTCCAGTGCCACCCGCGTCCCGTCGAAGACGACGGCGGGGTCGAGCGGCCGGCCGTTCAGCGTCACCGCGTTCACGCTCGGCGCCACCAGGTCCGCGAAGGTCGACGCCCCCGCCCGCGCGGTGCGGAACCGGATGGTCGTCACCGAGCGGAAGGTCCGCGGGCCGGCGCCGGCCTCGTCGGGCCCACCGACGGCGGAACGCAGATCGAGGCCGACCTCGTAACTGTCGACCGTCAGCAGCTCGGCCCGTACGCGGGCCTCGTCGCGGGACAGGTTCTCACCGGGCACGGGTGCACTCCTTTGTGTCACGTTCGAATAGTTTGATCCTCCCATGCCGCTACTCGGCCCGGTATACGGGAATGGCCGGTGCGTCCGAGGCGTTCTCGCGCACAGGCGCGAACGCCCTCACGAGGAGAGAAATGTCCGATAACAGCATGGCGACCGGCAAGACCCCTGTCGATTTCTGGTTCGACCCGGGCTGCCCCTGGGCGTGGATGACCTCCCGCTGGATGCTGGAGGTGGAGAAGGTCCGTGACGTCGAGGTCCGCTGGCATGTGATGAGCGTCGCCGTCCTCAACGAGGACAAGCTCGACGAGCTGCCGGAGGAGTACCGCGACCGGCTGAAGAACGCGTGGGGCCCGGTCCGCGTCGTGGTCGCCGCCCAGCAGAAGCACGGCGACGAGGTCGTCGGCCCCCTGTACACCGCGCTCGGCACGCGTTTCCACAACCAGGGCGAGGGCCCGACCCGCGAGGCGATCGTGGCCGCGCTCGGGGATGTCGGCCTGCCCGCCGAGCTCGCGGAGTACGCGGACTCCGACGCCTACGACGCCGAGCTGCGCGCCTCCCACAAGGAGGGCATCGACAAGGTCGGCCAGGAAGTCGGCACCCCGGTCATCGCCGTACCGGGCGCGAACGGCGAGCAGATCGCCTTCTTCGGTCCGGTCGTCACCCCCGCCCCGAAGGGCGAGGAGGCGGCGAAGCTGTGGGACGGCACGCTGATGGTGGCGTCGATCCCCGGCTTCTACGAGATCAAGCGGACCCGTACGCAGGGCCCGGTCTTCGACTGATCCGGGCGACCGGGTGCGGGGCCGGGCCGCCGTCCGGCCCCGCACCCGTGCGGCCCACGCGTACAACGGGTGCGGCGAGCTGCCGCAGGAACAGAGCCGAGGAACGGGGCGGACATGGACGTACGACCGGCGCACAGGACCGAGGCGGGGGAGCTGACCGAGCTGGCACTGGCATCGAAGGCCCACTGGGGTTACGACGAGGCGTTCCTCGCCGCCTGCCGCGACGAACTCACCCTGCACCCGGCCGACATCGGCCCCCGCCGCACGACGGTCGCCGAGGAGGACGGCCGCGTCCTGGGCTTCACCACTCTGGACGGTGCCCCGCCCGAGGGTGCCCTCGGCATGATGTTCGTCGCCCCGGACGCGATCGGCCGGGGCATCGGACGCCTCCTGTTCGAGCACACCATGACGGAGGCCCGCCGCCTCGGCTTCGTACGCCTGACCATCGACGCCGACCCGAACGCGGAGCCGTTCTACCTCGCGATGGGCGCGGTACGGATCGGGGCGATTCCATCGGGCTCGATCCCCGGCCGCGAACTGCCGCTGCTGGAGTACACGTTCACGCCGCACTGACCTCCTGCCGGGGCCCGGTACGGGCGTACCGGGAACACCCGGCAGGTCGGCGTCAGCGTCGGCGTCAGCCCGGCACGACGACGAGCTTGCCGCGTACGTGGCCGCCTTCGCTCTCCCGGTGGGCGTCGGCCGCCTCGGACAGCGTGTACGTGCGCGCCACCGACAGGGTGAGTTCGCCGGCCACGACCAGCGCGGCTGCCCGCTCAAGGCGCCCCCGGATCTCACCGGCGCCGGCGAACACAAAGCGCACGCCGTGTTCCTCCGCCCGGTGGTCGGCGATGGTGACCACGCGCTCCGGCCCGCCGGTCACATCGACGAGTTCCGGCAACGAGCCCTTTCCCGCCGTGTCGAATGCCGCGTCCGCGCCGCGCGGCGCGAGGGCACGGACCCGCTCGGCGAGCCCCTCGCCGTAGGTCACCGGCTCGGCGCCGAGCGAGCGCAGATAGGCATGGTTGCGCTCGCTCGCGGTACCGATCACGGTCGCGCCGAGATGCCGGGCGATCTGCACGGCCACGGATCCGACACCACCGGCGGCGCCGTCCACGACCAGCGTCTGCCCGGCCTTCACACCGAGGTCGTCGAGTGCCTGGAAGGCCGTGTTGACCGCCACCGGCAGTCCGGCCGCGACCTCCCACGGCACGTTCGCGGGCTTGCGCGCGAGCTGAGCCGCGGGCGCCGAAACGAACTCGGCGCAGCCGCCCGTACCGATCGAACCGAAGACCTCGTCACCCGCCACGAAGTCGCTCACGCCTTCGCCGACGCCCCTCACGACACCGGCGACGTCGCCACCGGGCACTGCGGGAAACGCCACCGGCATCATCGCCGCGACAGCCCCGCTGCGCAGCTGCCAGTCCAGCGGGTTCACCCCGGCCGCCCGGACCTCGACAAGCACCTCCCCAGGACCCGGGAGCGGCACCTCGCGCTCCACAACTTGCAGAACCTCGGGCCCGCCATACTCCGTGAACTGCACCGTGCGATACGTCTTTAACATGCATTTCCCTTTGCCCATGTGAGGTGCACCGAGTGTCCGTATGAGGTGCACCGAGACCGATCGGGACCGTTGAAGGCCCGATGAGGCACGCGCCCAAACTATCGAGTGAGGGCACCATCCGAGACCCCGGGAAGTGCCCTGTCCTCCACCGCTCCCGCGGCCCGGCGCTCCGCCGCCGCGAGCGCCAGCGTCACCGCGAGAGAGGCCCCCGCCATCACGGCCATCGCCGTCCCCGGCGAGGTCCGCTGGGCGACGGCGCCCGCGAGCGCGGCCGCGACGCCCTGCATGGTCAGCATGCCGGAGGAGTGCAGCCCGAGGGCCTGACCGGTGAGCTCCTCCGGGGTCAGGGCCATCAGCCGCTCCTGGAACAGCAGGCTCGCCGAGAACCCGACCGAGGCGAGCACGGCCAGGGCGAACGCCAGGGGGAGCGCCGGGCGCGCGGCGAAGAGCAGATACGGGGCGGCCAGGAGCAGCTGCAACGGCGTGGCCAGTCGCCCCCGCCAGTGCCGTGCGACGAACCGGCCCGCCACCGTGTCCCCGACGAGCATCCCCAGCGCGCCGAATGCGAAGAGGAGCCCCGCGTGCTCCGGGGAGTACGGGACGAACAGCGACTCGCAGCCGACGATCAGCCCGTTCGGCACCCAGAGCGCGAGATAGACCCGGCGGCGGGACCGGGACGACCACAGAACGGCATTGGTCCGCCACGTCGCGGCGACCGACGGCCGCCCGGTGGCGCGCGGCGGCCGACGCACCAGCCCGAACCGGGCGACGGCCGCACCGGTCAGGTACAGGGCGGCCGCGACCAGCAGCGTGCCGCGCGCGGACAACGTCGTCACCAGGAGCCCGCCGAGCGCGAACCCGCCGATCTGCATCAGGCCGACGCACATGTTCAGCACGGAACGCCCCAGCAGATAACCGTCCTTGGGCAGCACCTCGTTGAGCAGCCCGTACCGCACCCCACCGCCCACGGCGGCGATCACACCTTCGACCAGGATGATCGCGAAGACCACCGGCAGCGGCAGCCCGGGGACGGCAAGCACGGCGGTGGCCAGCCCGAAGGCGAGCGCCATGCCGGACATCGCGGCCCGTGGCGGCAGCCGGTCCGCCGCCGACATCAGCAGGGTCGCCCCGATCACCTGGGCGAGCGAGGAGCCGAACATGGACAGGGCGGCAAGCAGCGGCGAGTCGGTCGCGGCGTAGACGAGAGTGCCGAGGGCCAGCCCGCTCATCGTCGACCCCGCGACCTGAACGGCGTTGGTCGCGAAGAGCGGTCCGAACTGCGGCGTACGGAAGAGTTCCCGGTAGGTGTACATGCGGGGAGTCTCGGAGGCCCTTCCCGCACGTCGATATTGTTTCGCGGGGAGGCGAAACGTCATGGGCCTGTGGCAGATCAACACGGACACGCTCGCAGGGAGCCGGTTTGTCGTGTCGCCGCTCGCCGAGACCATCTCCGCCCTGAACGCCCTGGAATGGGGACGGGCCGAGCACCCCGGCGAACGGGTATGGCTCGACGCCCATCTGCCCGCCTACCGGGCGAGACAGGCCGCCGACCCGGTCGCCGCCCTCCTGGTACCGGCGGCACTCGGCGGCAGCTGGAACGCCGACTTCATCACCCCCACGCCGACGGGCGAGGGCGCGCCGTCCCTGGAGGAGGAGCTGGTCCCGGTCCGGGCCACCACGCCCGAGCGCGCCCGCGCCGACCTGGCCGTGTCGCTCGGCGGCCGTCCGCTCCCGGAACTCCTGGACCGTGACGACCTGGCGCAGCGCGCCGCCGACGTACTGCACTGGGTCTGGCGGCACACGGTCCTGCCGGACTGGCCGCGCCGCCGCCGGATCATCGAGGCGGACGTCGTCGCGCGCACCGGACAGCTGAGCCAGGGCGGCTGGGCGGCTGCCCTGAGCGGTCTGCGTCCGGGAATGCGGTGGCTCGGCGGGAGCCGGCTCCAGATCAACGCGCACGACTACCCGCCGAAGCAACTGTCGGGTGTGCGGCTGTTGTTCGTCCCGGTCACCCAGCGCAGCGGCTGGGTCTCCTGGGATGACGACGCCCTGCGGTACGCGGTCGTCTACCCGTGCTCGGGCACCCTGGCCGACGCGGGCCGGGACCGGGTGCCGGACGGTCTGGGCCGCCTGCTCGGCCCCGCGCGGGCGGCGGTCCTGGTCCTCCTCGCCTCCCCGAAGAGCACCACCCAACTGGTGGCCCTGACCGGCCAGGGGCTGGGTTCGGTGGGCCGCCACCTCAGGGTCCTGCTGGACTCCGGCCTGGCCGACCGCCGCAGAGCGGGGCGGTCGGTGCTGTACTTCCGTACGGATGTGGGCGACGCGCTGGTGGGTGCCGTGCGGAACGGCTGTGGGGGAGCGGGCCCTCCGGCCGGCCCCGGGCGGGCATAGGCTGCGGGAGGAGCATCGGAGTCATGCGGTGACGAACGGGGAAGGGTCTGCCAACTCCCGGCGCCACACATTCGTCTGACGAATCATCAGGGAGGTTTCACCGTGGCGGATCAGGGCCGAGGGAGCGATGAACGGCGCCGGAAGGCCGATCCGGCCGAATTGGGACCGGTCCTCGCGCGCTACCGGGAACGGCCGACCATGGGCAAGCTCGCCCTGACCGCCGTCCCGGTGGCGGCCTTCCTGATGTTCGGTGGCATACCCGACTCCATGCCGGGCGCCGGGCACCTCATATTCGACATCATCTGCCTTCTGCTGTTCGTCTGGGGCGTGTACGAGCTGACCCACTCCCTCGCCTCCTGGCTGATCCTGCATGAGGACGGAATCGTCTACCGGGGCCGGCGCAAGGTGCGGTGGGCGCACTGCTGGGAGGACTTCCGCGACGTGGTCCTGACCCGTCATGTCACCCATCTCGGGTCGTCCGCCATACGGCCGGTCTCGGACCGGATCGTCGCCCGACTGTGGACGGCGACCGGCCAGGGCGCCCGTGATCTGTCCGGCAACTACTTCCTGACCGACATCGGTGCCGGACTCCTGCGTACCTTCCTGCGCTCCCCGGGCAGCCTGACGCCGATGTTCGGAGACATCATCGACCGCGTCGTCGAGGCGCGCGTACGGCACGACCTGCGTGAACTCGCCACCGAAAGCGGCAAGGTCCAGTACGGCCCCATCGAGATCGGCAACACGTACCTGTACGTCAAGGGCGCCGCGGACGAGATCCCGTGGGACGAGGTCACCCGGGTGACCGTGGACGACCACCAGGTCGGCGTCACCGTTCCCCACCTGCGGCGCCGCATGGAAGGCCTCAAGCTCAAGGCGGACGGCCGCCGGGAGAACTACCGGGTCGGCGGGGACAACACCCTGTACATCGAGACCAAGGGCCTGAACCCGTGCCGGAAGGCGATCATCTGGGCCGTCATGGCCCACCTCGGGGAGTCCCTCGGCAAGGACAAGGACAAGGACAAGGACAAGGAATCGTGGTGACCGCCCCCACGGGCAGGGTCCGCATGGGGCGCGCGGACCAGTTGATCACGGCGGCCCCGCCCGCGCGGTGCAGGCGTACGGCTGGCCGGTCCCGAGCCGTACGACGGCAGCGCACGGTCACCGTGGCGGCGATCCGACCGTGGCTGCGTTCCTGACCGTGTCTCAGTGCGCGGGTTCGGCAAGGAGCAGCGCGTTGAGGACGGCGTAGTCGAATCCACCTTCCAGTGTGGTCGTCGTGCCCTTCTCCAGCAGCTCGTGGGCGGCTCGCCGGGCCAGCCCGTACGCTGCCTCGGCGATGGAGGACCCCGCGCTGATACGAGCAGCTCCCGACTCGGCGAGCTCGGACACGGGGAGTGAGCCGGGGCCGGCCAGGATATTCACCGGCAAGGGCTGAGAGGACACGAGCGTCCAGACCGTTTCGGCGTCCGGTGTGCCGAGAACGAAGATGCCGTCCGCGCCGGCCGCCGCGTAGGCGCGGGCGCGGGCGAGCGTTTCGTCCAGCCAAGCGGTGCGGTCACCGGGTGGCAGGCGGTGCGTGTCGATGCGGGCGTTGATGAACAGCGGGACGCCGGTCTCGTCCGCGGCCCTGCGAGCGGCTGCGAGCCGTTCGGCCTGCTCGGCAATGGGACGCAGGGTGTCCTCCAGGTTGATGCCCACGGCTCCGGCCGCAAGGACACCCCGCACCGTCTCGGCCACGCCGGCCGGGTCGGCCGCGTAACCGCGTTCGATGTCGGCAGTGACCGGCAGGTCGACGGCGGCCGTGATCCGGGCGATCGCGCCAAGCGCCTGGTCCCGGGTCAGGTGGTCGCCGTCGCCGCGGCCGAGTGACCAGGCGACACCGGCGCTCGTGGTCGCGACTGCGAGAGCACCGGCGTCCGCCACCACCCGGGCGGACGCCACGTCCCATGCATTGGGCAGGACCACCGGTGTGCCCGGCACATGCAGGGAGCGGAACGTCTGTGCCTTATCAAGAAGTGTTGCCATGAGCAACATTGCATCACGAGGGGCAGATGAACGATCACATGGCTCTCTCCACACCGTGATCCGCCGGACAGCCCTTACGGCCTCGCCGGGGCGGCGAAGTCCGGGGACTTCACGCGCCGAGCCACTCCGCGACCTCGACCACATCCCCGACGCTCACCACGCCCTCGCGGACCACCGCGTTCTTCGCGCCGAAGCTCACCTTGTTCTTGTACTCCGGCTCGCGCCGGTACGTCGCAAGGGTCCGGACGGGTTCAGGGCCCGCGCGGCGGCCGGTGCGCTGGTCGACGAGCGGGACGTTGCACCGCATCGCCCGTACGGAATGGGCGAGTTCCACGGAACCGAGGTGCATCCGGCGCACCCGGTCCTCGAAGTGCGGTTCGTCGTCGCCGGTCAGGACGATGTTGGGGCGGAAACGGTCCATCGGCACCGGCGCGGCGTCGCCCCGGGCGGTGATGCGGGCGTTGAGGCCGTCCAGGGAGGCCGTCGAGGCGACCAGCACCGCGTGCGCGTCGGCGAAGTTGACCTTGCCGGGGGTGTCGCCCCAGCCGTCCCGGTCGAAGCCGGGGGCCACCCGTACCAGGCGGGACTTCGCACCGAGCGCGTCGGAGAACCACTCCGCGACCTCGTCCCCCTGGTCGACGGCCGCGCCGAGCGGGCGGTCGAACATGCTGACCTCGCGGCGCGGACCGTCCCGGTCGACCTTCAGGCGCAACGACTCGACACCCTCGGCGGACAGTGCCAGCGCCGCCCCGGCGTCCAGGACCTCGACCCTGATCGCGGCCATCGAAGGGTGTGTGCGCTGGCTGCGGAAGGCGCCGTCGCCCGCGTCGACCACCATGAACGTCCGGTCGTGTTCGAGGCCCGTCCCGAGGACCTGCGCGGATTCGACCACGGTTCCGGCGCAGCCCTTGACCGGGTAGTAGGTCAGTTCACGAACGGTGATCGTCATGATGTCCCCTCCGGGGCCGCTGCTTCGAGGTCGTCGACGCTGCCGGACATGATGGTGCGGATGTGTCGGGTGAGGTGCTCCATGGGCCAGTCCCACCAGGCGACCGCCAGGAGCCGGACGATGGTTTCCTCGTCGTACCGGGTACGGATCAGCTGTGCGGGATTGCCGCCGACGATGCCGTAGTCGGGTACGTCACCGGTGACGACCGCGCCGGCGCCGATGATCGCGCCGTGCCCGATCCGTACGCCCGGCATCACTAGGGAGTTGTAGCCGAACCAGACGTCGTTGCCGACGACCGTGTCGCCCCTGCTCGGCAGCCCGGTCAGCAGGTCGAAGTGCTCGGCCCAGGAGCCGCCCATGCTGGGGAAGGGGAACGTGGACGGGCCGTCCATCCGGTGGTTGGCGCCGTTCATGATGAACCGCACCCCCGTTCCCAGCGCGCAGAACTTCCCGATGAGGAGCTTCTCCGGGCCGTAGTGGTACAGCACGTTGCGGGTCTCGAACGCCGTCGCGTCGTCGGGGTCGTCGTAGTACGAGTAGTCGCCTGCCTCGATCAGTTCGGACTTGATCAGGGGCTTCAGCTGCACGACCCGGGGCTGGTCCGGCATCGGGTGAAGGACGGTGGGATCGGCAGGGAGGGCGCTCATGGCGCCCATCATCGCATTCACCTCGGATGAGATAAGTTCCCTTGAGGAACTTACCTGCATTCGAGAGGGGAACATGTCGTGACTCTGGCACGGTGGACCGAGGTCGACGACTACTTCAACGGCCTGCTGGTCGGTTCGGACGAAGCTCTGGACGCGGCCGTCGAGGCCAGTGACGAGGCCGGGCTCCCGGCCATGCAGGTCGCCGCCAACCAGGGCAAGCTGCTGCACCTGCTGGCCAGGCTCCAAGGGGCGCGCACCGTGCTGGAGATCGGCACCCTGGGCGGCTACAGCACGATCTGGCTGGCCCGCGCGCTGCCCGAGGGCGGCAGGCTCGTGACGCTCGAATTCGACCCGGAGTGCGCCGAGGTCGCGCGGGCCAACATCGAGCGGGCCGGCCTCTCGGAGGTCGTCGAGATCCGCGTCGGCCGCGCCCTCGACACGCTGCCGGAACTCGCGGCGGAGGGGTACGGACCCTTCGACATCGTGTTCATCGACGCCGACAAGCCGAGCAACCCCGACTACCTGGCCTGGTCACTGAAGCTGACCCGGCCCGGCAGCCTGATCATCGCGGACAACGTGGTGCGGGACGGCGAGGTGGTCGACGGCGGGAGCGAGGACCCGAAGGTGCAGGGCGTGCGCCGCTTCACCGAACTCGTCGCGGCCGAACCGACGTTGAGCGCGACCGCTCTGCAGACGGTCGGCAGCAAGGGGTATGACGGGCTGATGATGGCGCTGGTCACCGACGGCCGGTAGGGCGCGCCGAGCGGGGCGCCGGCTGCCCGAACGGGTACCCGGCGGAGCAGGATCCGCGCGGCCACGACGAGACGCCCGGCCGGCTCAACGCGGTGGCGCACGGCGCGGACCTGCTTGCCGGCTTCGGCCGCCACCCCGAGCTGGACGCCGTGGCGATGGCCGCATGGAGTGGTGGAAAGCCTCCAAGAGCGGCTGGACATTACTGTGCCTGACGAGGCAACCGTCCGTGTTCGTGCCGTCGCAGAATTGCAGGGTGTGGTGCGGGCCTCCGCGTCGCCGCCGCTTTTCGTCCGTGACGACCCGAAGGACCCGAGCCCATGAGCGAACGCGTCATCGCCCCCAAGAACCGAGGCTTCCTCTTCCTCGACTCCCACCCGGCCGGCTGCGAGCGCCTGGTGGAGGACATGTGGCAGGCCGTTCCCGCTCCTTCCCGGGTGCCGGACCGGGCGCCCGTGGCGCTGGTCATCGGCTCCTCCGCCGGGTACGGGCTGGCCGCGACGATCGCCGGTCTCGCCCGGGCAGGCATCCGTGGGATCGGGGTCTGCTTCGAGAAGGCCCCCGGACGCCGTACCGGTACGGCCGGCTGGTACCGCACGGCCGCGACCGCCGAACTCGCCCGGCGGCACGGTCACGACATGGTGTTCCTCAACGGGGACGCGTTCTCCGACGAGATGAAGCACCAGGTCGCCCAGGTGCTGGAGGAGCGCTTCGGCGGCCGTCTGGACCACCTGATCTACTCGGTGGCCGCCCCGCGCCGTACCGACCCCGACACCGGGACCACCTATGCGTCCGTCCTCAAGCCCGTCGGCGAGGCGTACACCACCAAGACCCTGGTCTTCGACGACCGGGGCGCCGGCGAGGTGCGGGAGGCCGAGACGCAGCCGGCCGACGGCGACGACATCGAGCAGACCGTCGCCGTCATGGGGGGAACGGACTGGGAACGGTGGATCGACCATCTCGCCGACCGCGGGCTGCTCGCCGACGGCTTCAGCACCGCCGCTCTTTCCTACATCGGCTCCCCCCTGACGGCCGCGATCTACCGGCAGGGCACCATCGGCGCCGCCAAGTCCCACCTCGAACAGACCGCCCGCACCCTCGACGAGCGGCTCGCGAAACTGGTCGACGGGCGCGCGGTCACCTCGGTCAACGCGGCCGCCGTCACCCAGTCCTCGACCGCGATCCCCGGCATCGCCCTCTACGTCGGGCTGCTCCGCGGCGTCCTCGGCGACGCCATGGTCCCGCCGATCGGGCAGCTCACCGACCTGTGGGACCGGCTCACCGGTGTCCGCCCGCTCGACCTCGACGACGAAGGGCGGGTGCGCCTGGACACCTGGGAACTCGATCCCGCTGTCCAGGCGGCCGTCACCGAGCGGTGGAACGCCGCCACCACCGAGAACATCACCGAACTCGCCGACCTCGGCTGGTTCCACGCCGAAGTGCAGCGCCTGTACGGGTTCGCCGTGCCCGGCATCGACTATGCCGCGCCGGCCGAGACCGACATCTCCTGGCCGGACACCGCCGCCCCCTGAAGCGGACCGGTCCGGGGCCGGCGGAAATCCCTTCGACGCGGTCGGCGGATCCGGTCATGATCAGGCATATGACTTTGCACGTGATTGATCCGGTTCGTATCGGTACCGAGCAGCTGCCGGGAGGGCGGCTGCTGGGCTGGGCCGAGTGGGGGCCGGAGGACGGGGTGCCGGTGCTGCTGTCGCCGGGGGCGGCCACCAGCAGGCATCTCGGGTTCGGCGGTGAGGTGGTGGACGGTCTCGGGGTGCGGCTGATCTCGCTCGACCGCCCGGGTCTGGGCGCCTCCTCGCCCCGGCCCGGCCGCACCTTCGGGGACTTCGCCGACGACATCCGCGCGTTCGCCGCCCTGCGCGGCCTGGGGCGGCGGCCCCTGATGGTCGGCAACTCGCAGGGTGCGCCCTTCGCCCTCGCCTGCGCCGCTGCCGGGGTGGTCGGCGCGCTCGCGGTGGTCTCCGGCGCGGACGAGATCGCCGCGCCGTGTTTCGCCGACGCGCTGCCGGACGACCTGCGGGGCCTCGTCGGCCTGGCGGTGTCCGACCCGGCCGCCGCCGAGCAGGTCTTCGCCGGATTCACCGCGCAGGCGATGTGGGACATGGTCATGTCCGGCAGTCCCGAGTGCGACCTCGCCGTCTATCGGCAGCCCGCGTTCGCGGCCGCCTACCGGCGCGCGCTCGACGAAGCCTTCGCGCAGGGGGCCGCCGCAGGCTATGCCCGGGACACGGTTCTGGCCATGGGCCGCTGGGACATCGAACTGTCGGACATCGACGTACCGGTGGACCTCTGGTACGGGGAGAAGGACACCGGTCACTCGCCCGACCACGGGGCCGGACTGGCCTCGCGCATCCCGGGCGCCGTCCGGCACCTGGTGCCGGACGCGGGCGGGTCGGTGCTCTGGACGCATGCCGAGCCGGTGCTGAGCACGCTGCTGAAGCATGCCCCCGTTTCCTGATCCCGACTCCTGATCCCGCCTTCTGACCCCACTTCCTGCCCCTGCCGCACAACACGACAGAAGGACCCTCACCTGTCACGTCCAGGTGAGGGTCCCCCCTTCATCCGCCTGCCCGGTGAAGGTTGAGAAGACGATCACGAGGCAGGACGTTCGTGCGCCTCGCCGTCAGGGCGCGAGCAGCAGCACGTCGGCGCGCTCCTTGGCGGCCGCGTAACGCTTCGCGACGTCCTGCCAGTTGACGACGCGCCACATGGCTTCGATGAAGTCGACCTTCTGGTTCTTGTACTGGAGGTAGAAGGCGTGCTCCCAGGCGTCGAAGACCAGGATCGGGACGGAGCCCTGGCCGACATTGCCCTGGTGGTCATAGATCTGCTCGACGATCAGCTTTCCGCTGACCGGCTCGTACGCGAGGACACCCCAGCCAGAGCCCTGCGTGGTCGCCGAAGCCTTCGTCAGCTGGGACTTGAAGCCGGCGAACGAGCCGAACGACTCCGTGATCGCGTCCGCGAGGTCACCGACACCGTCCGCCGCGAGGGGCTCGCCGCCACCGTCACCGGTCATGTTGTGCCAGTAGATCGAGTGCAGGATGTGGCCGGAGAGGTGGAACGCGAGGTTCTTCTGGAGCCCGTTGATCGCTCCCCAGGCCTCCTTGCCGCGCGCCTCCTCCAGCTGCTCCAGCGTGTCGTTCGCGCCCTTCACGTAGGCGGCGTGGTGCTTGTCGTGGTGGAGCTCGATGATCTGCGGATTGATGACCGGTTCGAGCGCCGCGTAGTCGTACGGGAGTTCCGGGAGCGTGTACGTGGCCATGGGGTCGAACCTCCAGCTGCTGTCCTGTTGTTATTGCAACCTATATGCAAGAGCAGGCTAACAGCAGGAGGTGGATGAACGTGATCAGCCCTTCGGACTAGGGCCTCTCGTTTGGATCAGGCCGGATCAGGGAGCGGGACCTGGTGCGTGCGATCGCAAGGCGGAGGAGGGAGTCGGATGGGGCCTCCCCTGCTCGAACGCAGCTGAGAGCTTGGGGAAGGAGCCCTGGCGAGTGACGACAACGCGGCGAGCGTGCGTGCCAGGCCCCGCGAGCCCGGCCTGATCCAAACGAGAGGCCCTATGACCGCGGTGATCTCCGCGGTGGCGGTCGGGCAGGTTCTGCCGAGGTGCGGCCTCGTCCGCACCGGCCCCTCCGGGGCGGCGTGCGGGCCGTCAGGCCGAGCGGAGCGCGTCCGTCGGGGACGCTCCGGCGGCACGCAGCGCCGGATAGATTCCGGCCACAGCGGCGACCAGAACCGACACCAGCGGTCCGGCGACGACCGTGTAGAGCGGGATCGATGCCGGCCAGCCCTGGGTGAACGCGTAGCCGTAGACGGTGAGGCCGCCCACGAGCAGGCCGCCGACGCCGCCGATGAAGCCCATCAGGACGGCCTCCAGCAGGAACTGCGCGGCGATCTGGCCGCCTCGGGCGCCCAGCGCGCGGCGCAGTCCGATCTCGCCACGGCGTTCCATCACGCCCACCACCATGGTGTTGGCGATGCCGACGCCGCCTACGAGCAGGGCGACTCCGGCGAGGGCGAGGACCAGCCCGGTGAGGGCGTTCTTCGCCTCGGTGCGGGCCGTGTACAGGTCGGACGGGCGACTGACCGCGACGGTGCTCGGGTTGGCGGGGTCCGCGGTGGCCCCGGCCACCGCCTGCACGTCGGGGACGCGTTCCGGGTACGTCCTGAGGTAGACGGTGGCGGCGGTGCCGTCCGCGCCCAGATGGGCGGTGGCCTGTGGCCAGCCGACCAGGGCGGCGGTGCCGAGCTCGGGGGAGAGTTCGTTCGGCGCCAGGATTCCGCCGACGACGAACCACTGCCCGCCCAGCCACACCCGCTCGCCCGGCGCGCCCACGCCGAGCCGTTGCGCGGCCTGCTCGCCGAGGACGGTCACCGGAAGGTTCTCGCTCGCCGTGTCCAGCCACTGCCCGCTCTTCATGTCCATGCGCAGGACGCCGAGCAGATTGAGCCGAGCGGCCAGCACGTTGATGCTGCTGGTCCGTTCCGCCGGTACGAGATCGTTGCGGTAGACGTGGGCCCGGGTGGCCCCGGTCGCGGTGACCTGCTGGACGGGGGCGATGTTGGCGAGCATCTTCTCGGCGGTGGGCGGCAGCGGCACCGGCTTCTGGTCGGGCCCCTTGCCGGGGGCGACGGTGAGCAGGTTGGAGCCGAGCTGGTCGAGCCGTTCGAGCAGGTGCGCCTGGTTGGAGTGCGAGATGCCGGTCACCGCGATGACGGCGGCGATGCCGAGCGAGATGCCGAGCGCGGACAGCGCGGAGCGCATCTTCCGGGTGCGCGGACCGATCATGCCGAGGCGCAGCAGGTCCGTCGGACGCAGCCGGGTGCGGCGCAGGGTGGACGTCACAGGGCCGCTCCCGCCGGGTGCGCGCCGCGTTCGTCGAAGTCGATGCGGCCGTCGTGGATGCCGATGCGCCGGGGGAAGGACGCGGCCAGGTCGCGGTCGTGGGTGATGACGACGACTGTGGTGCCGTCGGCGTTCAGGGTGCGCAGCAGGTCGACGACGGATGCTCCGGAGACGCTGTCGAGGGCTCCGGTGGGCTCGTCGGCGAGCAGCAGTGCGGGGCGTCCGACCAGCGCGCGGGCGATGGCGACCCGCTGCTTCTCGCCGCCGGAGAGCTGGTCGGGACGGTGGCCGAGCCGGTGGCCGAGCCCCACTTCGCGGAGCGCTTCGACGGCGCGGGCGCGGCGCACGGAGAGCGGCGCGCCGCTGTAGAGGAGGCCGGTGGCGACGTTCTCGACCGTGCTGAGTCCGGACAACAGGAAGAACTGCTGGAAGACGAAGCCGATCCGGTGCGCGCGCAAGGCGGCCAGCTCGGGGTCCGAGAGGCCGGACAGGTCGAGCCCTTCGAACCGCAGCCGCCCGTCGGTGGGCCGGTCGAGCGAGCCGAGCAGCGCGAGAAGGGTGGATTTGCCGGAGCCGGACGGGCCGACGACGGCGAGGAGTTCGCCCGCCTCGACGGTCAGGTCGATGCCGTGCAGGATGCGCAGCGGCGGCGAGCCCGGGTACTCCTTGACGACACCGGAGAGCTCCAGGACCGGGGCGTCGCCCGGTGGCTGAGAGACCGTCACTTCGGGACCACCACCTGGTCGCCGGCCCGGATGCCGCCGGAGATCTGCGCCTTGGCGTCGGCGACGAGCCCCAGCTGCACCTTGACCAGCCGGGCGGCGGTGGCGTCGGCTCCGTCGGCCACCTTCACGCCGTAGCCACCGCCGTCCAGCGCGAGCAGCGCGGTGACCGGCACGATGAGCGCGTCGCTGACGCTGTCGCCGACGACGCTGACGACCACCGAGGAGGGGCCGGACTTCCTGGCCAGGCCCTGGGCGTCCAATGCGACGGTGACCGTGGTCTTGTCCGAGCCGCCGCCGCTGTCGCCGCTGTCGCCGCCCGGCCCGCCCTCCCCGCCGCCTGCGCCGCCACGGAGCAGGGAGCGGATGCGGCCGTTGACCGTGCCGCCGTCCGCGAGTTTCACGGTCACCTTGCCGTCGGGCTTGAACCGGGAGAGCTGGTTCTCGGCGGGCTGCACCGTCGCCACCAGATCCGTGCTGGTCACGGTCAGGACCGCGGCGGTCCCGACCGCCGCGCCGAGCTGCGCGCCCACTTGCTGTACGCGTACGGTCGCCTGCGGCAGCATGACCACGCTGCCGAGCGTGACCGTGCCGGTCTGCGGCACGCCGAGCGCCTTCTGCCAGCGCTTGACCGCGGTGGCGGTGCCCGGCGTGAACTTCCGGTCGGCCGCCAGACCGAGCCCCTCGGCGTGGCCGAGCTTGATCAGATTGCGTTTGAGCTGCTCGACGTCGGGGCCGTCGGCCGCCCCTGGGCCGAGGTCGCGCCACATCGGCCGCGCGCCCTTCAGCAGCACCACGGGCCGGCCGTCGACCTCGTAGAGCCTGCCGCCCGTCTTGACGACGGTGCCGACGGCGGGCAGCGCGGTGAGCGTGCCCCGGCCCGTGGCGACGACGGGAGTGGGATGGTCGAAGGCGAGTGCTCCGCCGGCCTGGATGCCGGTGGAGAGCGAGCCCTTTTCGACCGCGACGACGTCGTGGGCGACGGGCGCCTGCCCGATGGTGGATTCTCCGCGCTCCCAGGGCCGGGCCAGCGCGAATGCGCCCGAACCGCCGAGCACAGCGATCAGGAGCAGGGGGACGACGGCGTTGCGGCGACTCCTCCGTGCCCGGGCCGGCGTGCTGTCGGCGGGGGCGGCGGTCTTGACGGTGCGGCTCATGTCATCCGCCGATCGTGTAGCCGGGCATCGGGAGCTTGCCGCAGGCCGGCTGGATAGCATCCCACTTGGCCATGTCGAACGTCGTCCGGGTGAAGGTGATGATGCCCATCTGGGGGTCGGGGTCGGGGATGTCCGGGTAGCCGTTCTTCCGTGCGCATGCGACGAAGGCGCGCGCCTGCGCGATGAACTTTTCCTGGGTCTTCCCGGTGACCTGCTGGACACCGGGGACCTTGGCGTCGCAGACCTTGGCGGCCTTCTCGTACTCCTCGGCCGACGCGCCGTCGACGTTGGACGCCGGGACGGTGATGTTGCCGTCCTTGTCCTGTTCGACGTCTGTCTGCCCCTGCTTGTGCATGCAGGCGACCCAGGCCTGCCGGAGGGCGGCACCGTCCTGCTGTCCGGCCTTCTTCGTGCCGTTGTCCCCGGCCACCCTGGGCGCCGAGTCGTCCGAGGAACAGGCGCTCAGCAGCAGTGCCGCCGCCAGAACGGCTGACGCCAGGAGGGTACTTCGGGTTCGACCGTGCATTTCAGGCTCCTTGCCGGATGTCGGTGATGACGTCTGACCGTTCTATGGGCCCGCGTGTTAACCACTCGTCAGAGCCGGACTAACCGCCGACTAACCCCCGTGGGCGCAGACTGGTGGCCACACGGCTCGGAGCCTGTCGGGTGGCCGCCCGGTCAGAGGCCGCCCGACAGGCTCTCGGCGGGGCGCGGTGCGGCAGAACGGAGCGGGGCGGAATGCGGGTGCTGATCGTCGAGGACGAGGTCGATCTGGCCGCGATGCTGGCCGAGGGCCTGCGCGACGAGGGCATGGTTTGCGATGTCGCGCACGACGGCGCCCGCGCGCTGGAGCTGACGGCCGCGACCGACTACGACGTCCTGATCCTGGACCGGGACCTGCCCAAACGGAGCGGTGACGCGGTCTGCCGGGCGTTGAACACGGTCGGCTACCCGGCCCGCATCCTCATGCTGACCGCCGCCGGTACCCTCTCCGACCTGGTCGACGGGCTAGGCCAGGGCGCCGACGACTACCTGGCCAAGCCGTTCTCGTACCTGGAGTTGGTGGCCCGGCTGCGCGCGCTGGGGCGCCGCTCCCCGGGCGGCAGCTCCGGCACGGTGCTGAGCAGACACGGGGTGAGCCTGGACACCGTACGCAGAGTCGCCGAACGGGACGGCCGGCCGCTGAGGCTCACGCCCCGGGAGCTCGGTGTCCTGGAACTGCTGCTCGCCGCGGACGGCGCCCCGGTCGCCACCGGGCAGTTGCGGGATGCGCTGTGGGACACCGCACTGGATCCGGCGACCACCGCGGTCCGGGTCACCGTGCACGCGCTGCGCCGCAAGATCGGCGAACCCGCGCTGATCGTCCACGACCCCGGCTACGGATACCGGCTGTGAACCGCGCCCGTCTCCTGTGCCTGTCGCCGCACCGGCTGCCACTGCGCGGCCGGCTGACGCTGGTGACGACGGCCGTCTTCGCGGTCCTCGGCTGCGGGCTGCTCCTGTTGAACTGGCTGAGTTCCCGACAACTCCTGGAGGCGTACCGCGATCTCGTCGTCCCGGCCACCGTCACGACCGGCGCCGGCACGACCGAGGCCGGCCCGCCGGCGCCGGTCTCCGGTGCCGCACGGGCCGGGGGCGCCGAGCCGTCCGAGGTGCCGGGATCGACCCCCGCCGCAACGGTCGACGCCGCGCAGGCCTTCGACGACTTCCAGAACAGTGTCCTCGGCGGCCTCCTGCAGCGGTCCCTGCTGATGCTCGTCGCCTTCACCGTGCTTGCCGCCGTGCTCGCCTGGTGGGCCGGCCGCCGCTCCCTGCGCCGGCTCAGCCAGGTCACCGCGGCGGCCCGGCGGATCAGCAGCGGCAGCACGCTGGACGAACGGCTCGGCCTGACCGGCCCGCACGACGAGGTCCGCGAACTCGGCGACACCTTCGACGAGATGCTCGACCGCCTGGACCGCAGTTTCACCGCGCAGCGCCGCTTCACCGCGCACGCCTCGCATGAACTGCGCACCCCGCTCACCCTCCAGCGCACCGCGTTGGAGATCCCGCTGGCGCAGGGCCGGGTTCCCGCCGGCCTGAAGCCCGCCGTGCAGCGCGCGCTGGACGCCAACGCCCGTACCGAACGGCTGATCGCGGCACTGCTGACGCTCGCGCGCGGTGAGACCGAAACACCGGCCCCGCAACCGGCCGACCTCGCGGACGCCGCCCGGGACGCCCTGGCGGACCTGGCCGACGAGGCCCGTACGGCCGGTATCCGGATCAGCGGCACACCGGAGCCCGCGCCGGTCGCGGGCGACCCGGCGCTGATCCGGCAGATCGCGCTGAACCTGCTGGCCAACGCGGTACGGCACAACCACCGCGACGGCACGGCGGCGGTGGCCACCGGCACCACGGACACCGCGGCCTACATCGAGGTCGCCAACACCGGCCCCGTGCTGGCACCGGACGAGATCCCGGCCCTGTTCGAGGCGTTCCATCGTGGCCGGGAACGCCGCGGCAACGGTGCCGGGCTCGGACTCGCGGTGGTCCGGACGATCACCGTCACGCACCGCGGCAGGGTGACCGCCGCCCCCAGGGCGGGCGGCGGCCTCACCGTGCGTGTCGAACTTCCGCTTCGCAGCCGCGTGCCCGGCGGATAGCCGGGAGATCCCCGGACCGGCCACTTCGAACAACTAAGCGTGATCACCCGCGGGCCCGCGCACGGGCCTTTGCGAGCCGGCTCAGATGGTCCTCGTACGCCGTCGCGTAGAACTCCGAACGAGCCGGGTCCGGTTCGACCACCGCCGTCGGGGCCGTCCACGCGGCCGTGTCCAGTTCCGCGCCGAACCGCTGCGCCGCCGCGAGCACCGCGCCCCGCGCGCCGACCTCGCCCTCCACGATCCGGACCGGGCGGCCCAGCACATCGGCGAACAGGCGCATCCAGGCGGGGGAGCGGGTGCCGCCGCCGCACAGGGCGAGGGTGCCGGTGAGGCCCGCGGCCTCCAGGCAGTGGCGGGCGGCGAAGCCGATGCCCTCGCAGACCGCGCGGATCAGATCCGCCGGGGTGGTCTCCAGGGACACCCCGGTGAACTCCGCGCGCAGCCGCGGCTCGACGAACGGGGCGCGTTCGCCGGACGGGGCGAAGTAGGGCAGCACGCGGACACCGTTGGCACCGGGCGGGGTGGCGGCGAGGAGCGCGTCGACCTCCGTGTGGCGTACGCCGGTGGTGGCGAGGACCCAGTCGAGGGCCGCGGTGCCGACCATCGCGGGCATGGCGCGCAGCCAGTGGCCGGGGCGGTCGGTGGAGATGTGCAGACCCGCCGGCTCGCCGTTCAGATCGAGCTGCTCCGTGGCCACCAGCGCCGCCAGGCAGGTGCCGACGATCAGCAGACCGTCACCGGGACGTGCGACGCCCGCGCCGAGGGCGCAGGCCGGCAGATCGTACGGGCCGTTGGAGACCGGCACCCCGGAGGGGAGCGTGGCCGTGGCGACCGGGTCGCTGACCGGGGCGAGGAGCGCGGTCCGGTGGCCGAGGCCGAGCGCGGCCACGACATCGGGGGAGTACGTACGGGTCATCGGGTCCAGGAACGGCATCGACGCGTCGGAGACATCCGTGGCCCGGACCCCGGTCAGCCGCTGGAACACCATGTCCTTGCAGTACAGGGCGGTTGTCGCCGCGTCGAGCGAGGCCGGGTCGTGACGGTCGAGCCAGGCCAGCACCGGGCCCGGACAGCCCGGGAACATCGCGCTGCCGGTACGCCGGTAGACGGCCCCGAAGACGCCGGACTCCAGCCAGGTGCCGACCAGTTCATGGGCCCGGCCGTCCATCCAGGAGATCGCCGTACGGACGGGGCGGCCCGCCGCGTCCACCAGCCAGACGCCGTCGCCCTGACCGGTGAGACCGGCGAACGCGACCCCGTCCGGGCCCAGTGCGGCCAGGACCTCGCGGACCGCCCCGTACACCTCGTCCATGTCCTGTTCCACGAAACCGCCGCGGATCGTGAGCTCCACCGGGCGGGATTCGACGGCCAGGGTGCGGCCCCGGGCGTCGAAGGCCGCGGCCTTCACCACCGATGTGCCGACATCGATGCCGATGTATCGCGTCATGGGCCCGGCTCCCCTCACAGGGCGTGGGCGAGCGGTTCGCCCCGTACGTAGCGCGCCACCTCGGACGCCGCGATCCGGGCCGCCTTCTGCGCGACGGCCCGGCTGGCGCCCGCCATATGCGGGGTCATCAGCAGACGCGGGGTGCAGAAGAGCCGTGAGGCGGGCGGCGGCGGCTCCTGCTCGTAGGTGTCGAGCGCCGCGGCCCGTAACTGCCCCGAGTCCAGGGCGTCGCACAGCGCGTCCGTGTCCAGCAGCCCGCCCCGGGCCGCGTTCACCAGGACCGCGCCGCGCGGCAGCAGGGCCAGTTCGCGGGCGCCGACCAGATGCCGGGTCTCCGGGGTGAGCCTGGCGTGCAGGGTGAGGACATGGGAGCGGTCCAGGAGCGCCTCCAGCGAGGCGGCGCGCATGCCGTGGACGTCGCCGCGCACATACGGGTCGTACACCTCGACCCGGGCGCCGAACGCGGTGAGGACCCGGGCCACCCGGCTGCCGACCGCCCCGTAGCCGATCAGGCCGACGGGGGTGTCCTCCAGTTCCAGGCCGCAGTTCTCGTATGTGTAGGGGGAGGCGTCCCAACGGCGCTCCGCGGCGAGCGAGCGGTGGGCCTCGGGGATGCGGCGCAGTGCGCAGAGCATCAGCCCCACGGTGAACTCCGCGGTGGCCGCCGCGTTGCGTCCGGGCGCGAAGCACACCCGCACCCCCCGGGCCCGTGCGGCGGCCGCGTTCACATTGACCGGGCCGCCCCGGCAGACCACGACCAGCCGCAGATCGGGCGCGGCGGCCAGGACCCGCTCCGTGAACGGTCCCATCTGCGTCACGCACACCTCGACCCCGTCCAGGGCGCGGATCAGCGTGTCCTCGGCGTCGCTCGCCTCGTCGACCTCGGCGACCCTGCCGAAGGGCTCCAGGGGCCAGGGGAGGGTGAGTTCGGCGATACGGGGTTCCGGGCCGAGCGCGTGGTGCAGGGCCTCGGCGATCAGGGAGTTGCGGACGAAATGGTCGCCGGCGATCAGAATCCTCGTGGCGGGCCTGACCGTCGCGGGGCCGGCCGTCGCGGGGCCGGCCATGGTGGGGCGGTTCATCGCAGAGCGTCTCCTGTCCGGGCGTCGAAGACATGGATGTGCCGGGGATCGGCGGTGATCGTTACGGTGTCGTCCCGGTCGAGGCGTGCCTCCGGGCCGGTCACGACGGTCAGCGGCCGCGCCACCCCGTCGAGCGAGAGCGTGGCGATGCCGGACTCCAGCAGGGGTTCATGGGCGGCGACCCGGGCCGGTACACCCGTGCCGTCCCCGCGCGGATCCGCCATGTGCAGATCTTCCGGGCGGATGCCGAGGACCACCGCGCGACCCGCCGCCGGGCTGTGCGGTACGGCGAAACGCACCCCGTCGCAGAGGTGCACCCCGCCCGCCCCGTCGGCCGTACCCGGCAGCAGATTGATCGCCGGTTCGCCGACGAAGTCGGCGACGAACAGATTCGCCGGGGCGTCGTAGATCTGCTCCGGGGTGCCGAGCTGCTGGATCACGCCGTCCCGCATCACCGCGATCCGGTCGGCGAGCGACAGCGCCTCCTCCTGGTCGTGCGTGACGAGGATCGTGGTGTGGCCGCTGTCCCGCTGGATGCGCTTCAGCTCACGTCGGGTGGCCTCCCGCTGGGCGGCGTCCAGATGGGACAGCGGCTCGTCGAGAAGCAGGACGTCGGGGCTGCGGATCAGGGCGCGGGCCAGGGCGACGCGCTGCTTCTGGCCGCTGGAGAGCCCGGCGGGGCGGGCGCCCAGGAGGTCCGTGATCCCGATGCGCCCGGCCATGTCCAAGACCCGGCGGCGGATCTCGGCCCGCCCGTACCGGCGCCGGGCGGCGAGTCCGAAACCGAGGTTCTCCGCGACGGTCAGCGGCGGGTACAGCGCGTAGTTCTCGAACGCCACCCCGATGTTGCGCCGCCGGGCCGGGAGTCCCACCACCGACGAGCCGCCGATGAGGATGTCGCCGCCGGTGACCGTCTCCAGCCCGGCGATCATCCGCAGGGTGGTGGACTTGCCGCAGCCGGACGGTCCGAGCAGCCCCAGCAGTTCGCCGGAGCGCAGCTCGACGTCGAGGGAACGGACGGCTTCGACGGCGGCCCGGCCCCGTCCGGTGTAGGTCTTGCACAGCGCGCGCAGGGCCAGTTCAGTCATCCGTCATCGCCGACTCCCGTTCATCCGTCGTCCCCGGCCGCCGTTCCGGATTCCCGGCCGGTGCCGCAGACCTCGTAGGGCACCTGGTGCTCGTCGAGTTCGCGCAGGGCCCGGCCGGACGCCCCGTCGTCGACCAGCAGCAGATCGAAGCGGGAGAGCGGGGCGAGCCGGTGCAGGGCGACCCGGCCCAGCTTGGAGTGGTCGAGCAGCAGCACATTGCGGCTCGCCGAGTCGAGCATCGCCCGCTTCACGGAGACGATGTGCTGCTCCTGGTGGTAGGCGAATCCGCCGGACACCGCGGAGGTGGAGGTGAAGCAGATGTCGACCTGGAGCGACTGCACCGCCTCCACGCACGAGACGCCGAGGAAGGAGGAGTGCAGCGGGTCGAAGTCGCCGCCGAGGCCCATCAGATGGATGCCGCGCTCCTGCGACAGCAGATTGATCGCCTCCAGGAAGTTGGTGACGACGGTCAGCGGTGTGATGGAACGCAGCCTGCGCGCTATCTCCAGCGTGGACGTCGAATCGTCGAGCATCACCGCCATGCCGGGCTCTATCAGCTTCAGGGCCCGGTCCGCGACGGCGGCCTTCTCGGCACGCATCGTCTTCAGCCGGTAGGAGACGTTCGACTCGAAGACGCCGGACGGCTGGGCGGTGACGCCGCCGCGGAACTTGCGGACGATGCCCTGCCGTTCCAGCTCGTCCAGATCGCGGTGGATCGTCATCAGGCTGACGTCGAAACGCTCCGCCAGTTCGGCGGCGCTCACCTCGCCCTGCGCGAGGACGTACTCGGCTATGGATGCCTGGCGTGGGGCGGGGCCCCGCTGCGGAACGTTGCTCACGTGCTGATCCTTCGTCCTGGACGTGCCGGCCGGTCGGCCTCGAACAGCAGCAGACTCTCAGGCGGTACGGAGAGCCGCACGGGACGGTCGGGACTCAGGCCCGCCGCGTCGGCGCGCGGGACGACGAGGGACAGCTGCTGTCCGCCGATCCGGACGGTGACTTCGGTGGCCCGGCCCAGCAGTTCGGTGACGTGGACGGTGCCGGTCAGTTCCAGGGCCTCGCACCTGCCGGCGCCGGCCGGCCGCGCACCGGGGCCCTCACCGGTGCCGGCCGGCCCGGGGTCCGGGCCGGCGTCGGCCGGTACCGTACCCGGGCCCTCGCCGGGCCCCGGGAGCCGGATGTCCCGCGGCCGTACGCCCAGCTGGACCGCCGTGCCCGGCGGCGCGGGCACCGTCAGCGGCAGCTCGTACGCCCCGTCCGGTGACCGGAAGCGGCCCTGGGCCGTCACCGTCCCCGGCAGCAGATTGATCCGGGGCCTGCCGAAGGACCGGGCGACGAAGGTGTCGTACGGGCGGTGCCACAGCTCCTCGCGGGTGCCGGTCTGCACCATCCGGCCGTCCCTGATCACCCCGATCCGGTCCCCGAGCGCCAGCGCCTCCACCGAGTCGTGGGTGACGTACAGCGTGGTCGTGCGACGGACCGCACCGATCGCCTTCAGCTCCGCGCGCATCGCCTGCCGCAGCTTCGCGTCGAGATGCGACAGCGGCTCGTCGAGCAGGAACGCGCGGGCCGGCCGCACCAGCACCCGGCCGAGTGCCACCCGCTGCCGCTGACCATTGGAGAGCCGGCCCACCGGACGGTCCAACAGGGCCTCGATCCCGAGGAGTCCGGCGACCTCCCCGATCCGCTCGCGCGCCTCGTGCGCGGGGAGGCGGTGGCGCGGCGAGCGGAGCGGGGAAGCGAGATTGTCGTACGCGGTGCGGTGCGGATAGAGGGCGTACGACTCGAAGCACATGGCCACACCCCGGTCGTACGGTTCCACGCCCGCCATGTCCGCCCCGCCCAGCTCGACGGTCCCGGCGTCCGGCGCCTCCAGACCCGCGACCGTCTTGAGCGTGGTCGTCTTCCCGGCCCCGGACGGTCCGAGCAGACAGAAGAACTCCCCCTCGGCCACCTCCAGGTCCAGGCCGTCGAGCGCGGTGTTCTTCCCGTACCGCTTGTGCACGCCGCGCAGCGCGATGGCCGCCGGGCCGGTCACGACTTCACCGCCCCGAACGACAGCCCGCGCACCAGATACCGCTGGATGGTGAGTGCCAGCAGCAGTGGCGGGACCACCGACACCAGGGCCGCGGCGGCCGTCAGGTTGTACTTGGGCCGGTCGCCGCCGAGGAAGGACAGCGCGCCGACCGTCACCGTCTGGGCGTCCGAGGAGGTCAGGATCAGCGGGAAGACGAAGTTGTTCCACGCGAAGATGAACGCCAGCAGCGAGACGGCCGCGATCCCCGGCTTCACCAGCGGCAGCGCGACCTTGAAGAACGCCTGCTTGCGGGTGTAGCCGTCCAGCAGTGCCGCCTGCTCCAGCTCGGGGGAGAGATCGGAGAAGTACGACCGCATGATCCAGACGACCAGCGGCAGGGTCACCAGTTGCAGCACCCACACCATGCCGACGTACGTGTCGAAGAGTCCGAGCTTCTGATAGAGCACGAACAGCGGGATGATGACGGTGAGTTCGGGGGCGAAGCGGAACGAGAGCAGGGTGAACATCAGGTTCTCCGAGCCGCGAAACCGCCACCGCGCGGCGGCGTACGCGGCCGGCAGCCCGATCACCAGCGACAGCGCGACCGCGCCCAGCGACACGACCAGGCTGTTCACGAAGAACCGCACGAACGGCACGCCCTGGTCGCCCCCGGCGCCGAGGACCGTGCGGTAGGAGTCGAAGGTCGGGGTGAACGAGAAGTACGTACTGAACAGCTCGTTCGTCGGCTTCAGCGACAGGATCACCATCCAGGCGACCGGGAACAGCGCGAAGACGAAGTAGAGGATCAGCGCCAGATCGGCGGCGACGGCGAGCACCCTGCGCCTCACTCCGGCACCTCCGGTGTCCGCGGCCCTGCCGCCCGCCCCGTCATCCCGGCACCTCCGTCGCCCGGTTCTGGACCCGGCCCAGATAGCGCACCAGCACCATCGTCACCAGGTACACCACGGCCCACAGCACCACCATGTAGCTGATCCCGAACGAGTAGCGCTGGAAGCGGATCGCCTCCAGATAGGCCCGGATCTGGAGCACCATCGTCGAGTCGCCGGGGCCGCCCTCGGTCAGCGCGTAGATGATGTCGAACACCTTCAGCGAGTCCATGAACCGGAAGATCACGGCGACCAGGACGTACGGCCACAGCATCGGCAGGGTGAGGCGCCGGAAGGTGAACCACCAGCCCGCCCCGTCGACCGCCGCCGCCTCGAACGGCGAGACCGGCAGCGAGCGCAGACCGGCCAGCGCGAGGATCGCGACGAACGGCGTGTAGACCCACACATCCACCGCGATCGACGACAGCAGGGCGCCCGTCGGCGTGTCCGTCCACTGCACGCCGCCGAGGCCGAACGGCCTCAGAAGATGGTTGACGACGCCGACCGACGGCTGGAGCATCAGCTTCCACATGATCGCGGCGATCACCGGCGCGATCATCAACGGCAGGATCAGGATCTTCTCCAGCACCCGCCCGACGAGGCTCGCCCGGTGCAGCAGCAGTGCCACGGCCACCCCGAGCACCGTCTCGACGGCGGCCGCGCCGACCGCGTAGGCCACCGTCACCCGCGCCGAGTCCCAGAACGCGGGCGCCTCGAAGATCCGCCGGTAGTTCTCGATGCCCACCAGGTCCGGCCGCGGTCTGCTCGCCGCGAAGTCGAACACCGTGTAGTAGAGGCCGAGCCCGAACGGGCAGAGGATCCCTCCGGTCAGCAGCAGCGCGGGCACGATCAGCAGATACGGCCGCAGCGAGCGGCGCCATGCCGGTACCGCCCGCGGCGCCCGCCTCCCGGCCGCCCTGCCGGTGGCCGCCCCGTGGCCGGTCTCCGGCGCGGGCGCCACGCGTGTGGACATCGGTCAGCCGGCCTTCGACGCCAGATCGCCGGCCAGGGCGTTCAGTACGGACGAGGCGTTCTTGCCGCCGTAGATCTCCTGGAGCGCGGCGGCCCAGCTGGTCGTCGCGTCGAAGAACTGCGCCTGCGGGGTGAACTGGATCCTCGTCCGGTCGACGACCGTCTCGAACGTCTCGATGAAACCGGGGACGGCCCGCATCTTGTCCTTGTACGCCGCGTCCTGGCCGACCGACTTCCGCACCGGGTCGATGTGGTTGTACTCGATCGCGCCCCTGCGCAAGTGCTCCTTGCCGGTCGCCCACTGGAGGAACAGCCAGGCCGCGGACTTGTTGCGGCTCCTGGCGTTCATGCCGAGCGACCAGATCCACATGTTCGTGGCGAGGGAGCCGTCCGGGCCCTTCGGGCCGGGGTGGAAGGCGATCTTCCCGGACGCGGGGGAGGCCCCCTTCACCGCCTGGAAGTAGGCGGCGGTGTCCGCGTCGAAGAGCATCCCCGCCTTCTGCGCGCCGAGGTCGCTGGAGCACTGGTACCAGGTGTACGAGGTCCACGACGGCGGGCCGCCCTTCCTGATCATCTCCGCCCAGTCCCGGGTGAAGGCGATCGCCTCCGGGGAGTTCATCGCGGGCTTCAGCCCGTCGCCCTCGACCGTGAAGTCCTTCAGCCCGTTGCGGGCGTACATCGTCATGAAGCCCGGGTGGATCGTCGCCCAGCTGCGCGAGCCGCGCACCGCGACCCCGTACATCCCGTCGAAGCCCGCGCCCGGCGCCCGGCGGGTGATGGCCCCCGCGACCTCGCGCAGTTCGTCGAAGGTCTCGGCGGGTTTCAGGCCGAGCTTTTGGAACACCTCGGTGTTGTACGCGACGACATTGGTCTCCCAGCCCCACGGCAGCGCGTACTGCCCGCCCCGCCCGAGCGGGGCACCCGCCTCCAGCGACCACTGGTCCGACGAGAGGAGGTTCGGGAAGAAGTCCTCCTGGTCCCATTCGGCCCCGGTCGCCGAGGAGTTGCGCATCCACGGGCCGAGATCCTCCAGCCAGCCCGGCGGGCCGTACTGCCACACCATGTACGCGCCGAGCATGAAAACGTCGTAGGAGGCGCGTCCGCTGGAGAGGTCGACGGTGAGCTTGTCGAAGTAGTTGTCCTCGGGGAAGACGTCGTACTCGATCTTGATCCCGGTCTTCTCGGTGAACGCCTTCAGGTCGGCGATCAGGGCATCGGTGTACGGATGCTTGTTGAGCAGGGCCTTGACCGTCCTGCCGTCGGCCCGCTTCCAGTCGAAGGACCCGGTGATGTCGTCGGCGGCGGAACCGCCGTCCTTGCCGTTGCCGGTGCCGCCGCCGAATCCGGTGCCGCAGCCGGTGAGCAGCGGGGCGGCGGACGCGGCCGCCGCCGCGCCGAGGGCGAGGAACCGTCGCCGGTCGTGCGCCTGCGTGTCCATCCGTGACCTCCACGGTCCGGCCGGAGATGGGTTGCGGTGGGGCCCCTTCACACCTGGAGCCGACTGGTTAACAGAGCTTGGAACAACGGAACTTGGCCGTCAATCCCTCGCGCAACGGAAATTCTCGGTGCAGAGTGAGAAGTTCACAGGGAGGGCCGATATGTGGATGGGTATCGATCTCGGCACGCAGAGCGTCCGTGCGGTGGTGGCAGGAGACCGCGGCGAGATCCTCGGCAGCGGCTCCGCACCGCTGGTGGGCAGACGCGACGGCGTACGGCATGAACAGCGGCCCCTCGACTGGTGGACGGCCGTGTGCGCGGCCAGCCGCCAGGCGCTGCGCGGCTGCCCCGCGCCGCGTGCGCTCGCCGTGTGCGCCACCTCCGGCACCGTTCTGCTCTGCGACCGGGCGGGCCGGCCGCTGACCCCGGGGGTGATGTACGACGACGGGCGCGCGGTGGCCGAGGCGGCCGAGGCCCGGACGCCGCCGAGCTGGGCGCTGCCCAAGGCGATGTGGCTGCTGCGGGAGTACGGGGGAGGGGCGGGCGGCTCCGTACGGATCATGCATCAGGCCGATCTGGTCCTGGCGCGGCTCGCCGGGACTCCACTGCCCACCGACTCCAGCCATGCCCTGAAGACCGGCTACGACCTGGAGCGGGACGCCTGGCCGTACCGGAGGTTCGGCAGGCTGGGGCTGCCGGACGGGCTGTTTCCGGACGTGGTGCGGCCGGGCCGCCGGATCGGCGAGGTGGGGCGGGCGGCGGCCGAGGAGACCGGGATTCCGGCGGGCACGCTCCTGGTGTCGGGGATGACGGACGGGTGCGCGGCGCAGATCGCCTCCGGCGGGCTCACCGTCGGCTCCTGGAATTCGGTGCTCGGCACGACGCTGGTGCTGAAGGGGGTCACCTCGTCGCCGGTCGCGGACCCGGCCGCGGTGGTCTACAACCACCGCGCCCCGGACGGCCGCTGGCTGCCCGGCGGGGCCTCGGGGGTGGGCGGCGGGGCGCTGGCCGCCGCCTTCCCGGGCGTGGACCCGGCGCGGATGGACGCGCTGGCCCGCGCACACGAACCGGCGCGCGTGGTGGCGTACCCCCTCGCCGGGACGGGCGAACGCCTTCCCTTCGTCGCGCCGGAGGCGACCGGCTTCCTGATCGGCGAGCCCGCCTCGGACGCCGAGCACTGGGCGGCCCTGCTGACCGGGGTGGGCCTGGTCGAACGGCTCTGCCTCGACTACCTCGACCTGCTCGGCGCCCAGCTGTACGGCCGGCTCACCTTCACCGGCGGCGCGGTCCGCAGCGGCTACTGGAGCCGGCTGCGCTCCGACATCCTGGGCCGGCCCGTGTACATCCCGCAGTACAGCGAACCCGCGCTCGGCATGGCCGTCCTCGCCGCGTACGGGGCGCGCGCCACGACCACGCTGCAGGAGGCGGCGAGCCGGATGGTGCGGCTGCGGCACGTACTGCACCCGCATCCGGTGCGTACCGCGTGGTACACCGAGCCGTACCTCACGCTGGTGGACGAACTGGAGCGACGCGGCTGGCTCCCCGGCCCGGTCGCCGCCCATGCCCGTAGCCGGACCGAGAAGCCGTGACCGCCCCCACCCGAACGGAGAAGCCCATGACCAGGAGTCCGGCCGTCCTTCTGCTCGTCCGCCACGGGCAGACCGTCTGGCATGCGGAGAACCGCTACGCCGGAGTCAGTGACATCGCCCTCACCGACGAAGGGCGCCGCCAGGCGCGGCAGCTGGGCGAGTGGGCGGCCCGGCACCCGGTCGACGCGATCTGGACGTCGGCCCTCACCCGCGCCGTCGAGACGGCGGAGCCGGCGTGCTGGGCGCTCGGCCTCGTCCCCCGGCGCGAACACGACCTGCGCGAATGCGACTTCGGCGAGGTGGAGGGCCGCACGCTGGCGGAGTTCGCGGCCGAGTGTCCGGAGCGGGCCCGGGAGTACCGCGCCGACCCGGTGGCCCATCCCTTCCCCGGGGCCGAGGACCCCCGGGCGGCGGCGGCCCGGGGGGCGATGGCGCTGCGCCGGATCGCGGACGGGCACCCGGGGCAGCGGGTGCTCGTCGTCGCGCACAACACCCTGCTGCGGCTCGTGCTGTGCGAACTGCTGTCGATTCCGCTGGGTGCCTACCGCAGGGTCTTCCCCCGGCTGCTGAACGGGGCGGTGAGCGAGGTGCGGATCGGGGAGGAGGGCGGAGCGCTGCTCTCCCTCAATGTGCCCTGCGCGCCGGACGTCAGCCCCTGAGGTCCTGGACGGCGGACGTCAGCCCCTGACGTCCTGGACGGCCGCGGCCCGCCGCTGCCGTACGACGCCGACGGCCGCCAGGACGACGGTCAGGGCGCCGGACGCCAGCAGCTGGTCACGGGTGCCGGGCTGGCGCAGCATCAGGACGAAGATGCCGAGCATCGCCAGGAGCGCCAGCACCGTCAGGCCCGGGAAGAGCCACATCCGTACGACGAGCTTCTCCGGGGCCTCGCGCTCCAGCCGGGTGCGCAGGATCAGCTGGGAGAGGGCGATGAAGATCCAGACGACCAGGATCACCGCACCGATCATGTTGAGCAGCCACGGGAAGACGTCGTCGGGACGCCAGTAGCTGAGCAGCACACACAGGAAGCCGAACACGGACGAGACCAGGACGGCCGTGCGCGGCACGCCCGAGGAGATCCTGCCGATCCGCTTCGGGCCCTGGCCGCGGGCGACCAGCGAGCAGGCCATCCGCGAGGAGCCGTAGATGTTGGCGTTCATCGCGGAGAGCAGGGCGACCAGGATGACCACGTTCATGATCTCCGCGGCGCCGCTGATACCGAGGTGGTTCAGGGCCGCGTAGAACGGGCCGACCTTCACGACGTCCGGGTCGTCCCACGGGACCAGCGTGACGACGACGGCCATCGAACCGACGTAGAACAGCGCGATCCGCCACATCGCCGTCCGCACGGCCTTGGCGACCCCCTGCACCGGGTTCTCCGACTCGGCCGCCGCGATGGTGACGGTCTCCAGACCGCCGTACGCGAAGACCGAGGCGAGCAGCCCGATCACCAGGCCCTCGGCGCCGTTCGGCAGGAAGCCTCCCTCGCCCTTGAGGTTGGCGGCGCCGGGGGCGTCCGTGCCGGGCAGCACGCCGAGGATCGCCAGGATGCCCAGGACCAGGAAGAGCGTGATCGCCGCGACCTTGAGGGCGGCGAACCAGAACTCGAACTCGCCGAACTTCTTCACCGAGGCCAGGTTCGTGCCCAGGAAGACCACCATGAACAGGGCGACCCAGGCCCACTCCGGCGTACCGGGCAGCCAGCCGGTGACGATCTTCGCGGCACCGATGCCCTCCAGGCCGACCGCGACGCAGAGCAGCACCCAGAACGCCCAGCCCGCGGTGAAGCCGGCCCACGGCCCGATCGCCCGTTCCGCGTGGACGGAGAAGGAGCCGGAGGCCGGGTTCGCGGCCGACATCTCACCGAGCATCCGCATCACGAGCATGACCAGCAGCCCGGAGACGGCGTACGCGATGATGATCGACGGGCCCGCGGCGGCGATGCCCGCACCCGAGCCGACGAAGAGCCCGGCGCCGATGACGCCGCCGAGGGCGATCATCGACAGATGGCGCTGCTTGAGCCCGTGGGTGAGCGCCGAGTCGGTCCCGGCGTCGGAGACGGCGGCCGGGGAGGAGGTGGGGGGAGACACGGAGTTCGGAGACATGGACGAGCTCTGTTCGGTAGGAGGCACGGGGGATGTGGGGGGATGTGGGGGGATGTGCGCGGACAGTCTGAGCACGCGCTCCGCTCACAGGGAACCGCTGTCCGCCATACGGGCACGGTGCTCACACACGGTGCACACCCGGGTACGGGGCGAGGGCTGGGGCGGTCGCCGCTCGGTATCCGGGTGGATTTGGTGAGAACCTACAGTCTCTCCCGATGGCCCCTCCCGGCAGAATATGACCCACTCCGCCCCCACCTCAGTGACGAGCATCACGCCGTCGCATGATTGTGCGGGCTGCTTTGTGTGAACCCCACCAATGCCTCAACCGCCGCTTTGTGGGCCACTGATGGTGATCGAGCGTTAACCCGTGGGCTAACGTCAGCCTCAGTCTGTCCCCACCTGCCCTCACCCCGCGGAGTCCCGATGAGCACTGCTGCCGCCGCCCCTGCCCGTACCGGAGCGGTCCTCGCCGACCTGCTGCCCGCCGCCAGGCACCGTTACGCCGTCGACACGGCCCTGGTCCTCGGTGGAGCCGCGCTCACCGGCATCGCCGCCCAGATCGCCGTCCCAGTGCCCGGCTCCCCGGTCCCGGTCACCGGTCAGACCTTCGCCGCGCTCCTCGTCGGCACCGCGCTCGGCGCCCGCCGCGGCTTCCTCTCCCTCGCCGTGTACGCGCTCGTCGGCATGGCGGGCATGCCGTGGTTCTCCGAGGGCACCTCCGGCGCGGGCTTCCCCTCGTTCGGCTACGTCCTCGGCATGCTGCTCGCCGCCACCGTGGTCGGCGGCCTCGCCCGCCGCGGCGGCGACCGCTCCATGCTGCGCACCGCGGGCACCATGGTGCTGGGCTCCGCGATCATCTACGCGGTCGGCGTCCCGTACCTGGCGCTGTCCACCGGCATGTCGGCGAGCGCCGCGATCGCGGCCGGCCTGGTGCCGTTCCTGTTCGGTGACGCGCTGAAGGCGGCACTGGCGATGGGCGTGCTGCCCACGGCCTGGAAGCTCATCGGCCGTCGCGGCTGACGCCGTGATTCGCGAGCCGCGGCGTTTTCAGCCGTAGCTCCCTCCGAAGAGGCTCGCCGGGTCGTGACGCGACACCAGACCGGCGAGCCTCTGTTGTGTCCGCGGGTCGTGGAAGCCCTCGGTACGGTCGCCGCCGCCGAAGGAGAAGTTCAGCGAGCGGCCCAGGGCGAGCGGGGCGAGCAGGTCGGTCACCTCCGCGTACAGCGCCCGGACCGACGGTCCCGGGCAGCCCGTGACCGGTGCCGTGGACCCGGACGGGGAGGCGGCGTCGGCCACGGCGGTCCGTACGTCGTCGGCGTGGGCGGCCTCGACGACGAGGTCGGGGCGGACGGCGAAGCCGGTCTGGAAACCGGCCGGGACACGGGCAGGGGCGGATGTCATGAGGAGGCTCTCCGATCGCTCGCTCGGTGGCGTTGCGACGGAGAGCCTCCCCGGTAAACCTGACACCTGCCGTCAGGTATCGGCGTGATCCGGCCTGATCCGAACGGAAGTCCCTAGGCGCGGACCTTCCGCTGCCGGACCTCCCGCACCAGCGAGATCGCGACCACGACCGCCGCGACGAGCAGCGAGAGCAGCACCTGCTCGCGTCCGCCGTCGTCGGTCAGCATGTAGACCAGGACGAACGAGATCATCGCGATGGTCGCCCAGGTCAGATACGGGAAGAGCCACATCCGTACGACCAGCTTCTCCGGCGACTCGCGCAGGATCATGCCGCGCATCCGCAGCTGGGTGAAGCAGATGACCAGCCAGACGAACAGCGCGACCGCGCCGGACGAGTTCAGCAGGAACTGGAAGACGGTGTCGGGCCACTGGTAGTTGAAGAACACGGCGACGAAGCCGAACACGACGGACGACAGGATGGCTGCCTGCGGCACGCCCCGCTTGTTCACCCGGGCGAACGCCTTCGGCGCGTCCCCGCGGCCGCCGAGCGAGAAGGCCATCCGCGAGGCGGTGTAGAGGCCGGAATTGAGGCAGGACAGCACGGCGGTGAGGACGATGACGTTCATCACCTCTCCGGCGTGCGGAATGCCGATGGAGTTGAGGGCGGCGACGTAGCTGCCGTCCTCCACGATCGACTTGTCGTTCCACGGCAGCAGGGTGAGCACGATGAAGATCGAGCCCAGGTAGAAGACGGCGATCCGCCAGATCACGCTGTTGGTGGCCTTCTGGACGGCGCGCTGCGGGTTCTCGGACTCGCCGGCCGCCAGCGTGACGATCTCGCTGCCCATGAAGGAGAAGACGACCATCAGCACACCGGTGAGGATCGCGCCGGGCCCCTTGGGGAAGAACCCGCCGGTGTCGGTGAGGTGCGCGAGTCCCGCGCCGGGGTTGTCCGAGCCGGGCAGCAGCCCGAAGACGGCGAGCAGCCCGACGACCACGAACGCACCGATCGCCACGACCTTGATCCCGGCGAACCAGAACTCGAACTCGCCGTACGACCCGACCGAGACCAGGTTCGTCGCGGTGAGCACCACCATCACGATCAGCGCCCACGCCCACTGCGGGACGCCCGGCACCCAGCCCTCCAGGATCTTGGCACCCGCGGTGGCCTCGACGGCGAGCACCACGACCCAGAAGAACCAGTACAGCCAGCCGATCGAGAAACCGGCCCAGCGGCCCAGCGCCTGGTCGGCGTAGGCGGAGAAGGAGCCCGAGCTGGGGCGGGCGGCGGACATCTCGCCGAGCATCCGCATCACGAAGACGACCATCAGGCCGACGAGGGCGTACGACAGGAGGATGGCCGGTCCGGCGGCGGCTATGCCGGCGCCGGAGCCCACGAAGAGGCCCGCCCCGATCACGCCGCCGATGGCGATCATCGAGAGGTGGCGGTTCTTGAGACCCGCCTGGAGACCGTCGGAGGAGCCCGGTGCATCCGGCCCGTTGGACCGGTCCGGCTCGCCGGACTGTTGGCCCGGCCCGGTCAGAGTCGTCTGCGACGTCATGGATCGAATCCTTACATTCCTCGGGTCACGCGATGCGTGCCCGGCCGCCGCAGTGGGGTGCGACAGCGAGTGATGCATTGAAGCTCGCCGAACAGCAAAAACGGAACCCCTTCTTCCGGATCGTTGACCGGATCGTTGCCCGAGTGATGTCGGCCACACATGTTCTGCACATGGTGTCCACACACGGTCCCGATCCGGCCGGCCCGGACCGGCCGGAGGGTCCCGACCCCGATGACGGCTACCCGGCGACGCTCGTGCCACACTCGGAACATGCGCGTGTACCTCGGCTCGGACCATGCCGGCTATGAACTCAAGAACCACCTCGTCGAGTGGCTCACGGCCCAGGGCCACGAGGCCGTCGACTGTGGTCCCCACATCTACGACGCCCAGGACGACTACCCGCCGTTCTGCCTGCGTGCCGCCGAGAAGACGGCCGCGGACCCGGACAGCCTCGGCATCGTGATCGGCGGCTCCGGCAACGGCGAGCAGATCGCCGCCAACAAGGTCAAGGGGGTGCGCGCGGCACTCGCCTGGAGCGAGCAGACCGCCGCCCTGGGCCGCGAGCACAACAACGCCAACGTGGTCGCCATCGGCGGCCGGATGCACCCGGTGGAGGAGTCCACCAAGTTCGTCGAGATCTTCCTCGCCACCCCGTACTCGGGTGAGGAGCGTCACACCCGCCGGATCGAGATGCTGACGGCGTACGAGACGACCGGCGAACTCCCCCCGATCCCGGCCCACCACCCGCAGCAGGGCTGACCGCCCTTTGCCCCTGTGCCGCCGGTGCGCCCGGCGGCACAGCCGTTTCCCCACGCCGTCACGTCACGCCGTCACGTCATCGAGGAGAGCCGCCGCCGTGCCCGAGGGACACACGATCCACCGCCTCGCGGCGGACCACCGGGACAGGTTCGCCGGGCGGCCGGCGCGGGTGAGCAGTCCGCAGGGCAAGTTCTCCGACAGTGCCGCGCTGCTCGACGGCCGGACGTTCACCGGCGTCGACGCCCACGGCAAACACCTCTTCCTCGGTTTCGAGGGCGCCGGCTGGGTCCACATCCACCTGGGCCTCTTCGGCAAGCTGGGCTTCGGTACGGCCCCGGCCCCGCCGCCCACCGACACGGTCCGGCTGCGCCTGGTGAACGAGGACCACCACGCGGACCTGCGCGGCCCCACCACGTGCGCGCTGATCACCGGCCCCGAGAAGCGCGCGATACACGACCGCCTCGGCCCGGACCCGCTGCGGACCGACGAGGACGGCGAGCGGGCGTGGCGGCGGATCTCCCGCAGCCGTATCACCGTCGCGGCCCTGCTGATGGACCAGAAGGTCGTCGCGGGGGTCGGCAACGTCTACCGCGCGGAGGTGCTGTTCCGGCACGGGATCGACCCGTACCGCCTCGGCAAGGACCTCACGCGTGCGGAGTGGGACGCGATCTGGGCCGATCTGATCGTGCTGATGCGGGAGGGCGTGCGGAACAACCGGATCGACACGGTCCGGCCCGAGCACCTGCCGGAGGCGATGGGGCGCCCGCCGCGGGTCGACGACCACGGCGGCGAGGTGTACGTGTACCGCAGGGCCCGGCAGGCCTGCCACATCTGTGGCGGCGAGATCCGCACCGCCGATCTCGCCGCCCGCAACCTCTTCTGGTGCCCGGGGTGCCAGAAGGCCTAGAAGGCCTCTAGAACCCCCGGGGCAGCCACGGCGCCGTGTCCGACAGGAACGCCGCCGACGCCTCCGCCAGCGCGCCCGCACGCAACTCCCGTACCCGCCCGGCCAGACCCAGCGAGCTCAGGGACTCGCCGCCCAGATACGCCGCGCCCAACTCCCTTACCGAGAGCGCCAGATCGGCCGCGTCCTCGGTCCGCCGGCAGTTCGCGGCGCCCTTCGCGTCGGCCGTGAGCCGCCAACGCCCCGTGTTCCAGGGGCAGAACGCGTCCTCGACGTCGAACACCACGTCCACCGGCGTCTGGTACGTCCGCGCCTCCAGCGCCGCCCCCAGCTCCACCAGCCGCACGTGCAGGCAGTCCCGGATCCGTATGTTGCACCGCCGTACGTCCGACACCAGGTGCAGCACCGCGTCGTCGACCGGCCGGTTGCGCGCCTCGACCGTCGAGGTCAGATCGATCTCGAAGACGAACCGCCACAGCGCCGCGTACGCCGCCGGGTCGAGCGCGGCCAGATCGTTCACCTTCACCTTGCCCTTGGGGCCGGACGGCTCCCACTCGGGCTTGATGTGATACGTCACATAGCCGACGATCTGCCCGTTCAGCTCCGCCAGCACGCACTGCTGCGCCGAGGAGCCCTGCCGTTCACTCACCGGGTCGACCATGGGCTTGCGCTCCCAGCCCGGTCCGTGGGCCGGTGTGCCGGGCCGGCCGGCCACCAGCCGGTCGTACACGGCCTCGCACGCCGCCATCGCCTCGTCCGGCTTCGCGTGGCGCAGCCGTACCTCGTCCGTGCCCGGCGGCACGTCCAGCCGGATCCGGTCCTTCTCGATCGTCAGCGACATCTGCTTCGAGGCGGCGCCGTACCCGAACCGGCCGTAGATCACCGGCTCCGAGGCCGTCAGTACGGCGATCGGCTCGCCCAGCGCCCGGATGTCGTCCAGCTGCCGGCGCATCATCGAGGTCAGCAGCCCGCGACGGCGGTGCGTGGCGGCGACGCTCACCATCGTGATCCCCGCGGCGGGCACCAGCGCCCCGCCCGGCACCGCGACCCGGAAGCTGAACGCCCCCGCAGTGCCGACCACGTCGTCACCGTCCCAGATGCCGAGCGACCGCTCGGGCTCGGTCAGCTGCTCCCACAGCTCGCGCTCCTCGGGAGTCTCCCCGTCCCCGCCGAACGCCAGCTCCAGACACTCGAACCATTCGTTCCATTCGGACGGTTGCAACACGCGAAGCTCTGTAGTCATGAGCCATCCCTATCAGGGGCGCGACGGCCGGGCGACCCGATTTCGAACGCATTGTCACGGGGTCCCCCTGCACCGGAGGCCGTCGGGTGGATAAGGTCCCCGCAATGGCCCGACGCGCAGGAGCAGACTCGTACCCGGCCCGATTGCGGAAATCGGCGCACCGGGCACGCGTCGCGCTGCGCAAATCCGGTGTCGACTACTTCCGCGGCGACGGATCGGACTGGATCGCGCTGGCCGGTCTGCTGCTCACCATTCCGGCCATCACCTGCGCCACCCTGGTCAACCCCGTGTGGTGCTCACCGGCCGCGCTCGTCCTGCCGATCGTCGCGGGCGGCCTGCTGCTGCGGCCCGCGAGCCTGCTGGGGCTGTACGCGACCGCCGCCACCGCCCTGATCGTGGAGTCGCTCGGACTCGGCCCGTACCAGGACGGCCCGGCCCGGGTGACGCCCGGCATCGTCCTGGTGGTCGCGGCCTGCGGCTTCTTCGGGCTGATCCTCGCCCAGTTCCGGGCCAGGGTCGGTGTGCCGTGGCGGCGCGGCGGCACCATGCTCTTCGACCTGCGCGAACGCATCAGGGTGCAGAGCGCCCTGCCGCGGCTGCCGCAGGGCTGGCACCGCGAGATGGCGCTGCGCCCGGCGGGCGGGCAGTCCTTCTCGGGCGACTTCGTTGTCGCGGCCCGTACCAACGGCGGGCGGACCCTGGAGGCCGTGCTCACCGATGTCTCGGGCAAGGGCATGGACGCGGGCTCCCGCGCCCTGCTGCTGTCCGGTGCCTTCGGGGGCCTCCTCGGCTCGCTGCCCCCGCACGGCTTCCTCCCGGCGGCCAACGGCTATCTGCTGCGTCAGGACTGGGACGAGGGTTTCGCCACCTCGATCCATCTGGTCCTGGACCTCGAATCGGGGGACTACGAACTCCTCTCGGCGGGTCACCCGCCGGCCCTGCAGCTTCACTCGGGCAGTGGCCAGTGGGAGGAGAAGGCCGCGGAGGGCCCGCTGCTCGGGGTGTACGACGGGGCGCAGTTCGACGCGGTGAAGGGCTCGCTGGCCCCCGGCGACGTGCTGATGCTGTTCACGGACGGCCTGGTGGAGGCGTCCGACCGGGATATCGCGGAGGGCATCGACCGGCTGACCGGGGAGGCCGACCGTTACGTCGCCACCGGTTTCGAGGGTGCGGCCTGGCATCTGATCGAGGCGTGTGCCAAGGACGTCAACGACGACCGGGCGCTGCTGCTGTTGTCCCGTACATCCTGAACCGTACGCAAACGGCTCGAACCGGGCGCACGTCAACAAAAGGTGGTCCATCACCGGATCGTGGGCGACCCCGGCAGGCCGGGTACGAGGGCTCACGCGCCGCTCCGTCCTCGTACCCGGCGTACCGGCCGACGGTTCAGGCCGGGACCGGGACCTGCCCGGCGCCGCGGCTGCTGTCGCCGTCGCTGCTGCGGTCACGGTCGTCGTCCCGGCCCTGCCCGCCGGGCAGGATGCGGGCCAGCCAGTGGGATCTCCCGGCGGCCAGCGGTGCGAGGACCGCGAGGACGAGTACGTAGCCCGCGATGAACGGGGAGAGGCGTTCGTCCAGCCCCGCGGCCGCCGCCATCGTGGCGAGGATCAGGGCGAACTCGCCGCGAGCCACCAGCGTGGTGGAGATGTTCGCCGTGGCCCGCGGGCCGAACGCGTACACCTTGGCGGCGGCGAGCCCGGCGAGGACGTTCATCGCGAGGGTCACCGCGACGGCGGCCAGCACCGGCCACAGCACGGTCGGCAGATCGCCCGGGTCGATGGAGAGGCCGAAGGCGAAGAAGAAGATCGCCCCGAAGGCGTCCCGCAGCGGGTGGACCAGCTTGCGGATGCGTTCGCCGGAGGTCGTGCTGCCGAGCATCAGACCGACCATGAAGGCACCAATGGCGTCCGCGACCCCGAACCACTCCGAGACCCCCGCCACGAGGACCGCGGCGCCGAGGAAGGAGATGACGAGGAGTTCGTCGTCACGGGTGTGGATCAGCTTGCCGATGGCCCTGGTCCCGAACCGGGCGATCACGGCGAGCAGCAGCAGGAACGCGAAAGCCTTTCCGCCGTCGACCGCCGCGGCGGAGAGGCTCTCGGCGCCCGACAGGATCGGCTGGAGGGCGGCCAGGTAGAGGGCGAGGAACACATCCTCGACGACGATGATGCCGAGGATCGGCCTGGTCTCCGGATTGCCGATCCGGCCCAGGTCGACCAGGACCTTGGTGACGATGGCCGACGACGAGATGCCCAGCACACCGGCGAGCACCAGCGCTTCGGACGTGCCCCAGCCCAGCGCGAAGCCGAAACCGAGCCCGGCACCGACGTTCAGGGCGAGATAGGTGCCGCCGGCGAGGGCCATCTTGCGGCCGCCGGCCTTGAGGTCGTCGAGATGGAATTCGAGGCCGAGGTAGAAGAGCAGCAGCACCAGGCCGAGCGCGGAGAGCATCTCCAGGTCGTGCGGGTCGGCCACGAGCACGATGCCGGGCGTGTGCGGGCCGAGCAGGATTCCGGCCAGGATGAACAGGGGGATGGTCGGCAGTCCGATGCGGCTGCCGACGCGGGCGAGTACGGCGGCGGCGAGAAAGGCGCCGCCCATGGCGATGAGCGTGTCCGTGTGTCCGATGGGCCTGATCCTTCAGTCGGTCAAGAATGCGTCAAGAAATCGTCAGTAATTAGTTTACCGAATGATTGACGTTGCAAGTGTGACTCGCGGCAGCACCCCGGATCCGCCCGCCCCGGCAGCACCCCGGCAGCACCCCGGAGTTCCGCCCGCCCTCGCGTCACCCTGGGGAATTCCCCACCCCCGATCCGCCAGCAGCCGCCATGGTCCGGACCCGCCCGTGATCCGTACGTTCGGGACACCGGCCGGAGAACCTGCCGGCGAACAACGGAAGGCGGACACCATGGGGCTGCGACGCACCAAACAGGGCGCGCAGGACAGGCAGTACACGGCGGGCGTCCACCAGGGGACCGGCCAGCCGGACCTCGCCGTCGAACTGCGCGGCGTCCGCAGGCAGTACGGCCGCGGCAGCTCCGCCGTCCACGCTCTGCGGGGCATCGACCTCGCCCTTCCGCGCGCCAGTTTCACCGCGGTCATGGGCCCCTCGGGCTCCGGAAAGTCGACCTTCCTGCAGTGCGCGGCCGGACTCGACCGGCCCACCGAGGGCTCCGTACGCCTCGGCGGCACCGAGATCACCGGCATGAGCGAGAACCGGCTCACCGAGCTGCGCCGCACCCGCCTCGGCTTCGTCTTCCAGGCCTTCAACCTGCTCCCGTCCCTCACGGTCGAGCAGAACGTCATCCTGCCCATGCGCCTGGCCGGACAGCGCCCCGGCTCGGCCCGCGGCCGCCGCGACGCCGCCGAGATGCTCAACCGGGTCGGCCTCGGCGACAAGGGCGACCGCCGCCCCGGCCAGCTCTCCGGCGGCCAGCAGCAGCGCGTCGCCGTCGCCCGCGCCCTGGTCACCCGGCCCGACGTGGTCTTCGCCGACGAACCGACCGGCGCCCTCGACACCACCACCGCCGCGGAGATCCTCACCCTGCTCCGGCACGCCGTGGACGGCCTCGGCGCCACCGTCGTCATGGTCACCCACGACCCGGCGGCCGCCGCCTACGCGGACCGGGTGCTCTTCCTCGCCGACGGCGCGATCGCGGACAGCCTGCCGCGCGCCGGGGCCGCACAGATCGCCGCCCGGATGACCGCGCTGACCGCCCGCGCCTCCGGCCGCGCTTCCGCCCACGCAGGAGCAGCAGCCTGATGTTCACCCCGCACGTCCCCAACGGCCTCGCCCGCGCGGCCGTCCGCTTCAAACCCGCGTCGTTCGCCGGGACCTTCGTCGCGCTCCTGCTGGCCGCGGCGATCGTCTCCGCCTGCGGCATCCTGCTGGAGACCGGAGTGCGCGCCTCCGTACCGGCGGAACGCTACGCCAAGGCGCCCGTGGTCGTCGCCGCCGACCAGCAGGCCCATGTCACGATCGGCACCGGCGAGGGCGCGTCCGACATGGCCCAACCGCTGCCGGACACCGCGCGGCTCCCCGAATCCCTGGTGGCCAAGGCCGCCTCGGCCCCCGGCGCGGCAGCCGCGATCGGGGACGTCGGCTACCCCGTCCAGCAGGACGGCACCCGCCTCACCGCGCACGGCTGGAGCTCCACCGCCCTCACCGGCACACGGCTGGTCACCGGCGACGCACCCCGGCCCGGCGAAGCCGTCGTCCCCACCGGCACCGGCGCCCGGACCGGCCAGAAGATCACCCTCGACACCCCGGCGGGCGTACGGGAGTTCCGCGTCGCGGGCACCACCGCCGCCGACGCCACCGTCTGGTTCGCCGACCGGCAGGCCGTACAGCTCTCCGGCCATCCCGGCCAGGTCGACGCCATCGCCGTGCTCGCCGACCGTTCCGTCCCCACCGGCACCCTCGCCCACCAGGTACGCGAGGCCGTCGGCCACACCGCCGGTGCCGAGGTCCACACCGGTGACGACCGGGGCTCCGTCGAGGACCCGGCACTCGCGGACGCCAAGGCAGTCCTCGTCGGCCTCGGCGGCTCCTTCGGCGGCGTCGCCACCATGGTCGCCGTCTTCACCGCCGCCGGCACGGTCGCCCTCTCCGTCGGCCAGCGCAGCCGCGAGTTCGCCCTGCTGCGCGCCATCGGCGCCACCCCGCGCCAGCTGCGCCGCACCATCGCCACCGAGTCCCTGCTCGTCGCACCGCTCGCCGGAGTGCTCGGCTGCCTGCCCGGAACAGCACTGGCCCACTGGTGGTTCGGGCAGCTCCAGGACAGGGGGGCCATCCCCGAATCCCTCGCTCTGCGGGTGTCCTGGCTGCCGCTCACCGCCGCCGCGGTTGCCACGATGCTCACCGCGCTGAGCGCCGGATACTTCGCCGCCCGCCAGCCGTCGAAGATCGAGCCGGGGCTGGCTCTCGCGCAGTCCGCGGTGGAACGCCCCCCGTTCGGCTGGATCCGCACCCCGCTCGGCCTCGCCGCCCTCGTCGGCGGCATGAGCTTCGCGGGCGTCGCCGCGTCCACGAGCGGCGAGAACGCGGCGAACGCCGCGCTCGGCGTCGTCATGTTCTTCATGCTCGCGGTCGGCCTGCTCGGCCCGCTGCTCGCCCGGATCTGCGCCGCCGTCATCGGCCTCCCGCTGAGTATGGCGGGCGCGTCCGGTTCACTCGCCGCCGCCAACTCCCGTACGAACTCCCGCCGGCTGGCCTCCGCGATCACGCCGATCGTGCTCGCCATGGCCTTCTCCTCCACGCTCGTCTTCATGCAGACCAGCCAGGAACGGGCGATCGCACACCAGCAGCGTGACGCCATCACCGCCGACCACATCGTCTCCGCCCCGGGCGGACTCGCCTCCGACGCCACCGAACGGGCCGCCGCCACACCCGGTGTCACGACCGCCGTCGGGCTGCTCCGCGGCTCCGTCCTGGTGCCCACCGGATCGGGCGGGGACCGAATGCTCCAGAGCGCCTCCGCCCAGGGGGTCATCGGTTCCGGCGGCGACCTCGCCAAGGTCCAGGACCTCGACGTCCGGACCGGATCGCTCACCGGCCTGCGGCCCGGCACCGTCGCCATCGACACCACCCTCGCCGGCTCCACGAAGACCGGGATTGGCGACCGGCTGGCCCTGAGCCTCCCGGACGGCACCAAGGCGTCACCGAAGATCGTCGCCGTCTACGGCCGCGGCCTGGGCACCAGCCTCGTCACGCTGCCCGCCGCCGACCTGAAGGCCCATGTCACCTCCCCGTACGCCTCCGACCTGCTGGTACGGGCCACCCCGGCCGCCGCACAGAAGCTCACCGCGCTCGGCACCGTCGCCGATCGGTCCGGCTACGCCGCCGCACAGGACCGGATCCGTGAACTCAACGCCTGGGCCAACACCGTCATGGCCGCGGTCCTCGGCGGATTCGCCGCCGTCGCCGCCGTCAACACCCTGGTGATGACCGTCCTCGACCGCCGCCGTGAGCTGACCATGCTCCGCCTCATCGGCTCCACCCACCGCCAGGTCATGGGCATGATCCGCTGGGAGGCGCTGCTCGTCACGGTCACCGGGGCCGCGCTCGGCACTGCCATCGCACTGGCCACCCTGGTCCCGATGATGAAGGGGCTCACGGGCGAATCGCCTTACATCCCACCGGCGCTGTACGGGTCCTTCCTCGCCGCCACGATCGGGCTCGGCCTCGCGGCCGCAACGGTCCCGGCCCGCGCGGCCCTGCGCAGGCGGGCAGCCCGTCCGTAGAGTCGGGCCATGCCCACCCCACGCGCACAGCTGACCCTGGCCGAAGTAGCGGCGATCGCCCGCGAGGCCCACGCCGGCCAACGGGACAAGGCGGGACGCCCGTACACCGAGCACCTCGCCGCCGTCGCCGAAGGCGTACGGGCCAGGGGCGGCAGCGACGAGCAGATCGCCGCGGCCTGGCTGCACGACGCCGTCGAGGACGACGTGCTGTCGGCGCGATGGCTGGCCGACGCCGCGCTGCCGCAGCAGGTCAAGGACATGGTCCTCGCCGTCACCCGACGTGACGGCGAGGACCTCGTTCCGTACACCCGGCGCATCCTCGACACCCCGGGCGCCCTGCTGATCAAGGAGTCCGATCTGGCACACAACGCCGACCCGGCCCGCCTCGCCGCACTGGAACCGGCGACCCGTACCCGACTGGCCGAGAAGTATGCACAGGTACGGCGGCTGCTGGGACTCACCCCAGGTGAATCGCCCGACGAGCAATCGGTTCAAGCCAACGCGGCGAAGGGCTGAGCCGCCCGGATCAGCGTCCGCCCGCGTCCCGCCGGAACGCCCAGTCCATGTCCGGCTCGGTCACCGCGCGCAGCACTCTGCGTACCGGAGGGGTACACATCAGCGTCACCGCACCGGCCGCGACGAGCGAGACCAGGACCAGCCCGGCGGGCGCCGAGAGCCAGTCGTAGGCGTCGAAGACCCCGGCGTACCCGGCGCCCTTGATCAGGAATCCGTGCAGCAGATAGCCGCAGATCGTCCCGGCGCCGAGCACGGTGAACCACATGGGCCGACGCGGCACCCAGGACAGGAACCCGATGGTGAGCAGCAGCGCGCAGCCGAACAGCACCAGCGTCATCACGGCACCGGACCACCACGGGGCGCCCATCTCCTGCGCGCTGTTGCTGCGGTAGAACCAGCCCAGCTGTATCCGCGGTGCCACCCAGTACGCGAGCGCCAGGGCCCCGGCGAACAGCGGCAGCGCGCACATCCGCACCTCCCGCCGGCGGACCAGCTGGAAATGCTCGGGTTTCAGCCGGAGCCCCAGCACGAAGAACGGCAGGAACTGCAGAACGCGCTGGAGATCGAGATCGTCGCCGATCGTCGGGGAGAACGAGGCGAGTACGGCGATGACGAGCGCCACCGGCAGTGGATGGCGCAGGGCCTGCCACAGCGGTGTGGTGAGCCGCCAGATGAACAGTGCGACCAGGAACCAGGTGAGATACCAGGGGTCGAGCAGGCTGATCGGTTGATCGGGCGAGTTGTCCGCGTACCGCTTGAACAGCGAATACGCCGTCTCGAACACCACGTAGGGCACGGCGACGCCGGTGATCAGACGTTTCACCTTGGCGGCGGACAGGTCGAAGGAGCGGGAGAAATAACCGGAGATGATGATGAAGGCCGGCATGTGAAAGGTGTACGCCACCATGTACAGCGCGCGGGTGGCCCGGCTGCCGTCCATCACCGGTTCCCAGGCGTGCGCCACCGCGACGAGCACGATGGCCAGATATTTGACGTTGTCGAAGTAGGCGTCACGCTTCTTCGCCGGCGCGGCCGCCGGAGGCTTGTTCGCCACCGGTACGGGGGATGCCGCGGTGGCGGTCGTCGTCCCTTGGTGTCTGGGCTCCGACTCCCCGGGCGCTGATGGGAGCGGGGCCCTCTGAAATACGTTCGGAGCGGGGAACATCCAAGGCACCCTAGACGCCTCGATTGCAATTCGTAAAACCGCTCACAGCTATTGGATGTCCGCGTCCAATCAAAAGTGATACCGGCGAAAACTGCCCGCTATGCCCAGATTCATCCCCATTAAATGGGGCATATCGGCAGGCTGTTGGGGTGGGTGAATTTCATCGCACGGATTCCTTGGAATTGCATGTGAATGAAGTGTGCGGATATGGAAACCGTCACAGTCGAACGTCGGTGTGATTGTTCTATTTACAGCTCACCTACAGCCCACCTACAGCTCGCTCACGGGCGCGTGGGGGGCGCCGGTGAGCCCTGTGAGCACCCCCGTGCGACCGTGCGCCCCGAGCGCGCGCGGGGCGCAAGGATGGCGCGATCCAGTCACTTCGATCCGTCACCTGGCAGCGAACACATAGAAGTTGGTGGCACGATGGACCGAACGGAGGAGTGCTCGGCCGCACACCTCCGGGCCGGCAAGGCGGACCGACCAAGGGTGTGATCAGTTGTGGCCATTTCACTGTCTCTGGTGCTTCTGTTGGCGATCGTCCTGGTGGTCCTGATCCGAGGCGGCTCGATCAAGCCAGGACCCGCGATCGTCGCGGTGCTCTTCGGCTTCTTCCTGGCATCGACCGGCATGGCGCCGTCGATCAACAAGTTCATGAACTCCATAGCGGAGACCGTCAACCAGATCTCCTTCTGAGCCGGTCCCGGTCCGGTCGGCGTCCCGCACCCGGTGCGGGAGGCCCGGCGGCGCGCGCCCGGCGGAACGCGAACAGAACGCGAAGGGCCCGGCCCGACGAATCATTCGTCGGGCCGGGCCCTTCGCATGGAGCGGGCGACGGGAATCGAACCCGCGTAGCTAGTTTGGAAGACTAGGGCTCTACCATTGAGCTACGCCCGCAAGCACCGCACCGCACCGCAGGTCCGGGGACCGGCGGCAACGAGAAGCATCGTAGCGGGTCACAGGCGCTGTCCGCACACTCGATTGCGGTCGCCCGGTGCCGACTCCGGTGCGGCCCGCGTGAAGCGGCGGATGCACTGCCGGTCTGCATGTACCCTACGTGTCGCACCGACGGGGTGTGGCGCAGCTTGGTAGCGCGTCCGCTTTGGGAGCGGAAGGTCGTCGGTTCGAATCCGGCCACCCCGACCATCGGCACGATCGCAGGCCACCGGCGCGATCGCAGGCCATCGGCAGGAGCGCATTGTGGGAGTCCGTCTCCTTGCCGTTACTATGCAAAAAGCGTGCCCGTGTGTCTGATGTACCGGGCTCGGTCCGCGAAGCCGCCAACCGTGCGGCGGAGCAGAACCCCAAGAAGTCAGCCACAAGGAGACCGAACCGTGAAGAGCGCCGTGGAGACCCTGAACCCGACCCGGGTTCGGCTCACTGTCGAGGTGCCCTTCGAGGAGCTCAAGGACAGCCTCGACGCGGCGTACAAGAAGATCAACCAGCAGGTCACGGTGAAGGGCTTCCGCAAGGGCAAGATCCCCGCCCGGGTCATCGACCAGCGGTTCGGCCGCGGTGCGGTGCTGGAGGAGGCCGTCAACGACGCGCTCCCGAAGTTCTACACCGAGGCTGTCAACGAGGGTGAGCTCAACGTCCTCGGCCAGCCCGAGGTGGACATCACCGAGCTGAAGGACGGCGAACTGCTGGCCTTCACCGCCGAGGTTGACGTACGCCCCGAGATCGAGATTCCGGACTACTCCGGCATCGAGGTCACCGTCGACGCCCTCGAGGTCAGCGACGAGGACGTCGAGAAGGCCGTGGAGCAGCTCCGTGAGCGCTTCGCCTCCACCAACCCGGTCGAGCGCGCCGCCGCCGAGGGCGACGTCGTGACGATCGACCTGCAGGCCAAGGTCGACGGCGAGGTCCTGGAGGACGGCGTGGCCGAGGGTGTCTCGTACACCATCGGTTCCGGCGAGCTCCTCGACGGCATCGACGCCGCGGTCACCGGCCTGGAGGCGGGTGGCGAGGCCACCTTCACCTCCGAGCTGAAGGGCGGCTCGGCCGAGGGCAAGGAGGCCGAGGTCACCGTCAAGGTCAGCGCCGTCGCCGCCCGTGAGCTCCCCGAGCTGGACGACGAGTTCGCCCAGATGGCGAGCGAGTTCGACACCCTCGACGAGCTGAAGGCGGACAGCCGCAAGCGCCTGGAGAACACCAAGCAGTACGACCAGGCCACCCAGGCCCAGGAGCGTGTCCTGGACGAGCTGCTCAAGCTCGCCGAGGTCCCGATCCCGGAGAAGCTGCTCGCGGACGAGGTCCAGACCCGCAAGCACAACCTGGAGCACCACCAGCTCGGTCAGATGGGTCTGACCCTCGACAAGTACCTGGAGATCCAGGGCAAGACGGCCGAGGAGTTCGAGGCCGAGACCTCCGAGCAGGCGGTCAAGGGCATCAAGACCCAGTTCCTCCTGGACGAGATCGTCAACAAGGAGAAGCTGAACGTCAACCAGGAGGAGCTCACCGAGCACCTCATGCGGCGCGCTGCTTCCTCCGGCATGAGCCCCGACCAGTTCGCCCAGGCCGTCGTCGAGGGCGGCCAGGTGCCGATGCTCGTCGGCGAGGTCGCCCGCGGCAAGGCGCTGGCCGTGGTCGTCGAGGCCGCCAAGGTCGTCGACACCAACGGTGAGCCCGTCGAGCTGGAAGACGACGAAGAGGCGGCGGAGGAGGCCATCGAGACGGTCGAGGCCGCCGACGGCTCCGCCGAGACCGTTGCCGACGCCGTCGAGGAGAAGAACGAGGCCTGAGCCTCGCGCTGAACCCGTACGACGGGCTCCGGACGCCGTGTGCGTCCGGAGCCCGTCGTCGTAGGGCGTACGGTGCCCCACAACCCTTGTGCGGACTGCGGACCTTGCGCTCCCAGCGAACAGTTGCGGAAGCGGGATGGCGTTGTCCCACCTGCGCGTTAGGGTCCATGAATAGGAAGGGCAGGGGAGCCCCCGCCCACCGGTACGAAGACGCTGAGACGGCCGGAGCCGTCAGAGACGAGCAGGTGGATACGTGACGAATCTGATGCCCTACGCCGCCGGAGAGCCGTCCCTCGGTGGAGGCCTCGGTGACCAGGTCTACAGCCGGCTGCTCGGCGAGCGCATCATCTTCCTCGGCCAGCAGGTCGACGACGAGATCGCCAACAAGATCACCGCGCAGCTGCTTCTTCTCGCCGCGGAGCCCGAGAAGGACATCTACCTCTACATCAACAGCCCCGGCGGCTCGGTGACGGCCGGCATGGCGGTCTACGACACCATGCAGTACATCCCGAACGACGTGGTCACCATCGGCATGGGCATGGCGGCGTCGATGGGCCAGTTCCTGCTCACCGGCGGCACCGCGGGCAAGCGCTTCGCGCTCCCGAACACCGACATCCTCATGCACCAGGGTTCGGCCGGTATCGGCGGTACGGCCTCGGACATCAAGATCCAGGCCCAGTACCTGCTGCGTACCAAGCAGCGGATGGCGGAGATCACCGCCCGCCACTCCGGCCAGACCGTCGAGACGATCATCCGCGACGGCGACCGCGACCGCTGGTACACCGCGGAGGAGGCCAAGGAGTACGGCCTCATCGACGAGATCATCACGATCGCATCGGGCGTTCCGGGCGGCGGCGGCACCGGCGCCTGATCCGGCACCCACCGGATCCGGCTCCATCGCCCCGCGCACCTCTCGTACGCCGAGACACCCAGCCACAGAACGCCACCAGGATGGTGAACACCCACATGAACAACTTCCCCGGCGCCTCCGCGAGCGGCCTCTACACCGGCCCGCAGGTGGACAACCGCTACATCGTGCCGCGCTTCGTGGAGCGCACCTCGCAGGGCGTGCGCGAGTACGACCCGTACGCGAAGCTCTTCGAGGAGCGCGTGATCTTCCTCGGTGTGCAGATCGACGACGCCTCCGCCAACGACGTCATGGCGCAGCTGCTGTGCCTGGAGTCGATGGACCCGGACCGGGACATCTCGATCTACATCAACAGCCCCGGCGGCTCGTTCACCGCGCTCACCGCGATCTACGACACGATGCAGTTCGTGAAGCCGGACATCCAGACGGTCTGCATGGGCCAGGCGGCCTCCGCCGCCGCCGTGCTGCTCGCCGCGGGTACGCCCGGCAAGCGGATGGCGCTGCCCAACGCCCGTGTGCTGATCCACCAGCCGTCTTCGCAGACCGGCCGTGAGCAGCTCTCCGACCTGGAGATCGCGGCCAACGAGATCCTGCGGATGCGTACCCAGCTGGAGGAGATGCTGGCCAAGCACTCCACCACGCCGCTGGAGAAGATCCGCGACGACATCGAGCGCGACAAGATCCTGACCGCCGAGGACGCCCTCGCCTACGGTCTCGTCGACCAGATCGTGTCGACCCGCAAGCAGGCGGCCACGGCCGTCTGACGTCGGCCTTCACCCCTTGGCACGCCGGGTTCGTCCGGTCTCGGCCGTGTGAACCGTGCCAAGGGGGGCCCGAACGGGGGGCAAGGCAAGGTACCGTCGGATAGAGGCACCAGGAGCCGCTGAACCAAGCTGCTCCCAGGCGAAGGGGAAGCACCTCGTGGCACGCATCGGTGATGGCGGCGACCTGCTCAAGTGCTCGTTCTGCGGAAAGAGCCAGAAGCAGGTGAAGAAGCTCATCGCGGGACCCGGTGTGTACATCTGCGACGAGTGCATCGATCTCTGCAACGAGATCATCGAGGAGGAGCTCGCGGAGACCTCCGAGGTGCGGTGGGAGGAACTCCCCAAGCCGCGCGAGATCTACGAGTTCCTCGAGGGGTACGTCGTCGGGCAGGAGCCCGCGAAGAAGGCCCTCTCGGTCGCTGTGTACAACCACTACAAGCGGGTCCAGGCGGGCGAGAACGGCGGTGCGCAGGGCCGCGACGACGCCATCGAACTGGCCAAGTCCAACATCCTGCTGCTGGGGCCCACGGGTTCCGGCAAGACGCTGCTCGCACAGACCCTGGCCCGGATGCTCAACGTCCCGTTCGCCATCGCCGACGCGACGGCGCTGACGGAGGCCGGCTATGTCGGCGAGGACGTCGAGAACATCCTGCTGAAGCTGATCCAGGCCGCGGACTACGACGTCAAGAAGGCCGAGACCGGGATCATCTACATCGACGAGATCGACAAGGTCGCCCGCAAGAGCGAGAACCCGTCGATCACCCGCGATGTCTCCGGCGAGGGCGTCCAGCAGGCCCTGCTGAAGATCCTGGAGGGCACCACCGCCTCCGTACCTCCGCAGGGCGGCCGGAAGCACCCGCACCAGGAATTCATCCAGATCGACACGACGAACGTGCTGTTCATCGTGGGCGGCGCCTTCTCCGGTCTGGAGAGGATCATCGAGTCGCGGGCGGGTGCCAAGGGCATCGGCTTCGGCGCGACGATCCGTTCCAAGCGCGAGATCGAGGCGAGCGACCAGTTCCAGGAGGTCATGCCGGAGGACCTGGTGAAGTTCGGGATGATCCCGGAGTTCATCGGCCGGCTGCCCGTCCTCACCTCGGTCCACAACCTGGACCGCGAGGCGCTGCTGCAGATCCTCGTCGAGCCGCGCAACGCGCTGGTGAAGCAGTATCAACGCCTGTTCGAACTCGACGGTGTCGAGCTGGACTTCGACCGCCCGGCCCTGGAGGCCATCGCCGACCAGGCGATCCTGCGCGGCACCGGGGCGCGTGGCCTGCGGGCCATCATGGAGGAGGTCCTCCAGTCCGTGATGTACGAGGTGCCGTCCCGCAAGGACGTCGCCCGCGTCGTCATCACGGCGGACGTCGTCCGCGACAACGTGAACCCGACCCTGGTCCCGCGCGAGCCGCGCACGATCGGCAAGGGCGACGACGGGCGGCACGAGAAGTCGGCGTAGCGGCAGCGGCATGTGAATGCAAACGGAAGGGGCGCCCGGCCAGTTGGACTGGCGGGGCGCCCCTTCTGCCGTTCCGCGTGCGCTACTTGACCTCGACGCGGACGTCATTGCGGAGTTTGGCCGCATCGTTGGCTGCGTCGTCCAGGGAGACGCTCTTGCCGGTCATCATGCCCGCCATGTCCAGGTCCATGACGTACACCACGGTGCTGTGGTCGCCCCAGATGCAGAAGGGCATGGTGGTTTCCTTACCGCCCCCGGTGCTGCTGATGTCCGTGACTTTCGCTTCCTGGCACTTCAGGACACCGTTCTCGAACCCGGCCGGGGTGAAGGCCTTCGGGCTGCCGACGAACTCGCTCTTGGTCCTGTCCTCGGGGTCCGGGGCCTTCGCAGCCTCGGACTTCATCTTGGCGAACATGGCGTCGACGACCTTCTCGGGGTCCTCGATGTCACCGTAGACGCCGTTGAACGACAGCATTTTCTCGGTGGCCGCCTCGCCGGAGGTGTAACTGGCACCGGCGTTCTTGGCGTTGCGAACCCCCCAGCCCTCGGCCTCCTTGACGTCCTTCGCCGTCATCTTGTTCCCGTCCCCCTGGCCGGGGCTCTTCTTGTACGCACCGTTGAGCACCGTCTCCGGCGTCGTCAGCTTGTACGTCTTGCCGTCGTCGGCGACCGAACTGCCCCCGCCCGACGTCAGGAAGTACACCCCGCCCGCGATGACCGCCATGGCCACGATCACGCCGCCGACGATCAGGCCGGTCTTCTTCTTCGGCTGGGCCGGGGGGAACGGGGGCTGGCCGCCGTACTGCGGGCCTCCGTACGGGGGCGCGGGCGGTTGCTGGCCGTAGGGACCCGGCTGCTGGGCCTGCGGGTAGCCGTAGCCCGGCTGGGGCGGCTGCTGCGGGTACCCGTATCCGGGCTGCCCCTGCGGCGGCTGCTGGCCGTACGGACCCGGCTGCTGGCCGTACGGACCGGGCTGGTTGTAGCTCATCTGCGGTGTCCCCTGTTCGGAAGTGCTCATCGGAATGCTTATGTGTTCCGAACATCCTGACGGAAGGTTCACTCGCAGGGAGTACTGGGAGGCACACCGTTACTGAACAATCCCGTTTCAGCGCACGACTGTGACGGCCCTAAACTGTCCCCCGTGACCGAGAACACTCAGCAGACGCCAGCCAGCAACCCCGAACTGCCGACCCAGTACGCACCGGCCGAGGTAGAGGGGAAGCTGTATGAGCGCTGGGTAGAACGTGGTTACTTCGAGGCCGACGAGCACAGCGAGAAGCCGCCGTACTCCATCGTCATCCCGCCGCCCAACGTCACGGGCAGCCTGCACCTGGGGCATGCCTTCGAGCACACGCTGATCGACGCCCTCGTCCGCCGCAAGCGCATGCAGGGCTTCGAGGCGCTGTACCAGCCGGGCATGGACCACGCCGGCATCGCCACCCAGAACGTCGTCGAGCGCGAGCTCGGCAAGGAGGGCAAGTCCCGCCACGACCTGGGGCGTGAGGCGTTCGTCGAGCGCGTCTGGAAGTGGAAGAACGAGTCCGGCGGCCAGATCTCCGGCCAGATGCGCCGGCTCGGCGAGGGCGTCGACTGGGCCCGTGAACGCTTCACCATGGACGAGGGCCTGTCCACCGCCGTCCAGACCGTCTTCAAGAAGATGTATGACGACGGGCTGATCTACCGCGCCGAGCGCATCATCAACTGGTGCCCGCGCTGTCTGACCGCGATCTCGGACATCGAGGTCGAGTACCAGGACGACGACGGCGAGCTCGTCTCCATGACGTACGGGGAGGGCGACGACACCATCGTCGTCGCCACCACCCGCGCCGAGACGATGCTCGGTGACACCGCGGTCGCCGTCCACCCCGGCGACGAGCGCTACAAGCACCTGGTCGGCAAGCAGATCAAGCTGCCGCTGACCGACCGCACGATCCCCGTCGTCGCCGACCACCACGTCGACCCGGCGTTCGGCACCGGCGCCGTGAAGGTCACGCCCGCCCACGACCCGAACGACTTCGAGATCGGCAAGCGCCACGACCTGCCGTTCCTCACGGTCATGGACGAGCGCGCCGTCATCACCGTCCCCGGCCCGTTCGAGGGACTCGACCGCCTGGAGGCCCGGTCCGCGATCGTCGGTGCGCTGCGCGCCGAGGGCCGGATCGTCGCCGAGAAGCGTCCGTACCTCCACTCCGTCGGCCACTGCTCGCGCTGCAAGACCACCGTCGAGCCGCGCCTGTCGCTCCAGTGGTGGGTCAAGGTCGGCCCGCTCGCCAAGGCGGCCGGCGACGCCGTCCGCGACGGCAAGGTCAAGATCCACCCGCAGGAGATGGAGAAGCGCTACTTCGACTGGGTCGACAACCTCCACGACTGGACGATCTCGCGCCAGCTCTGGTGGGGCCACCGCATCCCCGTCTGGTACGGCCCGAACGGCGAGGTCGTCTGCGTCGGACCGGACGACGAGGCCCCCACCGGCGAGGGCTGGACCCAGGACCACGACGTCCTGGACACCTGGTTCTCCTCCGGCCTGTGGCCGTTCTCCACGCTCGGCTGGCCGGAGCGGACCGACAGCCTCGCGAAGTTCTATCCGAACTCCGTCCTGGTCACCGGCTACGACATCCTCTTCTTCTGGGTCGCCCGGATGATGATGTTCGGCCTGTACGTCAACGACGGCGTCCCGCCGTTCGAGACCGTCGTCCTGCACGGCATGGTCCGCGACGAGTTCGGCAAGAAGATGTCGAAGTCCTTCGGCAATGTCGTCAACCCGCTCGACTGGATGGACAAGTACGGCTCCGACGCGCTGCGCTTCACCCTGGCGCGCGGTGCCAACCCGGGTGTCGACGTGCCGATCGGTGAGGACTGGGTCCAGGGCTCCCGCAACTTCGCCAACAAGATCTGGAACGCCACGCGCTTCGCGCTGATGAACGGCGCGACGGTCGAGGGCGAACTGCCGCCCGCCGACCAGCTGTCGGTGACCGACCGGTGGATCCTGTCGCGGCTCAACAAGACGGTCGCCGAAGTCGACGCGTTCTACGACGACTTCCAGTTCGCCAAGCTCAGCGAGGCGCTCTACCACTTCGCGTGGGACGAGGTCTTCGACTGGTACGTCGAGCTGTCCAAGACGACGTTCTTCGCGGGCGGCGAGCAGGCCAAGGTCTCCGGCCGGGTCCTCGGCGAGGTCCTCGACGTGATGCTGCGACTGCTCCACCCGGTGGTCCCGTTCGTCACCGAGACCCTCTGGACCACGCTGACCGGCAAGGAGTCCGTCGTCATCGCCGACTGGCCGGCCGCTGTGTCCGTTCCTGGGGCCGGCGTCCCGGGCGGCTTCCGCGACGACGCCGCGGAGCGGGAGATCGCACTCGTCCAGCAGGTCGTCACCGAGGTCCGACGGTTCCGTTCCGACCAGGGCCTGCAGCCCGGCCAGAAGGTCCCGGCCGAGCTCACCCTGACCGGCACCGCGCTCGCCCCGCACGAGGCCGCCATCCGGCAGGTGCTGCGCCTGCAGCCGGCCGGGGAGGGCTTCCACGCCACCGCGTCGCTGCCGGTCGCCGGGGCCACGGTCGCCCTCGACCTGTCCGGCACGATCGATGTCGAGGCCGAGCGCAAGCGCCTGACGAAGGACCTGGGCGCCGCCGAGAAGGAGAAGGCCCAGGCCAACGGCAAGCTCTCCAACGAGGCGTTCCTCGGCAAGGCCCCGGACAACGTGGTCGACAAGATCCGCGGCCGGCTCGCCAAGGCCGAGGCGGACATCGAGCGGATCACCAGCCAGCTGGCGAACCTGCCACAGGGCTGATCACCCGCCGACGGCGAAGCCCCCCGTACCCCGCGCTGCCGGGAGTACGGGGGGCTTCGCCCGTCTCCGCGCACGGTCAGGACTCCGGCGTCACCGGGCGCCGCGCACGATGTCCGTGCCCATCCGTAGACTGGCCCCGTGAGTGAGCCCCGCCCTTCCGACCGGCACGACGCCTCCGATCCCGACGACGCCTTCGCGGAGATCGTCGACGAAGCGACCCAGCGCGATCCCGACCTGGCGGTGATCGAGGCCGGGAGCCGTACGCTGCGTACCCACTCGGGGCCGCCACCGGGCCAGGACGTCCCCGCCCGCCCCGCCGACCCCGAGGTGGACAAGGCGCTGCGCGCCGTGGAGCAGGAACTCGCCGGACGCTGGGGTGAGACCAAGCTGGAGCCTTCCGTCACGCGCATCGCCGCGCTGATGGACGTGCTCGGCGAACCGCAGCGCGCGTACCCCTCGATCCACATCACCGGGACCAACGGCAAGACGAGCACGGCCCGCATGATCGAGGCCCTGCTCGGCGCCTTCGATCTGCGTACCGGCCGCTACACCTCGCCGCACGTCCAGTCGATCACCGAGCGGATCAGCCTGGACGGCGCCCCGATGGACCCCGAGCGGTTCATCGAGGCATACCGGGACATCAAGCCGTACGTGGAGATGGTCGACGCCCAGCAGCCGTACCGGCTCTCCTTCTTCGAGGTGCTGACCGGCATGGCGTACGCGGCCTTCGCCGACGCGCCGGTCGACGTCGCCGTCGTGGAGGTCGGCATGGGCGGCAGCTGGGACGCGACGAACGTCATCGACTCCTCGGTCGCCGTCGTCACCCCCATCTCGCTGGACCACACCGACCGGCTCGGGACCACGCCGGCCGAGATCGCCGGTGAGAAGGCCGGGATCATCAAGCAGGGCGCCACGGTCGTCCTCGCCCAGCAGCCCGTCGACGCCGCGCAGGTCATGCTGAAGAAGGCCGTCGAGGTGGACGCCACGGTCGCCCGGGAAGGCATGGAGTTCGGTGTCCTCTCCCGTGAGATCGCCGTCGGCGGCCAGCTGCTGACGCTGCGCGGCCTCGGCGGCGAGTACGACGAGGTCTTCCTCCCGCTGTACGGCGCCCACCAGGCGCACAACGCCGCGGTGGCGCTCTGTGCCGTGGAGGCGTTCTTCGGGATCGGTGCCGAGCAGCCCGGCGCACTCGACATCGACACGGTCCGCCGGGCCTTCGCCTCGGTTCTCTCGCCGGGCCGCCTCGAAGTCGTCCGCTCCAGCCCGACCGTCGTCCTGGACGCGGCCCACAACCCGGCGGGCGCCCGCGCCACCGCAGACGGGCTCTCCGAGGCGTTCGGCTTCTCCCGGCTGATCGGTGTGGTCGGCGCCAGCGGCGACAAGGACGTCAGGGGGCTTCTCGAAGCCTTCGAGCCGATCTTCGCCGAGGTCGTCGTCACCCAGAACTCCAGCGGCCGCGCGATGGACGCCGACGAACTGGCCGCCGTCGCGGTCGAGGTCTTCGGCCAGGACCGCGTCCAGGTCGAGCCGCGCCTCGACGACGCGCTGGAGGCGGCGATCACCCTCGCCGAGGAGGAGGACGAGTACGCGGGCGCCGGCGTCCTGGTGACCGGTTCCGTGATCACGGTCGGCGAGGCCCGGCTGCTCCTGGGAAGGCACTGACCGATATGCGTACGCTCTGTGCATCGACGCTGATCGGTGAATTCTTCGTGATCGGATTCGCCGGGCTCGTCGCGATGAAGTCCGACGACCTCTCGAACACCACGGTCTGGACGGTGTGCGGCATTGGCATGCTGCTCTCCGTACTGCTCTGCGGAATGATCAGCCGCCCCGGTGGAATACAGCTCGGCTGGGCGCTGCAGATTGCCCTGGTGCTGAGCGGCTTCGTCGTCCCGATGATGTTTGTCCTCGGTCTGATCTTCGGGGGTCTGTGGTGGGCCTCGGTGCACTACGGCCGCAAGATCGACGAGGCGAAGGCGCGCTGGGCGGCCGCGGAGGAGGCGGCCGAGGCCGCGGCTGGTGGCTGATCCCGTGCCCCGGGGCCAAACCCGGCCGCGGGCCCGTTCCCGTACCCCTGTAATCTCGCTTCACCGCACCCGCATGCCTGCAAGGAGCCGCACACCATGACCCAGCGCACCCTCGTCCTGCTCAAGCCCGACGCGGTCCGGCGCGGACTGGTCGGCGAGATCGTCGGGCGGATCGAGCGCAAGGCCGGCTGGCGGATCACCGCGCTGGAGCTGCGCACCCTCGACCGCGCCACGCTGGAGCAGCACTACGCCGAGCACGTCGGCCGCCCGTTCTACGAGCCGCTCGTCGAGTTCATGCAGTCCGGCCCGATCGTGGCGCTGGTCGCCGAGGGCGAGCGGGTCATCGAGGGCATCCGTACGATGGCCGGCCCCACCGACCCGATCGCCGCCGCGCCCGGTTCCATCCGCGGTGACTTCGGCACGATCACCCGGGAGAATCTCATCCACGCCTCGGACTCCGAGGAGTCCGCGGAGCGAGAACTGAAGCTTTTCTTCCCGGGACTCGTCTGACCCCGAATCAGCCGAACAGCGCTCGTGGCCCGGGGCGACCGAATTAATTCGGTCGCCCTTCGGCTTAGGGTTGCGGATCACGGGAACGCATCACTCCGACGAAACGTCACCATGAGTGGAACGGCCACCCGTTCCGCCCACAAAGGCGAAGGACCCTCGCGTCGTGTCCGTTCACACGGCACTACGATGGAATCTTCCACGCCTACAGCGCTCACCTCGCCGACCAGAACAAGCCATCATCGCTTTTCCGGAAGGCCCGACGCATCCTCATGGGGAACAAGGGGAACTCAATGTCGTTCATCGGCCGTGACATGGCTATCGACCTCGGGACTGCCAACACGCTGGTGTACGTCAGGGGGCGCGGCATCGTTCTGAACGAGCCGTCCGTCGTGGCCATCAACACCAACACCGGCGGCATCCTGGCGGTCGGCTCCGAGGCCAAGAAGATGATTGGGCGTACACCGGGCAACATCGTTGCCGTGCGGCCCCTGAAGGACGGCGTGATCGCCGACTTCGAGATCACCGAGCGGATGCTCCGCTACTTCATCCTGAAGATCCACAAGCGCCGCTACCTGGCCCGCCCGCGCGTCGTCGTCTGCGTGCCCTCCGGCATCACCGGGGTCGAGCGACGCGCCGTCATCGAGGCGTCGACGCAGGCCGGCGCGCGCCAGGTGCACATCATCGAGGAGCCCATGGCGGCCGCCATCGGCTCCGGGCTGCCGGTCCACGAGGCCACCGGCAACATGGTCGTCGACATCGGCGGCGGCACCACCGAGGTCGCGGTCATCTCGCTCGGCGGAATCGTCACCGCCCAGTCGATCCGGACCGCCGGTGACGAGCTGGACAACGCGATCATCCAGCACATCAAGAAGGAGTACTCGCTCCTCCTCGGCGAGCGCAGCGCCGAACAGATCAAGATCACCATCGGTTCGGCGTACGACCTGGAGAAGGACGAGCACACCGAGATCCGCGGCCGCGACCTGGTCTCCGGCCTGCCCAAGACCGTGGTCATCTCGGCCGCCGAGGTCCGCAAGGCCATCGAGGAGCCGGTCAACGCGATTGTTGACGCCGTGAAGACCACGCTCGACAAGTGCCCGCCGGAGCTCTCCGGCGACGTCATGGACCGCGGTATCGTCCTCACCGGCGGCGGCGCGCTGCTGCGCGGACTGGACGAGCGGTTGCGCCGCGAGACCGGCATGCCGATCCATATCGCCGAGGACCCGCTGGACTCGGTGGCGCTCGGATCCGGCAAGTGCGTCGAGGAGTTCGAGGCACTCCAGCAGGTGCTGGACGCCCAGCCGCGCCGGTAGACGGCGGGCCCGGCCCGCGGACGAACAACACAGCGGTCTGCTGTGCGGACCACTGCCGGTCCGTACGGCCGATCGTTGATATACAGGCACGAACATTCCGACGAGGAAGGCACGGCCGCCGCACGTGAGGGACACACGAGAGAGCCGGCTGCTCCTGGTGCTGCTGATCGCCATCGCGTTCGCACTGATCACGGTGGACATCCGCGGTGGCGAGGAGTCACCGGTGGACGGCGCCCGGCGGGCCGCCGCCACGGTCTTCGGACCCGTTGAGAACGGCGTCGCGGCGGCCGTCGACCCGGTGGGCAACGCCATAGGAGCGGTACGCGACTCCGGCACACGGCACAACCGGATCGCCGAGCTGGAGCAACAGAACGCCGCGCTCAAGGCGAAGCTCGGCAGCGACGACCGAAACCGCAACCGGGTCCGCGAGCTGGACGAGATGCTGAAGAAGTCGGCCGCCGGACAGTACGGCATCAAGGGCGCCGAGGTCATCGCCATAGGAGCGGCCCAGGGCTTCTCCTGGACGATCACCATCGACGCGGGCTCAAACGACGGCGTCAAGCGCGACATGACCGTCATCAACGGTGACGGACTGGTCGGCAGGGTCACCACCGTCGGCCCGGACACCGCCACGGTGCTCCTGGCCAACGACCCCGACTTCACCGTCGGCACCCGCATGGAGAAGACCGACGAACTGGGCTTCGCCACCGGCCAGGGCACCCAGCCGCTGTCGGTCCAGTTCCTCAACGGCAAGGCCAAGGTGAAGAAGGGCGACCGCCTGGTCACCTTCGGCTCCAGCAAGGACAAGCCGTTCGTACCCGGCGTCCCGGTGGGCGAGGTCGTCCGCGTCGACCCGTCCGGCGGCGGCCTGACCCGTACCGTCTACGTCCGCCCGTACGCCGGGTTCACCAAGCTCGACATCGTCGGCATCGTCGTGCAGGCCCCGCGCGAGGACCCCCGCGACATGGTCCTGCCGAAGGCGCCCGCCAAGCCCGCCAAGCCCAAGCCCACCCCGACCGTCACCGTGACGATCTCGCCCAACGGCGACATCGTCGACACCGAGGGCAACGTCGTCGGGAACATCCACGAGAGCCCGGATGCGAGCGGATCGCCGGACCCCGACAGCAGTCCGGGTGCCACACCGAACGCCGACACCGCGGTAGACGAGCAGAGGTAGAGCTGATCCCATGCGCTTGAACCGGACTCTGCTCTCCGTCGTCCTGGTCGTCGTCGCCCTCGTCGTCCAGGTCTCCGTCCTCGCCCGGCTCCAGCTCCCCGGCGCCGTGCCCGACCTGCTGCTCCTCGTCGTCCTCGCTCTCGCCTTCGTGTACGGGCATGTCAGCGGGGCCCTCATCGGCTTCGGCGCGGGACTCCTCGCCGACCTGGTACCGCCCGCCGACCACGCCGCCGGCCGCTACGCACTGGTCCTCTGCGTCATCGGCTACCTCGCCGGACTCGTCAAGCCGGAGAGCGGGCCGCTCAAGTCGGCGGCCGTCCCGATGATCGGGGTCGTCGCCGCGGCGATCGGCTCGACCCTGCTGTACGCGCTCGTCGGCGCGCTCGTCGGGGACACGGCGGCCCGTCATGTGGGCCTCGGCAGCCTGGTGTTCACCGCCGCCGTCTACGACCTGCTCCTCGCGCCGTTCGTCGTGCCCCTGGTCATGGCGATCGCCAGACGCACGGTGAACGACCCGCTCGCCGACTCGTCCGGCGGCGGCGACGTCGCCGCGGGCTGGCTGGCCTCCGGCACCGGACTGCGGATCGGCGGCCAGCGCGCCGGACTGCGCGCCAGGACCGCCCGCGGCCGCGCGGCACGCACCGGACGGATCAAGGGAGTCAAGCGACTGTGAGGCCGCACCACAGCGGGGACACCGTGCGTACCCCCGGCCCGACCACCACCGGGGGCGCCCCGTGACCAACATCCCCGAGACCGGCCGGACCCAACGGGTCCAGGTCCGTCTCGTCGTCATCCAGGTCCTCGTCTTCTCCCTGCTGCTCACCCTCGGCGGACGCCTCTGGTATCTCCAGATCCGCAACGGCCAGGAGTACAGCGACGAGGCGAGGAACAACCACGTCCAGCAGGTCGTCCAGCCCGCCGTCCGCGGCTCCATCCTCGACGCCCGCGGCGTGCCCCTCGCCGACAACGAGACCCGCCTGGTCGTCTCCGCCAACCGCACCGAGCTGCTGAAGACGGAGGACGACGGCGAGAGAGTCCTGACCCGGCTCGCCGGTGTGCTCGGGATGCGCCCCAAGGAGGTCCTCGACAAGGTCCGGCTCTGCGACGCGAAGACCCCGCAGCCGTGCTGGAACGGTTCGCCGTACCAGCCGATCCCGGTCACCGACGAGGCCACCACCCAGCAGGCGCTCCAGATCCGCGAACGCGCCGAGGACTTCCCCGGCATCACCGCGGAGCCCACCGCCGTACGCCGCTACGGCGCACCCGGCAAGGCCAACACCGCCCAGGTCCTCGGCTACCTCTCGCCCGTCACCGACAAGGAGATCACCAAGGCCCAGGACACCGACTCGCCGTACCTCCGCTCCGACCAGGTCGGCCGCTCCGGCCTGGAGCGCACCTACGACAAGGAACTGCGTGGCAAGGCCGGTGTCACCCGCTACGAGGTCGACAACCTCGGCCGGGTCATCGGGCAGGCGAAGAACGACAAGGCGGAGCCCGGCTCCAGCGTCGTCACCTCCATCGACGCCCGGGTCCAGGCCGTCGCCGAGTACGAACTCAACGAGGCCATGAAGGTGGCCCGTCAGTCGTTCGACAAGAACACCGGTGAGAACTACAAGGCCGACTCCGGCGCCGTCGTCGTCATGGAGGCCAAGACCGGCCGGGTCGTCGCGATGGCCTCCCTGCCGAACTACGACCCCAACGCCTGGGTCGGCGGCATCTCCGCCAAGGACTACGCCAAGCTCACCGGCAAGAATTCCAACTTCCCGCTGCTGAACCGCGCCATCCAGGGCCAGGCCGCCCCCGGCTCGATCTTCAAGGTCATCTCCTCGACCGCGGCGGTCAACGCCGGCTACCCCTTCGACGGCCACTACCCCTGCCCCAGCTCGTACAACGTCGGCGGCCAGACCTTCAAGAACTTCGAGTCCCAGGGCTACGGAGACATCACGATCGGCCGGGCCCTCGAAGTCTCCTGCGACACCGTCTACTACGGCATCGCGCACAAGGAGTGGCTGAAGGACGGCGGCATGAAGCCGAAGAAGCAGCCCAAGGACTGGTTCTACAAGACCGCCCACCAGTTCGGCCTCGGCAAGGAGACCGGCATCGACCTCCCCAACGAGGTCAGCGGCCGCGTCCCCGACCGCGAGTGGAAGCAGAACTTCTACAAGGCGAACAAGGACGCCTGGTGCAAGCAGGGCAAGAAGGACGGCTCGTACGTCGAGAAGATCGCGTACGAGAACTGCCTCGAAGGCGACAAGATGCGCGCCGGTGACTCCGTCAACTACTCGATCGGCCAGGGCGACACCCTCGTCACCCCGATCCAGATGGCCACCATCTACGCCGCGATCTCCAACGGCGGCACCCTCTACGACCCCACCGTCGGCAAGGCGATCGTCAGCGGCGACGGCAGGACCGTCGAGGAGATCGAGCCCAAGTCGCACGGCAAGCTGCCCTTCTCGCGCAAGACCCGCAACGAGATCGACGGCGCCCTCGCGGGAGTCGCAACCCGTGGTTCGGCCGCCTGGCGATTCGGCGGCTGGCCGCAGGACAAGATCCCGATGCACGCCAAGACGGGTACGGCCGAGGTCTACGGCAAGCAGACGACCTCCTGGTTCGCCACGTACACCAAGGACTACTCGATCGTCATGACGATCTCTCAGGGCGGTACGGGTTCCGGCGCGTCCGGGCCCGCCGTGCGCAACATCTACGACGCCCTCTACGGCCTTGACGACTCCGGCAAGCAGGACCTGAAGAAGGCGCTGCTGCCCGCCCCGCAGAAGTCCCTCCCGAAGATCCAGCAGGACGGCTCGATCGACGCCCCGGAGATCAAGCCGTACCGCCCGGACCCGCAGAAGACCCCGGAGGAAGAGACCCTCGCGGCGGCCCCGGGGAGGCGCGACTGATGGCCGGCTTCTCCGTATCGCGGTACGCCCCCGAGCGCTCCGGCTGGGGCAAACTCGTCGCCCGCGACTCCGTCGTACGCAAACTCGACTGGCCGCTGCTCGGCTCGGCGATCGCACTCTCCTTCATCGGCTCGCTGCTGGTCTACTCCGCGACCCGGGGCCGTGACTCGCTCACCCACGGCGACCCGTACTACTTCCTCTTCCGGCACGCCCTCAACACCGGCATCGGCTTCGCCCTGATGGTCGGGACGATCTGGCTCGGCCACCGCACCCTGCGCGGCGCCGTCCCGGTCCTCTACGGCCTCTCGGTGATCCTCGTGCTGGCGGTCCTCACCCCGCTCGGGGCCACCGTCAACGGCGCCCACGCCTGGATCATCATCGGCGGCGGGTTCTCGCTCCAGCCGTCCGAGTTCACCAAGATCACCATCATCCTGATCATGGCGATGCTGCTCGCCGAGCGCGTCGACGCGGGCGACCAGCTCCACCCCGACCACCGGACCGTCGCCAAGGCCCTCGGCCTGGCGGCCGTTCCGATGGCGGTCGTCATGGGGATGCCGGACCTCGGCTCCGTGATGGTCATGGTCGTCATCGTGCTCGGTGTGCTCCTCGCCTCCGGCGCGTCGAACCGCTGGATCTTCGGCCTGCTCGGCGCGGGCGTGGCCGGCGCGGTCGCGATCTGGCAGCTCGGTCTGCTCGACGACTACCAGATCGCGCGCTTCGCGGCCTTCGCCAACCCGGCACTCGACCCGGCGGGCGTCGGCTACAACACCAACCAGGCCCGCATCGCGATCGGCTCCGGCGGCCTCACCGGAACGGGCCTCTTCCAGGGCAGCCAGACCACCGGCCAGTTCGTCCCCGAGCAGCAGACCGACTTCGTCTTCACCGTCGCGGGCGAGGAGCTCGGCTTCCTCGGCGCCGGGCTGATCCTCGTCCTGCTCGGCATCGTCCTGTGGCGCGCCTGCCGGATCGCCCGTGACACGACCGAGCTGTACGGCACGATCGTCGCCGCCGGCATCATCGCCTGGTTCGCCTTCCAGGCCTTCGAGAACATCGGGATGACCCTCGGCATCATGCCGGTCGCCGGGCTGCCGCTGCCGTTCGTGTCGTACGGAGGGTCCTCGATGTTCGCCGTCTGGGTGGCCGTCGGACTGCTCCAGTCGATCAGGGTGCAGCGGCCGATAAGCGCCTGAGACCGGAGCGGGAGGCGCCCGGAACCGGTGCCGAAAGTTCCCTGGGCGGGTGCGGCACCGCTGCCCTTCCGCGCGCAACGCGTCTAGATTCGGTTCATGGCGGACTCGAAGCGTGAGATCGAGCGGAAGTACGAAGCCACCGCGGAGACCCGGCTTCCCGACCTGAGCCGGGTGGCCGGGGTCTCGGCCGTCGCCCACCGCGGCGTCAGCGAACTGGACGCCGTCTACTACGACACCGAGGATCTCCGGCTCGCGGGTGGCTCCGTCACCCTGCGTCGCCGCACCGGCGGGAGCGACGCGGGCTGGCACCTCAAGTTCCCGGTCTCCTCCGGCATCCGCGACGAGCTCCGGGAACCGCTCTCCGACACCCTGCCCCGCTCCCTCGCCGCCCTGCTCCGCTCCCGGGTTCGCGGCAGCGGACTCGTCCCCGTCGTCCGGCTGCGCACCACCCGTGACGTCCACCATCTGGTCGACGCCGAGGACGCGCTGCTCGCCGAGGTCGCCGTTGACACCGTGCGGGCCGAACGGCTGACCGGCGGCAGCGGCACAGCCGCCTGGGCGGAGATCGAGGTCGAACTCGCCGACGACGCCGACCCCGTATTCCTCGACACCGTCGGACGACAGCTGCGCGAGGCCGGGATCCACCCGTCCGCGGCTCCGTCCAAACTGGCCAGGGCGCTCGCCGAGACCGCCCCGGAACGGGCCGGGACCGCCCCGGAACGGGCCGGGACCGCCCCGGAACGGGCCGGGACCGCCCCGGAACGGAGCGGGAGCGTCCGAGGGAGGGCCGGCCGGTCCACCGCGGGCGACCATGTCCTCGCCTACATCCGCCGGCAGACCGAGGCGATCGTCGCCCTCGACCCCGCCGTGCGCCGCGACCTCCCCGACTCCGTGCACCAGATGCGCGTCGCCACCCGCAGACTGCGCAGCGCGCTGCGGACGTACCGGAAGATCCTCGACCGCGGCGTCACCGATCCGGTCGGCGCAGAGCTGAAGTGGCTGGCCGCCGAGCTCGGCATCGACCGCGACCAGGAGGTCCTCGACGCCCGTCTGCGCGCCGGCCTCGGCGACCTGCCCGGCACCCTGCTCCTCGGCCCCGTCCGGGGCCGGCTCCGGATCTGGTCGGCGGCCCGCCGGGGCGGCTCACGGCGCCGGACCGTCGGCGTGCTCGACGGAAAGCGGTACCTGGCCCTCCTGGAGAGCCTCGACGCCCTGCTCGCCGCCCCGCCGCTGCTGCCCGCCGCGTCCCGCGCTCCCGAGCGGGCACTGCCCCGCGCCGTCCTGCGGGAGTACGAGCGCCTGGCGACCCGCGTCGGCCACGCCCTGGAGCTCCCGCCCGGCCACGACCGGGACCTCGCCCTGCACGACGCCCGCAAGGCCGCCAAGCGCGCCCGTTACGCGGCGGAGGCGGCCGGGCCCGCGCTCGGGAAGCCGGCCGAGCGGTTCGCCCGGCGGATGAAGACCCTCCAGACCCTCCTCGGCGACCACCAGGACAGCGTCGTGGCCCGCGACGCCCTGCGCACCCTGGCCGTCCAGGCGCACGCGGCGGGGGAGCCGGCGTTCACCTGGGGACTGCTGTACGGGCGGGAGGAGGCGGCGGCCGCCGCCGGGGAACGGGAGCTGCCCGAGGCATGGAGGCAGGCGTCGCGGCCGCGGCTGCGGACGGCGCTGGAAGGCTGAGCACCGGGGTACGCTTGATGGTCACCCTTGCCGGCTCTCGAAAGTTCGCGATGTCAGTCGATTCGGTCTTCCCACAGCTCGAAGCCCTGCTCCCGCATGTGCAGAAGCCCATCCAGTACGTCGGCGGTGAGCTGAACTCCACCGTCAAGCCGTGGGACGAATGCGACGTCCGCTGGGCGTTGATGTACCCGGACGCCTACGAGGTCGGACTCCCCAACCAGGGCGTCATGATCCTGTACGAGGTGCTCAACGAGCGTCCGGGCGTCCTCGCCGAGCGCACCTACAGCGTGTGGCCGGACCTCGAAGAGCTGATGCGTGAGCACCAGGTCCCGCAGTTCACCGTGGACAGCCACCGCCCGGTCAAGGCGTTCGACGTCTTCGGGCTGAGCTTCTCCACCGAGCTCGGCTACACCAACATGCTCACCGCCCTGGATCTCGCGGGCATCCCGCTGGCGGCCGGGGACCGCACCGTCGACGACCCGATCGTGCTGGCCGGCGGCCACGCCGCGTTCAATCCCGAGCCGATCGCGGAATTCATCGACTGCGCGGTCATCGGCGACGGCGAGCAGGCCGTACTGGAGATCACCGAGATCATCCGCGCCTGGAAGGCCGAGGGCCGCCCCGGCGGCCGTGAAGAGGTGCTGTTCCGGCTCGCGAAGACCGGCGGCGTCTACGTCCCGGGCTTCTACGACGTCGAGTACCTCCCGGACGGGCGCATCGGCCGTGTCGTACCCAACAGGTCGGGCGTGCCGTGGCGGGTGTCCAAGCACACCGTGATGGACCTCGACGAGTGGCCGTACCCGAAGCAGCCCCTCGTGCCCCTCGCCGAGACCGTCCACGAGCGGATGTCCGTCGAGATCTTCCGCGGCTGCACCCGCGGCTGCCGTTTCTGCCAGGCCGGCATGATCACGCGCCCCGTGCGGGAGCGAAGCATCACCGGCATCGGCGAGATGGTCGAGAAGGGCCTCAAGGCGACCGGCTTCGAAGAGGTGGGCCTGCTCTCGCTCTCCTCCGCGGACCACACCGAGATCGGTGAGATCGCCAAGGGCCTCGCCGACCGGTACACCGAGGACAAGATCGGCCTCTCGCTGCCCTCCACCCGCGTCGACGCGTTCAACGTGGACCTGGCCAACGAGCTGACCCGCAACGGCCGCCGTTCCGGTCTCACCTTCGCCCCCGAGGGCGGCTCCGAGCGCATGCGCAAGGTCATCAACAAGATGGTCTCGGAGGAGGACCTCATCCGCACCGTCGCCACCGCGTACGGCAACGGATGGCGCCAGGTGAAGCTGTACTTCATGTGCGGTCTGCCCACCGAGACCGACGAGGACGTCCTCCAGATCGGCGACATGGCGGTCAATGTGATCGCCAAGGGCCGCGAGGTCTCCGGGCAGAACGACATCCGCTGCACCGTCTCCATCGGCGGCTTCGTGCCCAAGCCGCACACGCCGTTCCAGTGGGCGCCGCAGCTCGGCGCCGAGGAGACCGACGCCCGGCTGGCAAAGCTCCGCGACAAGATCCGCGGCGACAAGAAGTACGGCCGCTCCATCGGCTTCCGCTACCACGACGGCAAGCCCGGCATCGTCGAGGGCCTGCTCTCGCGCGGCGACCGCCGCGTCGGCTCCGTCATCCGCGCGGTCTACGAGTCCGGCGGCCGCTTCGACGGCTGGCGTGAGCACTTCAGCTACGACCGCTGGATGACCGCCGCCGAGAAGACGCTGCCCGAGTACGGCGTGGACGTCGACTGGTACACCACCCGGGAGCGGACCTACGAGGAGGTCCTGCCCTGGGACCACTTGGACTCCGGTCTCGACAAGGACTGGCTCTGGGAGGACTGGCAGGACTCGCTCGACGAGACCGAGGTCGAGGACTGCCGCTGGACCCCGTGCTTCGATTGTGGCGTCTGCCCGCAGATGGACACCAGCATCCAGATCGGCCCGACCGGCAAGAAGCTGCTGCCGCTGACGGTCGTGAAGTAGGCGCCCAGGCTGTGCCCCCGTCCGGGGGACGGCTCGGTGACGAAGGCCTGGTCCGGGAAACTCCGGACCGGGCCTTCGCGTCATGAACGGCATGGACTACGGCAAGCACCAGGCGCCCGCTCGGTACGAAGCCGCCGAGGGATGTCTGACCACCCTGGTCAGGATTCCGGTACGGATCCGTGGTGCTGGTGATCGTCCTGCCGGCGCGGATGGTCCGGGACGCCCTGGTGGTGGCGGCACGCGCCGCCGACCGCGTCCTGCTGCGCCCGCCGGGCCGGGCCCTGTCCTGGCTGTTCGCGGCGCTGGTGGTGATCCCCGCCGTCCGGCTGTACGAGACGGTGCTCACCCCGCTGGGGTACACGCTGTTCCGGGTCGGCCGCGGCGGCCTTCGTGTGGCCGTGGGTCGCGCTCTGGCGGTATGTGCTGGTGCCGGCGGTGCGGTACGGGCTTGTGATGCCGGTGATGTGGTTGTACCGCACGGTGTGCACACCGGTGGGATATTTCGTACGTGACGCCGTCCGGGCCCCTGCCGGACGTGCCGCCGCCGAAGCCGGACGCGCGGTCCGGGCGGCGCTGCGCGCGGCACGCGAGACCGTGTCCCGGGCCCGCCGCGACGCCTGGCGGGCACTGGTCGGCGGGCCCAGGGCGCTTGAGCCCCGGGAACCGGGAAGCCCCCTTGCGCGTACTCTGGGTGCTAGACAACAAGCAACGACTGTGCCCAGCGCGGCGCCCGAACCAGAGATCTCCCTGCTCGGAGAGAAATACGCCGAGCGGGGGTGAGCCGGACCGGACACCCCGGGCCACCCGCATTTTCGAGGGCGGCGTGCCACCGCGTCCGCCCCGCACCGAGGAGAAGAACCACTGGGCAAGCGACAGCCCGAAGGCCCGCCGCCCGCACCGGCGGTGCAGCGCATCAGACTGCGCTACACCAAGCGCGGCCGCCTCCGGTTCACCAGCCACCGTGACTTCCAGCGTGCCTTCGAGCGGGCACTGCGCCGCTCCGAGGTCCCCATGGCGTACTCGGCCGGCTTCACCCCGCACCCGAAGGTGTCGTATGCCAATGCCGCACCCACCGGCACGGGCAGCGAGGCCGAGTTCCTGGAGATCGCCCTCACCGAGGCCCGGGATCCGGCCGTTCTGCGCGAGCTGCTCAACGCCTCGCTGCCGGACGGGCTCGACATCACCGACGCCGTGGAGGCCCGTACCTCGGGTCTCGCCGACCGGCTGACCGCCTCCGTCTGGGAGCTGCGTCTCGACGGCGTCCCGGCCGAGGAGGCCGCCAAGGCGGTGGCCGCCTTCAACGAGGCGGAGACCGTCGAGGTCCAGCGCCGGGCGAAGAACGGCATGCGGACCTTCGACGCCCGCGCCGCCGTGGTCGGTCTGCAGGCCCTGGATTCACAGCCTGATAGGCCCGAGCACGGGCCCTGTGCGATACTGCGGCTGGTTGTTCGGCACGTGACACCTGCCGTGCGACCTGACGACGTCCTGTCCGGTCTCCGCGTTGTGGCCGACCTGGCGCCGCCGGTCCCCGCAGCGGTGACCAGGCTGGCGCAGGGGCTCTTCGACGAGGAGTCCGGCACGGTGACCGACCCGCTCGCGCCCGACCGCGAGGCAGCCCCGGCCGCCCCACTCACGGCCACCGGGACCGCCGTCGCGACGGCGCCGGAAGGTGCAGGTTCCGCGTAAGGCGGTCGTTGCAGCGCAGCCCTTCGACTCGGGAGCCACCTGGGCCGGGCCGCGCGATGACCCATAAGACTTTCGCCAGGCCGTACGCACCTCGCGTAGGGAACCGGCGAGCCAGACATTGAGCTCCCGTGCGGCGCCCGCGCCCCGGACGCCGGTCCCGCGTACATCACGCGGACCGTGCCGGACCGGAACCAGGCGCGGCGCCCGGGAGCCTGACGGGAGAACCGCCCGCATGCCCCAGTCCAACGAACCCGGCACGACCGGGAACGTCGAAGAGAACAACGCACCCGGCGACAAGCTGCCGCCGCGCCGCAGGCGCCGTGCCGCGTCCCGGCCCGCCGGCCCGCCGGTGACGGAGGCGCAGGCCACGGCCGCTCCGGCCATACCGGCCGTTGACGCCGCAGTGTCCGACACCACCACCGACGCCGAGAGCGCCCCGGTGGCAGAAGCCGCGCCGCCCGCCCGTACCCGTCGTCGCGCGGTGCGCAAGGCGACCGCTCCGGCGGGTGCGCCGCAGGCCGCCGAGGCCGTCGAGCCTGTTGTCGAGGCGGAGGCCGCCGTCGAGGCGGAGGTCGTTGTGGAGCCTGAGGCCGAGGTCGTGGAGGCGCCGCCCGCGCGTACCCGTCGCCGTGCCGTGCGCAAGGCGACCGCTCCGGCCGGTGCGCCGCAGGCCGCCGAGGCCGTCGTCGAGGCCGAGGCTGTTGTGGAGCCCGAGGCCGAGGTCGTGGAGGCGCCGCCCGCGCGTACCCGTCGCCGTGCCGTGCGCAAGGCGACCGCTCCGGCGGGAGCGCCGCAGGCCGCCGAGGCCGCCGAGCCTGTTGTCGAGGCCGAGGTCGTCGTCGAGGCGGAGGTCGTTGTGGAGCCCGAGGCCGAGGTCGTGGAGGCGCCGCCCGCGCGTACCCGTCGTCGCGCCGTGCGCAAGGCGACCGCTCCGGCCGGTGCGCCGCAGGCCGCCGAGGCCGCCGAGATCGTGGCGGAAGCGACAGCCGCGGCAGGTGCCGAACCTGAGCCCGAGCCCGAGCCCGCTGCCGCCGCGCCGCGCGGCCGCACCCGGCGCAGGGCATCGGCTCCGGCGGGTGCGCCGCAGGCAGCCGAGGCCGCGGCCGGGCCCGCGGAAGCGGAAGAAGAGGTCGTGGAGGCCCCGCGGGGACGTCGCCGTGCGGTGCGCAAGGCGACCGCTCCAGCAGGTGCCCCGAAGGCCGGAGAGGTCACCGAGGCCGCCGAGGCCACCGGCGAAGGCCGCCCCGGGGCCGCCGCTGCCGAGGAGCCGGCCGCCGAGACCGTCAAGGCCGAGGAGGCCGCACCGCGCGGCCGCTCCCGGCGCCGCGCCACCGCGGCCGCGGGCCGGCCCGAGTTCACCGGCAAGGAAGAGGAGCCCGCACGCAAGAGCCGTCGCGCGGCGCGCCCCGCCGTGGCCGTGTTCCAGGCCCCGGTCTTTGCCGAGCCGATGTTCCAGACCCCGGAGACCGCGGCCGCCGCCGCTGCCGCTTCGCGGCGCGAAGAGGCCAAGGAAGAGATCGAGACGGTCGAGGAGCCGGCCGCCACCACCGAGGCACCGATCGCCGAGGCCGCGCCGCAGGCCGGTTCGCGCCGCCGTCGCCGCCGCCGTGGTGAGGCCGCCGAGCCCGAGCAGGCCGTCGCTCCCGCCGCCGAGGCGGAGGAGCACGCCGAGGAGGAGCACGAGCCGGAGGGCGAGGCCGAGCACGAGGGCGAGGAGACGGACGAGTACGGGGACCGGCCCTCGCGCCGTCGTCGTCGCGGAGGCCGTCGCCGTCGTCGTGGCGAGAGCAACGAGGGCGACGAGACCGCGGAGCAGCTCGGCGACGAGACCGCAGCCGAGCACGCCGAGGAGGACCAGGAGCGCGCTCAGGAGTCCGAAGAGGCGGAGGAGGACGAGGACCACGAGGCGTCCGGCGTCGGATCCAGCAGCAGCCGTCGCCGTCGTCGCCGTCGCCGTCGCAGCGGTGACGTCCCGTCCGAGGCCGAGCACGGCACGGACGACCCGGAGCGTACGGTCGTCAAGGTCCGCGAGCCCCGTAAGAAGGAGGAGCGGGAGCCCGGCACCGGCTTCGACGAGGTCCAGTCCATCAAGGGCTCGACCCGCATGGAGGCGAAGAAGCAGCGCCGCCGCGAGGGCCGTGAGCAGGGCCGCCGACGCGTCCCGATCATCACCGAGGCCGAGTTCCTGGCGCGCCGCGAGGCCGTCGAGCGTGTGATGGTCGTCCGCCAGAACGGCGAGCGGACCCAGATCGGCGTCCTCGAGGACAACGTGCTCGTCGAGCACTACGTCAACAAGGAGCAGGCCACCAGCTACGTCGGCAACGTCTACCTGGGCAAGGTGCAGAACGTACTGCCGTCCATGGAGGCCGCCTTCGTCGACATCGGCAAGGGCCGCAACGCCGTCCTCTACGCCGGTGAGGTGAACTTCGAAGCGCTCGGCATGGCTCACGGGCCGCGCCGCATCGAGACCGCGCTCAAGTCCGGCCAGTCCGTCCTCGTCCAGGTGACCAAGGACCCGATCGGCCACAAGGGCGCCCGCCTGACCAGCCAGGTCTCGCTGCCCGGCCGCTACCTGGTCTATGTGCCCGAGGGCTCGATGACCGGCATCAGCCGCAAGCTGCCCGACACCGAGCGGGCCCGGCTGAAGACCATCCTCAAGAAGATCGTCCCCGAGGACGCGGGCGTCATCGTCCGCACCGCGGCGGAGGGCGCGAGCGAGGACGAGCTGCGCCGCGATGTCGAGCGGCTGCAGCAGCAGTGGGAGGACATCCAGAAGAAGGCGAAGAGCACCGGCAGCTCCAACGCGCCGACGCTGCTCTACGGCGAGCCGGACATGACCGTCCGGGTCGTCCGCGACATCTTCAACGAGGACTTCTCCAAGGTCATCGTCAGCGGCGACGACGCGTGGGAGACCATCTACGGCTACGTCTCGCAGGTGGCACCCGATCTGACGGACCGCCTGTCGCGATGGACCTCCGAGGTCGACATCTTCGCGACGTACCGGATCGACGAGCAGCTCATGAAGGCGCTGGACCGGAAGGTCTACCTGCCGAGCGGCGGCTCACTGGTGATCGACAAGACCGAGGCGATGGTCGTCGTCGACGTCAACACCGGGAAGTTCACCGGTCAGGGCGGCAACCTCGAGGAGACCGTCACCAAGAACAACCTGGAGGCGGCCGAGGAGATCGTGCGTCAGCTGCGGCTGCGCGACCTCGGTGGCATCGTCGTCGTCGACTTCATCGACATGGTGCTGGAGTCCAACCGGGACCTGGTGCTGCGGCGCCTGCTGGAGTGCCTGGGACGCGACCGTACGAAGCACCAGGTCGCCGAAGTCACGTCGCTGGGCCTGGTCCAGATGACCCGTAAGCGGGTGGGCCAGGGGCTGCTGGAGTCCTTCTCCGAGACCTGTGTCCACTGCAACGGGCGCGGCGTGATCGTGCACATGGAGCAGCCGGCCTCGGTCGGTGGCGGCGGCAAGCGTGCCAAGAAGCGCGGCCGGGTCGGTGCGGGCCAGGAACACGAGCACGTGGCCGAGGCCGAGGTCGAGACCGAGGCCGAGGTGGCTGCCGAGGTGGCCGCCCCGGTGGCGCTGCCCGAGCCGGAGTTCGTCCCGGACGAGGAGCTTTACAGCAGTGCGGCCGAGGCCGAGGCCGCTGCCTCGCGCGGCCGTGGCCGACGCCGCGCGACCCGTAAGGTCTCGGCACCGGCCGGTGCCCCGAAGGCCGCGGCGGCTCCCGTCCCGGCCCCGGTGGCCGAGCCGGAGCCGGTCGTGGTCGCGGAGCCCGAGCCGGTGGTGGCGGAGCAGGAACCGGCCGTCGAGCCCCCGGTGGTCGCGGAGGCCCCCCAGGGCCGTACGCGCCGTCGCGCCACCCGCAAGGCGACCGCACCGGCCGGCTCCCCGGCCGCCGCGGCCGCGGAAGCTCCGGTTGCCGAGGCCCCGGCTCCTGCCGAGGCCCCGGTCGCCGAGGTCCCGGCCCCGGTCGAGCCCCTGGTTGCCGAGGCCCCGGTCGTAGCCGAGGCCCCGCAGCCCGAGGCGGCACCCGAAGAGGTGGTCCCCGAGGCCGCCCCGCCGCGTGCTCGCCGCCGGGTGACCCGCAAGGTCACCGCCCCCGCGGGCTCGCCCGCCGGTGCGGACGCGGCGGAGGTCGTCGTGGTGACCGGCTCCCCGGAGCCGAAGCCCGGCACCGTGCCGGCCGAAGCCCCGGCATCCGCGGAGGCGCCGGAATCCGCCGAAGCCCCGGAACCCGCGGAAGCGGAGGCCCCGGCCAAGAAGACGGCCCGCAAGGCCGCCAAGAAGGCCACCGCCAAGAAGGCAGCCACGAAGAAGACGGCTGCCAAGAAGACCGCCGCGAAGAAGACGACGGCCAAGAAGGCGACGGCGAAGAAAGCGGTGAAGAAGGCTGTCGCCGCGGAGCAGTCGCCGCAGCCTTCCGTCTCGGCCGGCGCGGAGAGCTGACCGAGGCCGGACAGCGATGGGAGAGGTGCGGCCCCCTCGGAGGGGGCCGCACTTCTTTTGCATGAGGGCACCGGCCAGGAGCGAGTGGGCTGCGTCTCTTTGCTCGTAACCTCAACGAAGCTGCCTGTGAGAACCCTGATAATGTGACGCGGCTGACGCTGAGAACGCCATTCCTGAGAATGCCCATCGGCGCGTCGGCCCGCTTCAGGCAGGACAAAAAATCCTTTGTGCCCTGGGTGTATCACCCGGGGTAAAAGGGCGATTTGCGCACAATGTATTGGTACAGAATCGGCTATGAGCCGGGGCGGCGGAACCTCGTCCGAGATTCGCACGTCTCTGAAGCTGTCGTCGGTCACAGCTGTTGTGGTGTTCAAGGAGGATGTCCATGTCGAGCGAAAACAGGGAAGCGATCCCTGCTGCCCGGCCGGTGATCGGTGACGACGAGATCGAGGCCGTAGTACGCGTACTGCGCAGCGGCCGTGTCGTGCAGGGCCCGGAGGTCGCGGCCTTCGAGGAGGGCTTCTCGGAGCTCGTCGACGGGCGTCACTGTGTCGCGGTGAACTCGGGCACCTCGGCCCTTCACCTCCTGTTGCTCGCCCTCGGGATCGGGCCCGGTGACGAGGTCGTCGTCCCCTCCTTCTCCTTCGCGGCCTCCGCCAACGCGGTCCGCCTGGCCGGTGCCGACGTCGTCTTCGCGGACATCGAGCCGGGCAGCTTCGGCCTGGACCCGGCCGCGGTCGAGGCCGCCGTCACGCCGCGTACCGCCGCGATCATGCCGGTGCACCTGTACGGTCACCCGGCCGCGATGGACGCGCTCATACCCATCGCCGAGAAGCACAAGCTGGCCGTGGTCGAGGACGCCTGTCAGGCGCACACCGCCGCACTGGGCGGGACGCCGGTCGGCGCCTTCGGCTCCGGCGGAACCTTCAGCTTCTACCCCACCAAGAACATGCACTCCCTCGAGGGCGGCATGGTGACCACCGCCGACGCCGAAGTCGCACGCACCCTCAGGCTCCTGCGCAATCAGGGCATGGAACAGCGGTACGCCAACGAGATCGTCGGCGCCAACATGCGCATGACGGACGTGTCCGCCGCCGTCGGGCGCGTACAGCTCGGAAAGGTCCACGGCTGGACCGAACAGCGTCGCGCCAACGCCGCCTACCTCGACGAGCACATCAGCGCGCCCAACGTTGTCGTTCCGCCCGTCGCCGACGGTGCACGCCACGTTTACCACCAGTACACCATTCGGGTGCAGGGTGACCGGGACGCCGCCATGGCCAGGCTGAGCGAGGCGGGTATCGGCAACGCCGTGTACTACCCGACTCCGATCCACCGGCTGAAGCCGTACTGGGAGCCCGACCAGAAGGCGGGCCGGACCTGGGATCTGCCGGAGACCGAGCGGGCCGCCGCCGAGGTCGTCTCGCTGCCCGTGCATCCTTCGCTGTCACAGGACGACCTGGACCGCATCGTCGGCGCCGTGAACTCGCTGGGAGACATGCAGTGACCGCAGGACTGAGGGCCGGCCTGATCGGCCTCGGCTCGATGGGCCGCCACCACGCCCGTGTGCTGGCCGGCCTGGAAGACGTGAAGCTGGTCGGCGTGGTCGACCCGATGGGAGACAGGAACGGCTGGGCGCAGGGCGCCCCCGTGCTGTCCACGGTCGACGAACTGATCGCCCTCGGCGTCGACTACGCGGTGGTGGCCTGCCCCACCGCGCTGCACGAGGAAGTCGGCCTGCGGCTCGCCGAGGCCGGTGTCTGCGCCCTGGTCGAGAAGCCGGTCGCCGACACCGTGGAAGGCGCCCGACGGCTGGTCGAAGCCTTCGAGTCGCGCGGCCTGGTGGCGGGCGTCGGCCACATCGAGCGCTGCAACCCCGCGCTGCGGTCGCTGCGCAGCCGGCTGGAGGCGGGGGAGCTGGGCGAGGTCTTCCAGGTGGTCACCCGCCGTCAGGGCCCGTTCCCGCACCGCATCGCCGATGTCGGCGTGGTCAAGGACCTCGCCACCCATGACATCGACCTGACCGGCTGGGTGACGGGTCGGACGTACACGTCGATCTCCGCCCACACCGTGTCGAAGTCCGGCCGGCCGCACGAGGACATGGTCTCCGTCTTGGGCCAGCTCTCCGACGGCACCATGGTCAACCACCTGGTCAACTGGCTGAGCCCGCTGAAGGAGCGTTTCACCTCCGTCACCGGCGAGCGCGGCACCTACATCGCCGACACCCTCACCGCCGACCTCACCTTCCACTCGAACGCCGCGGTGGCCACCGAGTGGGAGGCACTCCAGGCCTTCCGCGGTGTCTCCGAGGGCGACATGGTCCGCTACGCCATACCCAAGCGCGAGCCGCTGCTGGTCGAGCACGAGCTCTTCCGGGACGCGGTGCGCGGCATATCGAAGGACATCTGCACGCTGCGGGAAGGGCTCCGCACCGTGGAAGTGGCCGCAGCGGTACTGGAATCGGCGAGGACAGGGCGCACCATCACGACCGCCGCGGAGGAGCCGGCCGCACATGGAACCTGAGAACAGCGCGAGGCTGTTTCCCGGAAGTACGCGCACGTCCGTCGAGAGAGCCGCTGAGGTGACCGTGTGACCGGCAGACCACATGTCCCCGATGTAACTGTCGTCGTGGCGGTCTACAACACGATGCCTGCCCTGACCGAGTGTCTGGAGTCTCTCGTCGGACAGAGCATTGGACTCGATCGCATCGAGGTCGTTGCCGTGGACGACGGGTCCACCGATGGCAGCGGTAAGGAACTCGACCGATTCGCCGAGCGGTTCCCCAATACCTTCAAGGTGATCCACCAGGAGAATTCCGGGGGGCCGGCCCGGCCGAACAACGTTGCGCTCGCCAACGCTACCGGCCGCTACGTCTTCTTCGTGGGCTCCGACGACTACCTCGGCCCCGAGGCGCTGGAGCGCATGGTCGCCATGGCCGATGCGAACGACTCGGACGTCGTGCTCGGCAAGATGGTGGCCGTCGGCGACCGGTCGGTTCCCCGGGCCATCTTCCGCTCCACCGAGGCGAACGTACCGCTGATCGGTTCCGGGGCGCTCTACGCGATCTCCAACACCAAGATGTACAAGCGTGCCCTCATCGAGGAGCACGGCATCCGGTACGCGGAGGACTTGCCGGTCAGCTGCGACATGCCGTTCACACTGGAAATGTATGTCCGGGCCAAGACCGTCTCGGTGGTCGCCGACTACGACTGCTACTACGCGGTCAGGCGGGACGACGACAGCAACATCACCTACCGGGCGCGCTTCGAGAACCGCCTGAAGGTCTGCGCGTACGCGCTCGACAAGCTCCTCGAACTGGCGGGCCCCGGCGACCTCTACGACGCTTTCGCGATACGGCTGCTCAAGGTCGACCTCGCCTGGGTCTTCGGCGCCAACTTCCTGGCCATGACGCCGGAGAGACGCGCCGAATGCGTGCGCGCCACCGGGCAGGTCATGGAGGACTACTACGGAACCTCCTTCGACTCCATGGAACACCGCCTCACCGTCCCCGAGCGGCTTCGCTTCCGATGGGTGTTCGCGGGCCGGGTGGACGAGCTGACCGAGCTGGTCCGCATGGATATATCGGGCGCGATGCCCCCGACCGTGCTGGAAGACGATCACGCGTATGCCCGCTACCCGGGCTTCCGCGACAGCCTTCACTCCCTGCCCGACAGCAGCTTCGAGCTGAGAGGCACGATAGTGGGGCGGCTCGGCTCCGGTACCGAACTCCAGTCCGCCGACTGGTGTCAGGACGGCGACGGGTTCGCATTCGATGTGGCTGTCCGGGTCCCAGTGCTGGGCGATACGGAGTCGCTGCGAGTCCGGCTGACTTCGGACCGGTTGCCCAAGTCCACGGACGCCGCGAACGCCCGCCGCCTCGGCAAGGACGAGCAACTGTCCTCCCCGGTGGGCGATTTCGCTCGTACCGCCGCGCCGGACGGCGAAGCCACCCTGATCACCGCCCGGATCCCGCTCCAGAGGAAGCAGGCTGAGCTGGGGCTTCGGGTCTCGGTCGACGTGGGAGGCCGGACCTACGAGATTCCGGTACGCGGCAAGGGCCACCCCATGCCGCTTGCCCGGCTCTGGGCCGCCGACACCCCCTACCGCGTCTCGGCCCGGGTGAATCCGAAGGGGCGCATGGTCGTCAGAACCGGCCCGCTCCATCCGCCCAAGAAACCGCTGGGCTCGCGGCTGCGATCCCTGTTGACCCGCGCCAAACGCTCCAAGAGGAAGTAACCATGAACATCTGTGTAGTCGCCCTGGGCAAGATCGGCCTGCCGCTCGCCGTGCAGTTCGCCGCCAAGGGCCACCGGGTGATCGGCGCCGACGTCAACGAGAAGGTCGTCGAGCTGGTCAACGCCGGCGTCGAGCCGTTCCCCGGCGAGCACGATCTCGACATCAAGCTCAAGGAGACCGTCGAGGCGGGCCTGCTGACCGCGACCACCGACACCACGGCCGCCGTCGCGCAGTCCGAGGCCGTCGTGGTCGTCGTCCCCCTCTTCGTGGACGCCGAGGGCACGCCGGACTTCGGATGGATGGACTCCGCGACCGAGGCGATCGCCGCCGGGCTCAAGCCGGGCACCCTGGTCAGCTACGAGACCACGCTGCCGGTCGGCACCACCCGCACCCGCTGGGCGCCGATGCTCGAAGAAGGCTCCGGCCTCAAGGCCGGCGACGACTTCCACCTGGTGTTCTCCCCGGAGCGGGTGCTCACCGGCCGGGTCTTCGCGGACCTGCGCCGCTACCCGAAGCTGGTCGGCGGGATCGACGAGGCATCGGCCGCGCACGGCGTGTCGTTCTACGAGTCCGTCCTGGACTTCGACGACCGTACGGATCTGCCGCGGCCCAACGGCGTCTGGGACCTTGGAACTTCGGAGGCGTCCGAGCTGGCCAAGCTCGCCGAGACGACCTACCGGGATGTCAACATCGGTCTGGCGAACCAGTTCGCGCGCTTCGCCGACCAGCAGAACATCGACGTCCTCAAGGTCATCGAGGCCTGCAACTCCCAGCCGTACAGCCACATCCACCAGCCCGGCATCGCCGTCGGCGGCCACTGCATCCCGATCTACCCGCGGATGTACCTGTGGAACGACCCCTCGGCGACCGTGGTGCGTTCGGCGCGCGAGGCCAACGCGGCCATGCCCGAGTACGCCGTCGACCTGCTCGCCGCGGCCTACGGCGACCTGGACGGGGTGGGCGTTCTGGTGCTGGGCGCGGCCTATCGCGGCGGCGTGAAGGAGACGGCCTTCTCCGGAGTCTTCCCGACCGTCGAGGCGCTGAAGGCGCGCGGCGCGGTGCCGTTCGTCTCCGACCCGATGTACACGGCCGAGGAACTGGCCGCGCACGGTCTCGTCCCGCACGAGGGCCAGACCGTCACCGCCGCGATCCTCCAGGCCGACCACGCCGAGTACCGCGAGCTGTCCGCCGCCGACCTCCCGGACGTCCGCGTCCTGGTCGACGGCCGCCGCACGACGGACCCGGCCCGCTGGGAAGGTGTCCGCCGCGTCGTCATCGGCGGCTGACCGGCCCGCGCTTTGAGAACCGTACGAGACCCCGACGGCTTGCCCTCGGGGTCTCGTGTTGTGTCAGGAACGAGACTCGGACGGCAATGATCAAAAAGGCTGTTATCCCCGCGGCGGGTCTGGGAACCCGCTTCCTGCCGGCCACCAAGGCCACGCCGAAGGAAATGCTCCCGGTCGTGGACAAGCCGGCGATTCAGTACGTCGTCGAGGAGGCGGCGGCGGCCGGCCTGTCCGACGTGTTGATGATCACGGGCCGCAACAAGCGCCCGCTGGAGGACCACTTCGACCGGAACCACGAGCTGGAGTCGGCACTCGCCCGCAAGGGCGACGCCGAGCGACTGCTGAGGGTCCAGGAGTCCAGCGAGCTCGCCACGATGCACTACGTGCGCCAGGGCGACCCGAAGGGGCTGGGGCACGCGGTGCTGTGCGCCGAGCCGCACGTGGGGGACGAACCGTTCGCGGTGCTGCTCGGCGACGACCTGATAGATCCCCGGGACCCGCTGCTCGCTCACATGGCCGAGGTACACGAACGCCACGGCGGCAGCGTGGTCGCGCTGATGGAGGTCGAGCCGGCTCAGGTGCATCTCTACGGCTGTGCCGCCGTCGCACCCGAACCCGTGGAGAACGGCGTGGTCGCGGTCACTGGCCTGGTCGAGAAGCCATCCGCGCACGAGGCGCCCAGCAACTACGCGATCATCGGCCGCTACGTGCTCGATCCTGCGGTCTTCGACGTGCTGCGGGGCACCGGGCCGGGGCGCGGTGGAGAGATCCAGCTGACGGACGCCCTGCAGAGGATGGCGGCCGACACGTCCCTGGGCGGTCCGGTGCACGGCGTGATCTTCAAGGGGCGTCGCTACGACACCGGCGACCGCGGTGACTACCTGCGGGCCATCGTCAGCCTGGCGTGCGAGCGCGAGGACCTGGGAGAGGGCTTCCGGGACTGGCTGCGGCGGTACGTCGCCGAAGAGCTGGTGGACTGACCGCCCGTCCGGAGCGGCGTGCCCTGCGCCTGCCACTGGTGGCCGGTTCCCTCACCAGAGGGAGAGAGAACCGGCCACCGGCCTCGTAGGGCTGTCCTGACGTCAGGAATCGAGAACCGGAAGGTGCTCGAACGGGGCGCGGGCCAGATTGCTGGTGACGTTCAGGTGAGGGTGCGCCTGGGCTATCCGCCACGCGGCGGCCGTTGCGTTCGTGTCGCAGAGGAACACATGGTCCGTCTGGTCGAGCCGCAACTGCGGCACGGCGTCGCGTTGCGCGATCTTGGCGAAGATACGCGGACGCATCATCTTGTAACCGGGCTGGAACACCTTCTTGTGGAAACCGTGGGCGACCTTGTTGTGGGCACGCCGGGCGGTTCTCACGGCGACCTCCGGCGCGGCCTTGTCCCGACGGTTCCTGGCCAGCCGGTCGGCCCTCCGGAGGACGGCACGCGGCGCGCGGTAGACCACGAACCGCTCTCCTCGGGGAATCACGAGCCGCTGTTCGGAGGATTCGATGTTCAGCACAGTCACCCGGCTGTCGAGTGCGGCACGCACCCAGGCACTCTCCCGAGCGGTCACCAGGTCGACCTCCACCCCGCGTGCGACGAGGAAGTTCGCGAACTCCGCGATCCGACGCGGCCGTCCCGGAGTGAAGGCGAGTATGACGACCCGGCCGGGTGCGGCGGGCACCTCGGATGCGTTCGCAACGACCGCCGTCTCGGACGCCGTTGCTGTTGCGGACCTCGACTCCTGCTCGGCCACCACCGGTTCGATGGCCGGCGCCCGGCCCTCGTACACGTCCACGAGCTGGTTGCCGACAACCTCACGGCTGTACTTCGCGAAGAGCACCGAGCGCGCCTTCGGCAGGTCGAGCTCTGCGTAGCGCTCCCGCAGCTCCCGGTAGGCGGTGATGATCACCTGCGGGTCCTCGCTCACGTCCATGAGCGCGCCGGCGAGATCCTCGATGCCGTCCAGGGTCTCCTCGGGGCCGTGGCTGCGTGTGACGAGAACGGGCAGCCCTGCCGCGTTGGCCTCGACGATCGTCATGCCGAAGGTCTCGAAGTGGCTGGGGTGCACCAGGAGGTCGTACTGGTGCATCAGCCCGTTGACCTCCTCGGGACGCACTGGCGGCAGGATCCGGAACCGGTCGCCCAGGCCGAGCTCCTGGGACCGGGCGAGCAGATCCGCCTCCAAGTGTCCCGAGCCGACCATGGTGAGCGTGGCTTCCGGTTCGTCGGCGGCGACCAGCGCGAAGGCTTCGAGCAGTGTGCGTACACCCTTGTGCGGGATCAGTCGGCCCAGGTAGAGCCACTTGAGCAGCTTCTGAGACGGCTTCGCCTCGGGAGTGAACTGCTCGAAGTTGATGACGTTCGGCACGATCCGGATCTTTCCGGCGTGGTGCGGGTACTCCTGGGCGATCTGGTCGCGCAGGTAGCTGCCCACGCACAGGAACTCGTCCGCGCGGTGCAGCACCTCGTCGTACAGCTTGCGCGCGGCCGGCTGCTTGAAGATCTTCGCGAGAAAGGTGGAGTGCTCGGTCACCACGATGCGTGCGTCGGGACGGCCCAGGCGCATGGCCAGCACTCCGCCGTAGATCGCGGTGTGCGCGTGGATGACGGGGGCCTCGATCTGACCGGTCGGCAGCGCCTTGCGCAGTGCCTCCGTTTGCACCCCGACCCAACTCGCGTAGCGGCGGCGGGTGGTCAGCGGAACGGGGACGCGGGTGACTACGCCTTCCGGGGTGTCGAGCACGGGGATCAGATCACGGCGTTCCAGGAACCGGTCCGCCGTGACCTTGATGGCATCCTCGAGAAACGCGTTCGCGGTACCCGCCCAGTCCTCGGGGTGGAAGATCGAGACGCGCTCGTAGGTGTCGGCGACCGCCTCGGTCGCCGCCTGCACGAACGACCCGGCGAAGGGGTTGTTCGGTGACGGGTACCAGGGCGACAGGACGGCCAGGTCGGCCGGCTCGGTCACCCGGCCCGCGTTCTCGTACGGTTCCAGGCGGAATTCGAGGCCCGGACGCCGTCGGAGGGCGGCCCACGCCACCGGGAGAGCCTGTGCGTCACCTGCGACGAGCAGACTGGCATCCCGCAGGGGGCCCTTTCTGGACAGGACGATGCTGCGCGCAGTGCGCCAGGCGGAGTCCTTCTTGTTCCGCGCCGCCCGGATGACCCGGACCCCGGGGATCTCGGGAAGGTCGTTCCAGTCCTCGTGATCGGTGATCACCAGGACGACGTTGCGTCCCTCGGCGGCCAGGGTCTCGACATGCTCCCGCGTGGCTCGTATGCGGTAGGTGCCGAGCGCGAGATAGAGGACATGGGTGTTCGTGCTCATCGGGATCCCTCCACCAACGTGCGCATGCGGTTTTCCCACGGACCGAGGGTGGCTGAGCGGGTGTACGAGTGAGCGTGCTTCACCGCATGTGTGTACTGGCTGCGGTCCACCCCGCGGGCGGCCTCGGCCGCCGCGATGAACGACTTGGCGACATGCTCGGCAGTCAACTCGCTGCCGTGGAACCAGAGGGGATAGCCCTCCAGGACCTCGGCCGCTGCGATGTCGGGCCGGTGAACCGAGACGATCGGCTTGCCCGACGCCATGTACTCGAAGACCTTGCCGGAGGTGACGTAGCGTGCGCCCGGAACGCAGAAGACCAGAGCATCGGTCTGCGCGTACAGATCCTTGCCCTCCGTCTTGCTGAAGGCGCCGCGGTAGTTCACACCGATGTTCTCCTCCAGCGGCAGCCGCTCCATCAGAGGTGCCACGTCACTGGGAAAGAAGCCGAGGTGACCATGGATGTTGAGCTCGGCGTCCCGGAGCAGCGGATGGGCGCGGGCAAGTCGCCAGCCATCGAACAACTCTTCGAGCGGCAAGTAGGAGGTGACTGTTCCCAGGTAGCCGAAGCGCAGCGGACGGTCTTCGGCCGGAGGGTGATATTCGGCTTCGCCGAGAAGTTCGGGTTCCCAGCCGTTCGGCACCACGGTCATGCGCTCAGCGGCGTACGGATAGCGATCCACGTGCCACTGCCGCATCCCATCGTTCACGAAAACGATCTCGGATGCGCTGCGGAGGACTTTGGCCTCCCACTCGAATGCCTTGCTGCCCTCCTTGAACTTCAATTCCTCGGTGAACTGATTGAAGGTCCATGAATCCCGGTAGTCGACCGCATAGGGGATTCTCAGCAGCCGCCCAAGTGCCTGCGCCGCCGCGAACGAGACGAAAGGGTTTCCCGTGGCTATGATGAGGTCGAACTTCTCCCTGAAGTGCGCTTTCACGGCACTGGAGAGAACTCCGGGGATCCAGGTCAGGTAATGTTCCGGGAACGCCTTGCTCTGGAGCAACTTGTACAGACTCGCGGCCACGGTCGGGAAGTTTCGGCGCAATGTGCCGAACTGCCGGATGTCCTTTTCCCATGCGTAATAGGACATAGGCGGTCGGACCACATTGACGCGAGGGTCGACCGTGCCCTCCAGGGAGGGGTCGCAGGCATTTTCGAGGTAGGTCTCGAAGAATTCACGGGGAGCCGTGTAGACAGTCACGTCCCAGCCGGCTTCGGCGAAGTGGTTCGCCGTTGCTCTGGCCCGGAAGACCCCACTCGCTCGGCTGGGCGGGAAATAATACGCGAGGTAGAGAACGCGTGGTCGGCGTTCGCGTGATCCTGGCGACATGGCTGTGGGAGACCTTTCCTCGAGATGCTGCGGCGATAAGCTTACCCGAGCCGTAATCTCCCTTTTCCTGGTGACGTGGCCGCGTTGGGTTTACCGGCAGGCTTGTTTGCGAATTGTTGCACTGCTGTAGAGAGCGTGTGACATATCGCTTGCCCCGGGGCCGGCAGATGAGCCACGGCAGGGCGCGGAGGATCAGCGCTCGCTGAGAACGCCGTTCTCCTCCTCGTACAGCGCGCCCGTCTTCGGGCACTCCCACATGCCGGGCGTCCCGACGCGCTCGACCAGCTTCACTCCCGACCGGCCGACCCAGCCGACCCTCCGTGCCGGTACGCCGACAACCAGCGCGAAGTCCGCCACGTCCTTGGTGACGACCGCGCCCGCTGCCACCATGGCCCAGCGGCCGATCCGCACGGGTGCCACACATACGGAACGCGCACCGAGCGAAGCGCCCTCGGCGACCTTGACGCCGACGGCCTCCCAGTCGCCGCCGCGCTTCTGCTTGCCCTCCGGGTCGACGGAGCGCGGGTTGTGGTCATTGGTGAGGACCACGGCGGGACCGACGAAGACGCCGTCACCAAGTTCTGCCGGCTCGTACACCAGGGCGTAATTCTGCAGCTTGACGTTGTCACCGATCTGCACACCGGTGCCCACATAGGCGCCACGTCCCACCACGCAGCCTTCGCCGAGCTTGGCTCCCTCGCGGATCTGAGCGAGCTCCCACACACTGCTGCCGGCACCGATCTCGGCGCTGTCGTCGACCTGGGCGGTGGGCTGAACCCTGTAGTTCACGTGTGATGCCTTCCGAAGAGCGGGCTTGTCCGGCGAGCATACGATCCCGTGCCGCGCCCGCCGTAGTTGGTACCGCTGGAGCGCAGAGGGCGGCCCCGTCCCGCGGTGCGGATGCTGTTGGTTGATTCGGGGCCTTGCGTGACGTCGCATTCACGACCCGGTTGTGGTCTTGAATGCCGATGTTGTCGTACGGGGTGGGTGCGGATGTCGATGCAGCCGGAGGGGTCTGGGGAGACCCCGGCGGAGACGGCGCAGGTGGCACGAGCGGCGTTCCCGAAAGGGAGCCCCGGTGACGTGGTCTCAGCAGCAACGGCTGGACGCGTCGAGGGCGGCGGCGACTCAACTGGCCGCGGAACACGCCGAATTGGCTCCTGAGGCGAGCCGGCCGGGCGTCGAGCAGCTCATCGGGCCCGACCGGACACGCGACCGCTTGGTCGCGTTGACGCACAGCACGAGGGAGAAGGTCCTGTCGTTCGCCCCCGCCGCCGTGCTCACGGAGGCGGCGATCGATGCCTCGCGCCCTTTGAGCGAGGAGCTGCTCGATCGCGGGGTTGCCCGCAGCCGGTTCGAGGCTGGTGTGCGCGCGGTGCAGCGTGGCTGCCCGGTCGCTCCTGACCGTGTCGGTTCCACTACGGAGAGGCGGAGCAAGCCGTGAAACAGATGAGCGGGGTGCGGCGGCCATCCGCCGGGCGGGGCTGGGGTGGCTGCGGTGTCCGTTCGTGTGCCGGACGGGCGCGGCCGGCCCCGGTTTGACCCCCTGTGGGCCGCCCCGTAACCTTGTCCATCGGCGTGTTTCCATGCGCGCCCACCCCTGAGCACATTCCTCCCGGCGGCTCGTCCGTCAGGAGAGGCCGCTCGTCCTTCCGGACCGTCGCGGGCTTCGGCCCGTGCGGGCGGCTGGCATCAGGGGATCCGTTCCGAGCGAGAGAGAGATCCGCGTGTACGCCATCGTGCGCAGCGGTGGCCGCCAGCACAAGGTTGCTGTCGGTGACATCGTTGAGGTTGACAAGATTTCCACTGCCCAGGTTGGCGACACGGTCGAGCTCTCGACCCTGCTCGTGGTCGACGGCGACGCCGTGACCAGCGACCCGTGGGTGCTGGCCGGGATCAAGGTCCAGGCCGAGGTCGTGGACCACCACAAGGGCGCGAAGATCGACATCCTTCGCTACAAGAACAAGACCGGCTACCGCCGTCGCCAGGGTCACCGTCAGCAGTACACGGCGATCAAGGTCACCGGTATCCCCGCGGCTGCGAAGTAAGGGACTGAGGAGACATGGCACACAAGAAGGGCGCATCGTCCACCCGGAACGGGCGCGATTCCAATGCTCAGCGGCTCGGCGTGAAGCGCTTCGGCGGCCAGGCCGTCAACGCCGGTGAGATCCTGGTCCGCCAGCGCGGCACCCACTTCCACCCGGGCACGGGCGTCGGCCGTGGCGGCGACGACACGCTGTTCGCTCTCGCCGCCGGTGCGGTCGAGTTCGGCACGCACCGTGGCCGCAAGGTCGTGAACATCGTTCCGATCGCCGGCTGATTTTCGGCGCTCGTCGAGCGGTTTCTGCGGAGGCGGACCTCACTTCCCGTACGGGAAGCGGGTCCGCCTTTCGCGTGTTTCTCCCATGAGAGACGGCTTTCTCCTGGGGGAGACGGCACGAGTGAGACATTTCTGTACGTATGTAACTGGAGGTTCCAACCATGACCACCTTCGTGGACCGCGTCGAGCTGCATGCCGCCGCGGGTAACGGGGGCCACGGCTGTGCCTCCGTACACCGTGAGAAGTTCAAGCCGCTCGGCGGTCCGGACGGCGGCAACGGCGGCCGTGGGGGCGATGTGACCCTGGTCGTCGACCAGGCGATCACCACGCTCCTCGACTACCACCACCACCCCCACCGCAAGGCCACCAACGGCCAGCCCGGCGCGGGTGACCACCGGGCCGGCAAGGACGGCCAGGACCTGGTCCTGCCCGTGCCCGACGGCACGGTCGTGCTCGACAGGAACGGCAACGTGCTCGCCGACCTGATCGGCCAGGGCACCACGTTCGTCGCCGGACAGGGCGGCCGCGGCGGCCTCGGCAACGCCGCACTGGCCTCCGCCCGCCGCAAGGCCCCCGGCTTCGCGCTGCTCGGCGAGCCCGGCGAGGCCCGGGACATCGTCCTGGAGCTCAAGACCGTCGCGGACGTCGCGCTGGTGGGCTACCCGAGCGCCGGCAAGTCCTCGCTGATCTCCGTCCTGTCGGCGGCCAAGCCGAAGATCGCCGACTACCCGTTCACGACCCTCGTCCCGAACCTCGGCGTGGTCACCGCGGGCAGCACCGTCTACACCATCGCCGACGTCCCCGGTCTGATCCCGGGCGCCAGCCAGGGCCGGGGCCTCGGTCTGGAGTTCCTGCGGCACGTGGAGCGCTGCTCGGTGCTCGTGCACGTACTGGACACCGCGACGCTGGAATCCGACCGCGACCCGGTCTCCGACCTCGATGTGATCGAGGAGGAGCTGAAGCAGTACGGCGGCCTGGAGGACCGGCCCCGCATCGTCGTCCTCAACAAGATCGACATCCCGGACGGCCAGGACCTCGCCGACATGATCCGCCCGGACCTGGAAGCGCGCGGCTACCGCGTCTTCGAGGTGTCCGCCGTCGCTCGTACCGGCCTGAAGGAGCTCTCCTTCGCGCTCGCGGGCGTCATCGCCGAGGCGCGCGCGGCCAAGCCCGTGGAGGTGGCGACCCGTATCGTCATCCGCCCGAAGGCCGTCGACGACGCGGGCTTCACCGTCACCAAGGAGGAGGACGGCCTCTACCGGGTGCGCGGCGAGAAGCCGGAGCGCTGGGTCCGGCAGACCGACTTCAACAACGACGAGGCCGTCGGCTACCTGGCCGACCGGCTCAACCGGCTCGGGGTCGAGGACGAGCTGATGAAGGCCGGTGCACGCGCGGGCGACGGCGTGGCGATCGGCGCCGAGGACAACGCGGTCGTCTTCGACTGGGAGCCGACCCTGGCGACGGGCGCGGAGATGCTCGGCCGGCGTGGCGAGGACCACCGTCTCGAAGCGCAGCGCCCGGCGGCGCAGCGCCGGCGCGACCGGGAGGCGGAACGCGACGAGGCGCAGCGCGAGTTCGACGACTTCAACCCGTTCTAGCCTCCGCGACGGGGCAAAGCCTGCCGGCAGGGGCCGGACCCGTCCGCCGCCGATGCCGACGGACGGGTCCGGCCCCTGCCCCGGTCCGGTGACCGCCCATCGCCTCCGCGTCACCATGGGCGGAGCCGAAACCCGCTCAAGGGTGATTCATGCTGCTCAACCCTGTGGTGTCGGTCACCCGGCCCGGAGGCGTCAATTCCGGCATCCGCCCTGATCGCAAGGGCAACACAAGGTTTCCGCACGGCGTGCGGCGGCCGACGTCCACCTTGCGAGACGGTAACGGAGAGTGCAACCATCGCTCTATCTCCCAGCCCTCGCAAGGTAGGTCGTCTGTGTCAGCTCAGCACATAGCCAAAGCCCGAACCACAGCAGTCGTGCTCGCCGGCGGCACCGGCCAGCGCGTGGGACTCTCCATCCCCAAGCAACTGCTGAAGATCGCAGGCAAGGCTGTCATCGAGCACACGCTGTCGATCTTCCAGCAGGCCGACTCCATCGACGACATCATCGTGCTGATGGCTCCGGGCTATGTGCCCGACGTGGAGAAGATCGTCGCCAAGGCGGGGCTCACCAAGGTCACCGCAGTGATCGAGGGCGGCGCCACCCGCAACGAGACCACCGAGCGCGCCATCGCGGCCCTCGGCGAGGGCCTGGCCGAGGGCGAGGACCGCAACGTCCTCTTCCACGACGCCGTGCGCCCCCTGCTCTCGCAGCGTGTCATCCAGGACTGCGTCGACGCCCTGGACCGCTACCAGGCGGTCGACGTCGCCATCCCGTCGGCGGACACGATCATCGTGACCCGTACCCACGGCGGCGACGGCGAGTTCATCACCGACGTCCCCGACCGCTCCCGGCTGCGCCGCGGCCAGACCCCGCAGGCCTTCAAGCTGTCCACGATCCGCCGGGCGTACGAGGTCGCAGCGGGCGATCCGAACTTCCAGGCCACCGACGACTGCTCGGTCGTCCTGAAGTACCTCCCCGACGTGCCGATCTACGTCGTCGCGGGCGACGAGTACAACATGAAGGTCACGCAGCCGGTCGACGTCTTCATCGCCGACAAGCTCTTCCAACTGGCCTCCACGGCGGTCCCGCAGCCGACCGACGCCGCCGCCTACCGCGAACTGCTCGCCGGCAAGACCCTCGTCGTCTTCGGCGGCTCCTACGGCATCGGCGCGGACATCGCGACGCTCGCCGAGTCCTACGGCGCCACCGTCTACGCCCTGGGCCGCTCCACCACCGGTACGCACGTGGAGAACCCGGAGCACGTCGACGACGCGCTCTCCAAGGCGTACGCGGACACCGGCCGCATCGACTACGTGATCAACACCGCGGGCGTGCTCCGCATCGGCAAGCTGGCCGAGACGGACAACACGACCATCCAGGAAGCGCTGAACGTCAACTACCTGGCGCCGGTGCAGATCGCCCGCGCCTCGCACAAGTACCTCGCCGAGACCAAGGGCCAGCTGCTGCTCTACACCTCCAGCAGCTACACCCGGGGCCGTGCGGAGTACAGCCTCTACTCGTCGACCAAGGCCGCCATGGTCAACCTCACCCAGGCGCTCTCGGACGAATGGGCGGGCGACGGGGTACGGGTCAACTGCGTGAACCCGGAACGCACCGCCACCCCGATGCGCACCAAGGCGTTCGGTGACGAGCCCGCGGGTACGCTGCTCTCCTCCGAAGCGGTCGCCCGGACCTCCCTCGACGTCCTGCTCTCCGAGATGACCGGCCATGTCATCGACGTACGTCAGCAGGACCCGACGCGCGGTGCCTCGGAGGCATCGGGATTCGAGCAGGCGCTGGCCGCTGTCCTGGATCGACAGGCCGATGTGTAATACTGCTTGACAATCGACTATTCGGACCCCTGCAGACGCCGCGAGCGAACTGCAGGGGTCCGAATTCGTGAAGCTCCGGCTTCACATTTCCCTCGCAAGGTAATCAGTCGGCATTCTCGGGAGCGGTACTTCGTGATTTCGAAAGCCATTCGCATGGCTCGTGTGGGCAGTGGTTCGGAGCTGGCCGCCGCTCTCCTCATGGCTCTGGGGTTCCCATGCGTCATGGTCGCGGCGATAATCCCCAATCTCTGGTTCTTCGCCGCCGCCGCCGCGGTGACATACGTGGCCGACCAGTATCTGCATCGCTGCGGCAGCTACCTCATCAACCGGCTCGCCGCGGTCCGCGCAGGGCTCTCGATCCGCTTCCTGGTCCGCCAGCTGTTGTTGATCCTGCTCGTCTCCCGCCTGGGGTACGGGGAACAGACGCTGTTCTACGTGACGGTCGCCTGTCTGCTGGGCTTCTACGCCCTCCAGGTACTGCAGAGTGCCACGGCCACCCTCATCAGGCTCCGGCGCAGGCTCCCGGTGATCACGCGCAACGTCGACCTGGAGCAGGTAAGGATTCCCGACGCCCCCTCGCCGCTGCTGCTGAACCGCTCCGCGGAGAAGATGCTCCACCTGGATGTCTTCGCGATGGTGGGTGTGCTGGTCGCCATAGAGACCGAGGTGAACCGCTTCGCCTACGTCGGCCTCGCCATCACGCTGGTTCTCGGGCTCTGCTACCTGGTGGTGCTCCTCCCGTACCTTCGTCCGGGCCGGCAGGTGGGGCCCGATTCCAAGGTGCTGGGCGCCGTGGGCACCTGGCTGCGCGAGTACAAGCCGACCGTGGTCCTCTACTTCTCCGGCTCCAAGGATTCGGCCTACCAGGTCAACATGTGGCTGGAGACCATGGCGCAGCTCGACGAGCGCCCGCTGATCCTGCTGCGTGAGCGCACGATACTGCCTCAGCTGAACACGACCGCGGTGCCGGTGATCTGTGTGCCGGGCGGCGTGCACCTGATGAACCTGAACCTCTCGTCGGTGCGGGTCGCGCTGTACGCGGCCAATGTCGGCAAGAACATCCACCTGCTCAGGGTGCCGACGATGAAGCACGTCTTCATCGGGCACGGCGACAGCGACAAGCTCGCCAGCGTCAACCCGTACAGCAAGGCCTACGACGAGGTGTGGACCGCCGGCCGGGCCGGCCGGGACCGTTACGCGCTGGCCGACGTCGGTGTGCGGGACGAGGACATCGTCGAGGTGGGCCGCCCGCAGCTGGCCACCATCCAGCCGTGGTCCGGCGCGCCGAAGAACCCGATCCCGACCGTGCTCTACGCCCCCACCTGGGAAGGCTGGGACGACAACCCGGGCAACACCTCGCTGCTGCTGGCCGGCGAGAACATCGTGAGGCGGCTGCTGAACTCGGAGAAGCCGGTCCGGCTGGTCTACAAGCCGCACCCCTTCACCGGAACCCGCAGCGCCCGGGCCAAGGCCGTGCACCAGCGGATCACCGCGATGATCGAGAAGGCCGTCGTCGAGCGCGCCGCCGATCCCCGCTGGGCGAAGGAGTCGGCGGAGCTCCAGCAGGTGCGGGCCGCGGCCCGGGCCGAACTGGCCCGTGTCGAGGCGCGGCTCGCGGTGCTGTCGAGCGGCGGCCACGTCGCCGGGGACGAGGCCGAGATGTCCCGCGACTCACTGGCCGACCCGGCGCGCGAGGCCGAGATCGCGCGGCTCAAGGACGAGTGGAACGCAGCTTCCTGGCGTGCGCTCGGCTGGTGGGAGCACAAGGTCATCACGGGCGCCCGGATGCGGCTGTACGACTGCTTCAACGAGTCGGACGCCATGGTCTCGGACATCTCCAGCGTGGTGTCGGACTTCATCGCGAGCGGCAAGCCGTACGCGGTCACCGACTCGGCGGAGCTGGGCGAGGACGAATTCCGGCGGCAGAACACCGCGGTCCGTGCCGCGGTCATCCTGTCCAATGCCGCGACCGAGCTGGACGCCCTGCTCAAGGCGGTGGTGGACCCCGCGGCGGACACCATGGCGGCCGACCGGCGTGAGCTGAAGGAGTATCTCCTCGGCCCGGACGAGCCCACCTCGATCGTGCAGTTCGACAGGGCCGTGAAGGCACTCGCGGCCAAGTCCGAGGCCCGGAACGAGGGCCTGGCGAGAAACCTCGCCGAACGCGTGAGCGGGTGACCGCCCACCTGGTCCGTTAACACGAGCCTCCAGGCCCGGCATAGCCCTGAAAGGGTTGTGCCGGGCCTTTGTGATGAGGCTCACTCTTTCGGTGTGCAGTATTGGGCAACCAACGCTCCGGGGTGACTGTCTTCTGTTGGTGTGAACGAGAAGCCAACTCCTGACGTAACCGTGATCGTCGGCGCATACGAGGCGATGCCGTACCTCATACGCTGTCTCGAATCGGTGGAGACGCAGACCATCGGAGCCGACCGGATCGAGATCGTGGCGGTCGATGACGGTTCGACCGATGGAACCGGCGAGTACCTGGAGGAGTTCGCGGCCCGGTCCGCGGTTCCGACCAGAGTGGTCAGGCAGGCGAATTCAGGAGGCCCCAGCGGGCCGCGGAACGTCGGTCTCGGCCTGGCCCGGGGTCGCTATGTCTTCTTCCTCGACGCGGACGACTACTTCGGGGACGAGGCCCTGGAGCGGATGGTCGAGATGGCGGACCGGGCACGCACCGACGTGGTGCTCGGCAAAGTGGTCGGGGTCAACCGCGGGGCGCCCCAGTCGATGTGGACGGCCACCAAGGACCGTGTCAATGTATACAACTCCAAGGTCATTTACACACTGAGTGCGCAGAAACTCTTCCGACGTGAACTGCTGGAGCGGCTCGGTCTGAGATTCGACGAGGAACTCAAGACCGGTGAGGACGCGCTCTTCACCATGGAGGTATATCTGCGCGGCGCCGGGATCTCCGTCATATCCAATTACACCTGCTATCACCTGGTCGGACGGGACGACGGAAAGCACGTCACCAAGAGCGGCACCTATATGTGGCGCTTCGATTCCATGCGGGCGATGATGGCGCTCATACACCGGCTCGAACCCGCCGGACCGAAGCGCGACTTTCTGATGGTCCGCCCCTTCACGGTCGGGATGCTGCAGCAGTTCGGACCCGTATTCCTCCGGGACTCGGAAGAGGTCCGGCGCCACAAGATGGAACTCGCGGCGCCTCTCATGGAGACGTACTGGAGCGACGGCGTGGCGCGTCTGATCAAGGTCGCCGAGAGGCTGCGGCTGGCCGCTGTCGCGCGTGACCGGTCCGACGTCCTGGCGGACCAGCTGACGTATGTGCGGGCAAAGTCCGTTCCGGATGTGGTCCGTTCACGGAAGGGTGACAAGCTCTTCCTCGCGTACCCGCACTTCCGGGACCGTTCGAGTGGTCTCTCGGACTCCGATTTCGAGGTCACCGTGCCCGACTGGCACGACGGCAAGCGCATCGAGAAGCCCAAGGCCGTGGCCCGCAGAATGTCACTGTCGCGGCGCGTCGCCCGGCGCATGCGGCGCGACGTACGGCGCTGGAAGTCGCGGCTCAGCGCGAAGTGAGCGGGCCCGCCCGCCCCGGATCCGGAAGTGTGTCCATATTTCGTTCACAGAGTTGACGCAATTTCGTTCACGGAGTTGACGCACGAAGAATCGCGCAGCAATCCTCAGTAAAGTCGCCCAGCAGGTCGCAGCTGCGACAGGACCGATATCTCAGACTGAGGACTGGTCACGTGAAGGCTCTCGTACTGTCCGGAGGGGCCGGCACCCGCCTGCGTCCCATCACTCATACTTCGGCCAAGCAACTGGTGCCCGTGGCGAACAAGCCCGTGCTGTTCTACGGGCTGGAAGCCATCGCGGAAGCCGGCATCACCGAGGTCGGCATCATCGTGGGCGACACCGCCCAGGAGATCCGCGAGGCTGTCGGCGACGGTTCCCGGCTGGGCATCCAGGTCACGTACATTCCGCAGGACGAGCCGCTCGGCCTTGCCCACGCGGTGCTGATCGCCCGTGACTTCCTGGGGGACGACGACTTCGTCATGTACCTCGGTGACAACTTCATCGTCGGCGGGATCACCGCTCTGGTGGAGGAGTTCCGCACCGACCGGCCCGATGCGCAGATCCTGCTGACCCAGGTGCCCGATCCCACCTCCTTCGGCGTCGCGGAACTCGACGCCGAAGGCCGGGTGGCGGCGCTGGAGGAGAAGCCGAAGAAGCCCAAGAGCGATCTGGCGCTCGTCGGCGTCTACCTCTTCACCCCCGCGATCCACGAGGCCGTTCGCTCGATCGAGCCCTCCTGGCGCGGTGAGCTGGAGATCACCCACGCCATCCAGTGGCTGATCGACCAGAGGCGTGACGTCCGCTCCACCACGATCCGCGGGTACTGGAAGGACACCGGCAACGTCACCGACATGCTGGAGGTCAACCGGACCGTGCTGGAGACCATCGAGCCGTCCCAGGAGGGGGCCGAGGTCGACGAGGAGAGCGAGATCATCGGCCGGGTGCGGATCGAGGCGGGCGCCAAGGTCAGCGGCAGTCGCATCGTCGGGCCCGCGATCATCGGCGCCCGGTCGTTGATCAGCGGCGCGTACGTCGGCCCGTTCACCTCGGTCTCGGAGGACTGCCGGATCGAGGACAGCGAGATCGAGTACTCCATCGTCCTGCGGGGTGCCTCCGTCGCCGGTGTCCGCCGCGTGGAGGCGTCGCTCATCGGCCGCGATGTCGAAGTGACGCCCGCGCCCCGTTCCCCGTCCGCCCACCGACTCGTGCTCGGCGACCACAGCAAGGTGCAGATCTCCTCATGACCACCAACATTCTGGTGACCGGCGGCGCCGGTTTCATCGGCTCGCACTACGTCCGTACGGTGCTCGGCCCCGAGGGTCCCGGTGACATCGCCGTCACCGTGCTCGACAAGCTCACCTACGCGGGCAACCCGGCCAACCTCGACGAGGTGCGCGACCACCCCGGCTTCGGGTTCGTGCGGGGCGACATCTGCGACACCGAGCTGGTCTCCGAGCTGATGGCCGAGCACGACCAGGTGGTGCACTTCGCCGCCGAGTCCCATGTGGACCGCTCCATCGACGGCGGCGCCGAATTCGTCCGTACGAACGTCGTGGGCACCCACACCCTGATCCACGCCGCGCATCTGGCCGGCGTCAAGACCTTCGTGCACATCTCCACCGACGAGGTCTACGGCTCCATCGACGAGGGCTCCTGGCCCGAGACCGATCCGCTCGCGCCCAACTCGCCGTACTCGGCGGCCAAGGCGTCCAGCGACCTGATCGCGCTCTCGTACCACCGCACCCACGGCCTCGACGTGCGGGTGACCCGCTGCTCCAACAACTACGGGCATCACCACTTCCCCGAGAAGGTCATCCCGCTGTTCGTCACCAACCTGCTGGACGGAAAGACGGTTCCGCTGTACGGCGACGGCGCCAACGTCCGCGACTGGCTCCACATCGACGACCATGTCCAGGGCATCGAACTGGTCCGTACGAAGGGCCGGGCCGGCGAGGTCTACAACATCGGCGGCGGCACCGAGCTCTCCAACAAGGAGCTCACCGGTCTGCTGCTGGACGCCTGCGGGGCCGACTGGGACACCCGCGTCACCCATGTCGAGGACCGAAAGGGCCACGACCGCCGCTACTCGGTGGACTGCACCAAGATCCGCGAGGAGCTCGGCTACGAGCCCCGCAAGGACTTCCGCACCGGCCTCGCCGAGACCGTGCAGTGGTACCGCGACAACCGCGCCTGGTGGGAGCCGCTGAAGGACCGGGCCGCGCTGTGAGCGCCGTCTGGCTGGTCACCGGGGCCGCCGGGATGCTGGGCCGGGACGTCCTGGCCCGGCTCGCCGGTGAGGACGTCACGGCGGTCGCCGCGGACCGTGCGGCCATCGACGTCGCGGACCCCGGATCGGTGCGCGCGGGCTTCGACGAGCACCGCCCCGCCGTCGTGGTGAACTGCGCCGCCTGGACCGCCGTCGACGACGCCGAGTCCCAGGAGGACGCCGCGCTGCGGGTCAACGGCACGGGCCCGGAGGTCCTTGCCGCGGCCTGCCGCGAACAGGGCGCCGTCCTCCTCCAGGTCTCCACCGACTACGTCTTCGCCGGGGACGGCGAGAAGCCGTACGCCGAGGACGGCCCCACCGGGCCGCACAGCGCCTACGGCCGCACCAAACTGGCCGGCGAACGCGCCGTGCTGGACACCCTGCCGGACACCGGGTACGTGGTGCGTACGGCCTGGCTGTACGGCGCGGGCGGCGGGAACTTCGTCCGTACGATGATCAAGCTGGAGGGTGTCAAGGACACCCTCGACGTGGTGGACGACCAGCGCGGACAGCCCACCTGGACCGTCGATCTGGCGGACCGGCTGGTCCGGCTGGGACAGGCCGCCCGCGCGGGCACCGCTCCCGCGGGCGTCTACCACGGCACCAGCGGCGGCGAGACGACCTGGTTCGGCTTCACGCAGGAGATCTTCCGGCTGCTCGGCGCCGACCCGGCACGCGTCCGCCCCACGACCAGCGAGGCCTTCGTGCGGCCGGCTCCCCGGCCCGCATTCGGCGTGCTGGGGCACGACCGCTGGGCGGCGGCCGGTATCGAACCGATCCGGAACTGGCGGACGGCGCTGGAAGAGGCATTTCCGGTGCTTCTCGCAACAGAGCGTTCATGATCGTCGAATGATCGTAGCGGTGATCGAATCCCATCGAATTTCAAAGATCTGAACACCGAAGGTTTACCTGGCGGAAGAACGCTTACACCACCGCGCGTTCATGAGGTAACTTCGCCGAGGACCCGACCAGTTGGTTTCCTTCGAAGGGCTGCTCCGCGTGAACCGCCATGGCTTTCTGCGCAATTTGCACCGTGTCTACCGTCCTCGGAACTATTTGGAGATCGGGGTCAACGACGGCAGAAGTCTGGCTCTCTCGCGAGTGCCGTCCGTCGCCGTCGACCCCGCATTCCGCGTGGTGACGGACATCAGCTGCGACGTCCACCTGGTCAAGGCGACGAGCGACGACTTCTTCGCCCGCAAGGACCCGCTCCTGCACCTGCGCAACGGCCGCAACCCGTTCCGCGCCCTGGCCCGCCGCGATCCGCTCAATGTGATGGGCGGGGACCCGAAGTTGGAGCTCGCCTTCATCGACGGCATGCACCTCTTCGAATACGCGCTGCGCGACTTCATGAACGTCGAGAAGCACACCCGCTGGTCGAGCGTGATCGTGCTGGACGACATGCTGCCGCGCGATGTCGACGAGGCGGCCCGCGACCGGCACACCAAGTTCTGGACCGGTGATGTGTACAAGGTGGTGCAGGTGCTGCGCCGCTTCCGGCCCGACCTGGTGGTCGTCGAGGTGGACACGGCACCGACCGGTGTGGTCGCGGTGTTCGGCGCCAACCCGGAGAGCAACATCCTGAAGAACGCGTACGACAAGATCATCGAGGAGTACGTCGTACCCGATCCGCAGGACGTGCCCGAAGAGGTGCTGGTGCGGAAGAACGCCGTCCAGCCCGAGGCGCTGCTCGGCGCCGACTTCTGGCCGGCCCTCTCCCGCGCCCGCAACCTGCGCCGCCCGCGCTCGGCGTTCGCCCCCTTGCGCAAGCGCATCGAGGCCGTGACCGGCTGAGGTCACCCGACGGGCTCTGACCTGTCGGGCACCGGGCCGACCGGTCCGGGACCCGTACGAAGCCCCCGTGATCCGTACGGACCACGGGGGCTTCGGCGTTCCCGCCCGGGGAGTTCAGCCGCGGGTGCGCAACTGGGCGTAGTACGCCTGGCAGGCCTCGTGCGACGGCAGCAGGCCCTGCTCCTCGGCCTCGGCCAGCGAGGGGGCCGCGGCGTCCTTGTCGGACAGCAGCGGGATGATCTCCGCCGGCCACTCGATGCCCAGCTCGGGATCGAGCGGGTTGATTCCGTGCTCGCGGCCGGGCGCGTAGCCCTCGGAGCACAGATAGACGACCGATGTGTCGTCCGTCAGGGCCATGAACGCGTGGCCGAGACCTTCGGCGAGATAGACGGCGTGATGGTTCGCGTTGTCGAGGCGGACGGCCTCCCACCGCTTGTACGTGGGAGAGCCGACCCGGATGTCCACGATGACGTCGAGCACGGCGCCGCGTACGCACGTGACGTACTTGGCCTGACTCGGCGGCACGTCGGCGAAGTGGACACCGCGCAGGGTTCCCCGGCTGGAGAGGGAGAAGTTGGCCTGTGCGAGCCGCAGCGTGTGTCCGACGGCCTCGCTGAGCTCCGACGCCTTGAACCACTCGTGGAAGCTGCCGCGGCTGTCCGGGAAGACCTTGGGCTCATGCACCCAGGCGCCCGCGATGGAGAGCTGCCGCATGCGATCACGTCCTTGTTCCGGTGTGCTGGTGGTGATGTCGTTGTTGGTGCCGGGTGTTGGCGGGACCGTCTCGCCCGGGGAGACGGCTGATCCGCGGGGCCGGATCAGCCGGTGAGCCGGGCGGCGACGCGGCGTGCGCGCTTGCGGCCCTGCGGGGGGAGCCTGCGCACGAGGGGGCCGCCGACGGTGCGCAGCGCCCGGTGCAGGGCCGCCTTCCGGCGCTGCGCGACCAGGCCGACCATGATCGTGTCCGCGGCCGCGGGCAGCTCCGGATCCAGCTGGATCCGGCCGCCCCCGCCGATGGTGACGTCGCAGAGGCTCAGTGCGGGGCCCTTCTCCCCGTCCAGCCGGACGGAGAGCTTCCAGGCACCCGCCGCGACGCCGGGGGCGCGGCGGGGCACGATGAGATGGGCCCGGCCCTCCGCCGGGTGCAGCTTGGTACGCAGCGTGTGCACGGCCGAGTCCGCTCCGTCGGCCGGGCTCAGGACCAGTTGGGCGTCGGACACGACGGTGGTGGTGGCCGTGAAGAGCTCCAGCCGGAGTTCGGGCCGACGGCCCGGGGTCCGCAGCACCGGACGGCCGTCCAGATAGGTGGCGAGCTTCTTGCCACGGCGGCCCACATCGAGCGTGAGGTTGCCGTACGGATCGGTGAAGTACGGGATGACGGCACGGGCCGGCGACCCGAGTGACGCGGGCAGGCAGGCGGCGTCCACCCCCGGGGCGCGGTCGGCGCCCAGCCGTGCCTTGCGGACCAGTCCCAGGCCGCGCAGCGGCACCCAGACGTCCCAGAAGCCGCGGGAGACCCGGCCGCGGCCCTTGACCGCCTCCGAGGTCACATACCCACTGCCGCGCAGCACGATCTCGCAGGCCCCGTCGCCGAGTTCATCGGTCTGCATGGTGAACGTCGCGGGGCAGGGCCACTCGACGGCCGTCTCGCGATTGCGCAGCGACAGTTCGGCGGAGAATCCGCCGAAGTCATCGGTGACATCGAGGAGTTCGTCCTCCGCCGGCAGCCCGCCGCCGGTGTCCGGGTGCAGGAAGTACCGGCCGTCCCGGCGCAGCAGTTTCACCGGCTCCCCGTCGTCGCCGTGGACCAGCCGGGCGGTCACGGTGAGAGCGACCCGGCCGTCCGGCTGCCAGGCGAACTCCTCCAGTCGGGCCGACGCCTTGACGGACCCGGCGAACCGGGCGATCCGGAGCAGGCCCTCCCGGTCGTCCCTGCGCAGGAGCGTCGACCGGATCCGCAGCAGCGGACCGAGACCGTCGTGCACCCCGTCGCCCATGAAGTCGATGGCCAGCGGCCTGATCGCGTCGCACATCTCCTCGAAGAACTCGGGCTGGTACTTCATCACCGCGGGTTCGCTGAGCCGGCTCAGCATCTCGACGCGGTAGAAGCGGCGGAGCAGCAGATCCCGGAACGCGCCCGGTTCGGTGTTGGCCACGACGACGTCCAGGACCTCACGGAGGTTTCCGTAGTACTGGGCCGGGACGATCCTGGTGGATCCCGCGTTCTTGCCGTCGTCGCGCCGGGAGTAGAAGTAGCAGGTGTAGTTGCCGAGGACCGAGACGACCTCGGCGGGGAAGTACGCCTGCATCATGTAGAGCTGGTCCTCCAGCCGGCGCTTGCCCTCGGGGTAGGCGATGCCGTTCTCGCGGAGGAACCCCGTACGGAACATCTTGTGCGGGGTGAGACTGTCGTACAGGGGCGCGTCGCGCAGGGTGCACTTCTCGCGGTTCTTCTTGAACACGCCGTGCGGGACACCGCGGAAGTTGCTGGCCACTTTGCCGATGACGATGTCGGAACCGTTGCGGTGGCCCATCTCGTAGAGCCGGCGCAGGGCATCGGAGGCGAGATGGTCGTCCTGGTCGACGAACTGGACGTATTCGCCCTTCGCCTCGGCCACACCGATGTTGCGGGGCTTTCCGGGCCATCCGGAGTTGGGGATGGTGATCACCCGGAAATGAGGGTGTTCCACTGCCAGCTTTTCGAGCCGTTCGGGAGTGTCGTCCGTGGACCCGTCGTTCACGAAGAGAACTTCGAACTCCGCTGCGGGGAGAGTCTGCTTCAGAAGTGACTCGATGCAGGGGTCGATGTACTTGCCGGGGTTGTAAACCGGAATGACGACACTTACTTTGACTGGCATCGCTGCTGTCCCATGTCTGGTAGGTCCCTGGAGATGGCGGCGGATGCGGGGCCGACACTGCCACTGCCGAAAATGGGGGGAGGGGCCGCCGTCACGCACCCTATCTGTTGTTGGATGAGTGAGACGTTCCGATGGTTGCACCGGCCGGAGGGTATGAGTTTTCTTCCCTGTTTCGCCCGATGCCGATGAGTTGCGCCGAGAAATTGATCATTTGATAGGCGTAATGAATGTGGGCGCCGACGCGGCTGTCGGCCTCATCGACGGGAGAGGCCGGTCGGGGACTCGTCGGCGCGGACGCCGGGTGCGGACGGGCCGTGCAGCCGCCCACGCGTCCACGGGACGGAACACGTGGGCGCCCGCCCCGCCGCTCGCGTAGATTGCAAGGACCGGGCGGAGCCGAATCATTGGGGATGGTCGTGTCAGGGGCAAGGCAGGGCGTCGCAGAGGCCCGCAGGATCGTGGTCAAGGTCGGTTCCTCCTCCCTCACCACCGCGTCCGGTGGCCTCGACGCCGATCGCGTCGACGCGCTCGTGGACGTACTCGCCAAGGTGAGGAGCGGTGGGGAGCGCGAGATCGTGCTCGTCTCCAGTGGCGCCATCGCGGCCGGGCTCGCCCCGCTCGGCCTGCACCGCCGGCCCAAGGACCTGGCCAGACAGCAGGCTGCGGCCAGTGTCGGCCAGGGACTGCTCGTGGCCCGCTACACCGCCTCCTTCGCACGGTACGGCGTACGCGTCGGCCAGGTGCTGCTCACCAGCAACGACACCAGCCGCCGCGTCCACTACCGCAACGCCTACCGCACCCTCGACCAGCTCCTGGACATGGGCGCGCTCCCGGTCGTCAACGAGAACGACACCGTCGCCACCGACGAGATCAGGTTCGGCGACAACGACCGGCTCGCCGCGCTGGTCGCCCATCTCGTCCGGGCCGATCTGCTGGTCCTTCTCTCGGACGTGGACGGGCTGTACGACGGCGACCCCAGTACCCCGGGAACGTCGCGGGTCGCCGAAGTGACCGGCCCCGAGGACCTCGTGGGCATCACCATCGGCAGCGCCGGGAAGGCCGGCGTCGGCACGGGCGGCATGGTCACCAAGGTCGAGGCCGCCCGGATCGCCACGGCCGCCGGAGTCCCCGTCGTCCTCACCTCGGCGAGCCGGGCCGCCGACGCCCTGGCCGGACGCGACACCGGTACGTACTTCCACCGCACCGGACGACGGTCGGCGGACCGGTTGCTCTGGCTCGCCCACGCCTCCACCCCGCAGGGCTCGCTGACCCTCGACGACGGGGCCGTGCGGGCGGTCGTCGAACGGCACAGCTCGCTGCTGCCCGCCGGGATCGCCGCCGTCGAGGGCGAGTTCACCGCGGGCGACCCGGTGGAACTGCGCGACCTCGAAGGCCGTTCCGTGGCCCGCGGGCTCGTCAACTTCGACGCCAGGGAGATCCCGCAGCTGCTCGGCCGCTCCACCCGCGACCTGGCGCGGGAACTCGGTCCGGCCTATGAGCGCGAGGTCGTACATAGGGACGATCTTGTCCTCCTGCACCCCTGACAGACCCCCTGAAACGGTTGAAAGTCCAGCCTCAGGGCGGAGACCTTCACGAAAACCGCCCCATCCCCGGCCTCGGACTGGTCAACTTTGTAACGGGGACACAGCGGGGTACAGCACAGCAAACGCATTCACAGGAGGCCGCCGGTGAAACGAGCGCGCCCGGGGGCGCCGCCCCGAGGAACGGGTGGCCGGGCCCTGACCAGTGTCGGAGCAGGTGCCGGCTTCGACGAGAGACGGTCCACGGACCGTGCCGACGACCGGACCACGGGGTCCGAGCCGGCGATGGTGCGGGAGGAGCGCACCCCGTCGAGACTCTGGCATGTCACGCTCAGCGTCTCGGGCGGCGCTATTCCGCTGAAGGAGGTCAGACGCGGGCTCGAACAGCTCGCGCACGACCACCCCTTCCTGCTGACCAGCCGGTACGCCGACGACCACGCGGAGATCCGCTACTGGGAGGAGGCCCGGGATCTGCACGACGCGGCGGCCGTCGCGCTGCGGCTCTGGGGCGAGCACCGCTCCACCGCCAAGCTTCCGCCCTGGGAGATCGTCGGTCTGGAGGTCATCGACCGCGAGACGTACCACCAGCGCGTCGCCGAGGGATACGGACCGCCCCCGGCCGCCCCGGTCGGCGTCCACCCGTACTGAGCACGGCGACGGCCCCGGAGCGGATCAGCAGCCCCGTGCTGCGGGAGCGGCTCCGGGGTGGTCGTCCCGTGTCCCGTGTCGCGCGAGCGGTCCCGGGGCGGTCGTCTCGCATCACGGAAACGGCTGCGGGGCAGTTGTCTCGCATCACGGGATACGTGATGGATGCCCGCAGTGTGCGCACTACTCTGCGGGCATGACCACGCTCTCGCCGTACGACAACATGTCCCCGGTCGCCCAGGCCGCCTACCGGGCACGTTCCGCCGCCGCCGACCTCGCGCCGCTGCCGCGCGCGGCGAAGGACGACGCGCTGCTGGCGATCGCGGACGCGCTGGAGGTGCGGACGAGCGAGATCGTCGCGGCCAACGCCGAGGACGTCGCCCGTGCCCGCGAGGCCGGGACCAGCGAGGCGATCGTCGACCGGCTCACCCTCACCCCGGAGCGGATCCGCGCCATCGCCGCCGATGTGCGGGACGTGGCGGCGCTGCCGGATCCGGTCGGCGAGGTCGTCCGCGGCTCGACCCTGCCCAACGGCATCGACCTGCGACAGGTCCGGGTGCCGCTCGGCGTCGTCGGAATCATCTACGAGGCCCGTCCCAATGTGACGGTCGACGCCGCGGCCCTCTGCCTGAAGTCGGGCAACGCCGTCCTGCTCCGCGGCTCGTCCTCCGCGTACGCCTCGAACGTCGCACTGGTACGGGTGCTGCGCGACGCGGTCGGAGGATCCGGTCTTCCGGCCGACGCAGTGCAGCTGGTACCGGGCGAGAGCCGCGACTCGGTACGGGAACTGATGCGGGCCCGCGGCCTCGTCGATGTCCTCATTCCGCGCGGCGGGGCCTCGCTGATCCGCACGGTGGTCGAGGAATCCACCGTCCCGGTCATCGAGACCGGCACCGGCAACTGCCATGTGTACGTGGACGCGCAGACCGACCTGGACATGGCCGTCGACATCCTGATCAACTCCAAGGCGCAGCGCCCGAGCGTCTGCAACGCCGCCGAGACGCTCCTGGTCCACAAGGACGTCGCCGCGGACTTCCTGCCGCGCGCCCTGGCGGCGCTGGCCGGCGCCGGAGTGACCGTGCACGGCGACGAGCGGGTCCTCGAATACGCCGAGGGGTCCAAGGCCACCGTGGTGGCGGCGACGCCCGAGGACTGGGAGACCGAGTACCTCTCGTACGACATCGCCGCGGCCGTCGTGGAGTCGCTGGACGCGGCCGTTGCGCACATCCGGCTCTGGTCCTCCGGCCACACCGAGGCGATCGTGACCACCTCCCAGGCCGCGGCCCGTCGCTTCACCCAATTGGTGGACTCCACGACGGTGGCCGTGAACGCGTCCACACGCTTCACCGACGGCGGCCAGTTCGGCTTCGGCGCCGAGATCGGCATCTCCACGCAGAAGCTGCACGCCAGGGGGCCGATGGGGCTGCCGGAGCTGACCTCGACGAAGTACATCGTCACGGGCGACGGCCACGTGAGGTGACCGTCCGAGGCCGGTGAATGTTGCGGGCTCCCTGCCCAGAACGACCCGGCGGGGCTAGTCTGGAGCCGTGCCGGACGACGTGGGGGGCAGGCCGTTCCCGGACGGCTGGGAGCCCGACGACGACCGCGGGGGCGCGGACGAGGACTTCGCCTCCGTGGTATTCGACGAGGACTTCGTACGGGCCGCCGAGATCCATGAACCGACTGCGGTCGAGCGATTGCTCGCGGCCGCGCAGGCGCGCGCCGAGGCCGAGGCGTCCCGGGCGCGGGCGGGCGGCGGCCCGCTGGACGACGAGCTCCCCGACGAGGGATACGGGCCGGGCGGCGTATACGGCCACGGGAATGCCGACGGCGACCCGCTGGACCCCGATGGCGGCGCGTACGGCAGCAGCCCCTACGGGCGCCACGGCGGCGTCCTGCGCCCGTACCGGGGCGCGGCACGCTGGCACCGGCCGGTGGCCTGGCTGCTGGCCGTGCTGATGGGCATCGGAATGGTCGCACTGGCCTTCAGCGCCGTCTACCGCAACAGTTCGGGCAACCGCCAGGATCCCGCCCCGCCGCCCGCCACCACCGGGGTGGACAGCGCGCCCGGCCCCATCCCCAGCGCCGTCCCGTCGGCCTCGGCCGGCCACCTCCGCCCCACGGTCTCGGCGGTCCCGCGCATGGGCTGACGCCGCCGGACCGGACCGGACCGTGCGACCGGCGCGCTGTGCGGAGCGCACGCGCCTGCTGCCCCGCGGTGACCGCACCTCGTGCGAGGGCGCGCAGCCACGCGTTCCGATCCACCCCGATCAGGTTCCGAGAGCATCCCGCGCGCGTCCTGAGGGTGGTTCTCCGGGCTCCGGGGCAACTCTCGCGTGGTTCTCCTCGCGGCTCGGCGTTTACCTCGGTCGTAATCGACCTACCCTGAAGGTGTGACCCCTCTCTACGAGGGGGCTTCTCACTCGCCCGTACATGCGATGTCATGCGGACTCATGACGGGCAGGCCCTGTCCGAAGCCACTCGGCCGAAGCAGAGCGAAGCGTTTCGGCCCCGGTCGGTGACGTGGAGTCGGGAGAAGTCATGGCAGACCGTGGAGAACCACCGGAAGGCCCGCCCGAGAACGCGCCGGGCGGTGGTGAGGACGAATACCGGTCACTCGTCTTCGACGAGTCGTTCGTACGTGCTGCACGGCTGAAGGAATTCTCGGCCCAGGAGCGCATGGGGGACCACGCGCGCGCCGTACGCAGCCTCCCGCCCCGAAGCTTCCGAGCCGGCTCCAGAGCCGCCATCGCCCTGGTCCTCCTGATCGCCCTGGCCTTTGCGACTGCCGTGTACATGGGCTTCCGCCACCCCTACCCGGCGCCCGTCGGCAGACGGGCCGAGGCCCTCAGATCGACCGTCGTACCCCTGGCCCCCCAGGGCGCCGTACCCGGCGGTTCGGCCGCCGGGCTCCTCGCGAGGAGCCCGGCCGCGCAGTTCGCCAAAGGCGCCGAAGGCATCAATCTGCCGGCGATCCGGGGCACGGACAACTTCTCGGGCAGCCAGGTGGAGACGGCCCTGACCACGGTCAAGGACTATCTGGTGGCGTCCTCGCTCGACCCGGACGTCCTCACCGGCCGCGCGGTGCGACCGGTGGAACTGCTGCTCGACCCGGACCAGACGGCTCAGTTCGACCGCAGCATGAACCGACCGGACGACGACGGACAGCACGCCGCGGCCGGCTGGCTGGTGCGGTTCGACCCGGCGAAGGTGGCACTGGCCGGTCCGGACATCCGGGTCCGGGGCACCCTGAGCTACACCGAGGCGGGATCCGACACCCTGGAGGTGGCGTCGGACCACACCTTCACCTACACGCTCCGCCCGGCCGCCTCGGGGTCCCAACGGGCAGGGGGTGCCTCGCTCTTCACCGTACGGCGCGAGCTGCACTTCCGCTTCGACCGGGAAGACCTGCGGCTGCACCGGCTGGAGCTTCGCACCAGCTATGTCCTGGCCGGACCGCAGGCGTGCCCGACGGACACCACTGGTGCGCTGCGGCCGCTGCTCGCCGGGCAGCGAGCCGTCTCCCACGGCCCCGCGGGCACCGACCCGTACGCGACGGGCCGGCCCACGGCGGCACTCTGCGGAACGCTTGCGGCCGGCTCCCCGCAGCCGGTCAGCTCCCCGCAGTCCCCGGCCCGTCAGGGTCCCCAGGCTCCTCCGGTCGCGCAGAGCCCCCGGAGCCGCCCGTAGCACCACCCCTGGTGCTGTCCGCAGCACCGCTCCTGCCGCCCGTGCCCCCGCCCTGGCCGGTGAACTTGTCGCGGAGCTTGCCTCCCAGGTCCCCGGCGCCGCCCGCTATGTCGCCGACCAGCTTCATCAGCGGGTCCTTGCTGCTGCGCACCGCGTCCGCGTAGTGCGTCGCGGACTCCCGGAACGAGTCCGTCACCGAGGTGTCCTTGTCCTCGTCGCGTCGCGGGTAGTGGCCGTCCATGATCCGCTGGTAGTCCCGGGTCTCGGACCACTTCTTCAGCTCGGCCGCACGTACCGTGGTGAAGGGGTGCGAACGGGGCAGCAGATTGAGGATCTTGAGCACCGAGTCGCGCAGATCGCCGCCCTTCTCGTACTCGTCGGCCTGGGCGAGGAAGGCGTCCACATTCATCTCGTGCAGATGATTGCCGCCCGCGATCTTCATCAGACCGCGCATCGATGCCTGCAGATCCTGTCCGACGAGCAGTCCCGCCCGGTCGGCCGACAGCTCCGACTTGCGGAACCACTCGCGCAGTGCCGTGACGATCGCCATGATCGCGACATTGCCGAGCGGGATCCAGGCGACCTTCAACGCGATATTGGTGAGGAACAACAGGATCGTGCGGTACACGGCGTGGCCGGAGAGGGCGTGTCCCACCTCGTGGCCGATGACGGCCCGCATCTCCTCCTCGTCGAGCAGCTCCACCAGCCCCGTCGTCACCACGATGATCGGCTCGTCGAGGCCGATGCACATGGCATTGGGCTGCGGGTCCTGATTGACGTACATGGGCGGGACCTTCTCCAGGTCCAGGATGTAACAGGCGTCCCGCAGCATCTCGTTGAGATGGACGAACTGCGCGTCGCTCACCCGGACGGAGTCGGAGAGGAAGAGCAGTCGCAGGCTGCGCTCGGGCAGCAGACCGCTCAGTGTCTTGAACACGGTGTCGAAACCGCTCAGCTTGCGCAGGGCCACCAGGGCCGAACGGTCCGCCGGGTGTTCGTAGGCCCGGGACGAGATCCCGGCGAAGCGCCTGCGCTGCCTGCTCGGCACGTTCTCGTGGTTCTCGTGGCTGCGGTCGGTCATGAATGGGCCCCCTGTTCGTACGAGATGTCGCTCGCCCCCTGACAATTCCCAGCGTAGGTGCTGGGGCTACGGTGTGCGGGGGGCTGTGGATAACTGAGGAGACGCCCGACATGCCGCATACCGTTGCTCTGCTCGCCGCCGCATCCGAGGACCAGGGACCCGGCAACACACTCCGTGTCGTGCTGCTCGTCTCGCTCGTCGGAGCTGTCCTGCTCGGCTGGTTCCTGCTCCGCGGATACCGCAACGAAGACGACAACGACTGAGTCGGCGTGAGCGTGCCCGGGGCTCCCGCATACGATGTGCGCGACGTCTTCCTTCCGACTCCCGATCGATAGGTCCTGCCGAAGATGAGCCTCACGAGCACCGCACACCAGCTGGTCACCCTCGCCGCCGAGGGCGGCGAGCACGGTGGCAACCACGAAAGCCTCAGCCCGATTGTCACCGGGGGCGGTGCGTTCGTCGTGCTGCTGCTCCTGCTGTGGATCACCACCCGCTTCAACCGCGACCGCTGAGGCGGAGGCGTACAGCTGTGCCAGTAGGCTCTGCACGCATGGGAGAGCAGGAAGTGCCTACCGGTCGCGGAAAGCGCCGAATCGGCGTGATGGGCGGGACATTTGACCCGATTCATCATGGACACCTGGTGGCGGCCAGTGAAGTGGCCGCCCAGTTCCACCTCGACGAGGTGATCTTCGTTCCGACCGGGCAGCCGTGGCAGAAGAGCCACAAGCACGTCTCCCCGGCCGAGGACCGCTACCTGATGACGGTCATCGCTACGGCCTCCAACCCGCAGTTCTCGGTCAGCCGGAGCGACATCGACCGGAGCGGGCCGACCTACACCATCGATACGCTGCGCGACCTGCGCGCGATCCACGGCGACGCGGACCTCTTCTTCATCACCGGCGCCGACGCGCTCGCCCAGATCCTCACCTGGCGGAACGCCGACGAACTCTTCTCGCTCTCCCACTTCATCGGTGTGACGCGGCCGGGGCATGCACTCACGGACCCGGGCCTCCCGGAGGGCGGTGTCTCCCTCGTGGAAGTGCCCGCGCTCGCGATCTCGTCCACGGACTGCCGCCAGAGGGTCGCGCAGGGGGAACCGGTCTGGTACTTGGTGCCGGACGGTGTGGTCCGCTACATCGACAAGCGCCAGCTGTACCGCGGCGAATGAGCCACGCAGAGGGGCCCCGGTGAACGACCGACAGAACCCGTATGACCCGTACTACCAGCAGCCGCAGATCATCGGCTACGACGAGTACGGGCAGCCGGTGTACCAGCAGGCCGGACAGCAGGCGTACGACCCGTACGCGCCTCAGCAGCCGCAGCAGCTCCAGCAGCTTCAGCAGCAGCCGTATCAGGCCGACCAGGGGTACGGATACGACCCGTACGCCTCGTCCCAGCAGCCGCAGCAAGCACACCCGCAGGCGTACGCCCCATACGGCTCTCAGCCTCACCAGCAACCGCAACCGCAACAGCAGCCCCAGCAGGCCTACGGTGGCTACGACGGCTACGGCTACGACACCGGCCAGCAGCCCGCCGCGGTCGACACCGCCCAGCAGTGGAACGTCCCGCAGCAGGCCTCCTCGCAGCCCTCGCCCCCTCCCGCCCCCGCGCCGGTCACGCAGGAATCCCGGCCGGAGACCGACGCCGGGGCCGAGCCGGAACCGGCCGTTCCCGGGCAGCGCCGCGCCGACTACCGCACCGAGCAGTTCTCCTTCATCGAGGAGCCCGACGAGGACTCCGAAGACGTCATCGACTGGCTGAAGTTCACCGAAAGCCGCAGCGAGCGGCGCGAGGAGGCACGGCGCCGCGGACGCAACCGCGTGGTCGCGCTGATAGTCGTGGTGGTCCTGGTGGTGGTCGGCGGTGTCGGCTACCTCTGGTCCGCCGGAAAGATCCCCGGCCTCTCCGGTTCGGAGAAGGACAACACGGCGTCGACGGGCCCGCAGCAGCGGGACGTCATTGTGATCCACCTGCACGACACCAAGAAGGGCGGCACCTCCACGGCGCTGCTCGTCGACAATGCGACGACCAAGCAGGGGACCACGGTTCTGCTCCCCAACTCGCTCGGGGTCTCCGACGACGGGGGTGCCACGACGACCCTCGGCAAGTCCGTCGAGGACGATGGCACCACCGGCACCCGCGAGTCCATCGACACACTGCTCGGCACCAGGATCAGCGGCACGTGGCGGCTGGATACCCCTTACCTGGAGACTCTTGTCGATCTGGTCGGCAGCATCGAGGTCGACACCGACACCGAGGTGCCCGATACGAAGAAGGGTGTTTCCCCCCTGGTGAAGAAGGGCGAGGCGCAGACCCTCAGCGGTCAGATGGCCGTCGCGTACGCCACCTACCGGGCGCCCGGTGAGAACGAGGCGAAGCAGCTCACGCGGTTCGGGGAGGTCCTGCGGGGTGTTCTGCGGAAGATCTCGGACGATCCGAAGGCCGCCACGGTCACCGTCCAGACGATGGCGCAGATCCTCGACCCGTCGCTCCCCGAGAAGGACCTGGGCGCCTCCCTGGCGAAGCTTGCCCAGCGCGCCAAGATCGGCGACTACAAGACCACACTGCTGCCGGTGCAGCCCGACGGCACACTCACCGAGGCGGCCACCGAGAGCGTCGTCAAGGACGTCCTGGGCGGCACGCTGAAGGCTCCGGCGGCCGACGCGACGGTGCGGGTCGGAGTCAAGAACGCCACCGGGGACAAGGACGGTGCCGAGTCCGCCCGGATCAAGCTGGTCAACGGAGGCTATGCCTTCGTCGGTGGTGGTACGGCCGACCCCGCGGCTCTCTCCGAAGTCCTCTACGGGACCGCGGCGGACAAGGAGAAGGCGGTGCAGGTCGCCAAGACCCTGGGCCTGCCGACGAGCGCGGTGAAGCAGGGCAAGCCCGCCGCGAACGCGGATGTGTCCGTCGTGCTCGGCCAGAACTACAAGGTCAAGTGACCGGGGCCGCGCCGCCCGGATGACGCCGGCTCGGCCTCCGAGCGTTCGCTGCGTGGGCTGTCGGCGGTCCGTGAGACCCTAGGGGTTGATCTGACCGCCGACGAAAGCCTGCTTGTGACCGCCACGGACCGCTCCATCGAGCTCATCAACGCCGCCGCCCAGGCGGCCGCCGACCGGCTCGCGCACGACATCATTGCGTACGACGTCAGCGATGTGCTGTCGATCACGGACGCCTTCCTGCTGGCCTCGGCCCCCAATGACCGCCAGGTCAAGTCGATCGTCGACGAGATCGAGGAGCGGCTCCAGAAGGAGCTCGGCGCGAAGCCGGTACGCCGTGAGGGCGACCGCGACGCGCGCTGGATCCTCCTCGACTACGTCGACATCGTCATTCACGTCCAGCACAGCGAGGAGCGCGTCTTCTACGCGCTGGAGCGTCTCTGGAAGGACTGCCCCGAGATCGCGCTCCCCGAGGACGCCGTCAAGACCCGCGGCAAGGCCGCGGAGCACGCCCAGCTCACCGGCAGCACGGACGGTGAGCAGAGCTGAACGGCAGCGGAAGCGGCAGGGGCCGCCGGATCGTTCTCTGGCGACACGGCCAGACGGCATGGAATCTGGAGCGCCGGTTCCAGGGCTCCACGGACATCGCGCTCACCGACGCCGGTATCGGGCAGGCCCAGCGGGCCGCCCGGCTGCTCGCCTCGCTGAGGCCGGACGCGATCGTCGCCTCCGATCTGCAGCGGGCGGCCGCAACGGCTGCCGAGCTCGCCGCGATCACCGGCCTCGAAGTCGCGCACGACGAGGGGCTGCGGGAGACCTACGCCGGCGCCTGGCAGGGCCTCACTCATGAGGAGATCGTCGGGCAGTACGGCGAGCAGTACGCCGCGTGGAAGCGCGGCGAGCCCGTGCGGCGCGGCGGCGGCGAGTTGGAGACCGAGGTCGCCGACCGGGCCGCCCCGGTCGTGCTCGGACATGCCGACAAGCTGCCCGACAGCGGCACGCTCGTCGTGGTCAGCCACGGCGGCACCATCCGCACCACCATCGGTCGGCTGCTGGGCCTGGAGTCGCACCACTGGGAAGGGCTCGGCGGGCTCTCCAACTGCTGCTGGTCGGTGCTGGGGGAGGGCGCGCGCGGCTGGCGCCTGCTGGAGCACAACGCAGGCACGCTGCCCGAGCCGGTGCTCGGCGACGACACCTAAGGGCCCCCAGCCCCAGCTGTGACAGCACCTGCGAGCACCGGGGTGGCGAGAGTGTTTGGGCCGCCTGCGGGGCGGTGTCGGCCGGATTTCACTTTCTGGCTGGTCACAGGCTAAAGTTCTTCTTGTTCGCGGGGCGGAAACGCAGGGAAACACAGCGAACAGCGGGGCTATAGCTCAGTTGGTAGAGCGCCTGCATGGCATGCAGGAGGTCAGGAGTTCAATTCTCCTTAGCTCCACAATCAAGATCCCGTCCTCATCAGAGGGCGGGATCTTTGTGTTCTCCCTGACCGTTTCCTCCGACACGTTCCCGCCGGCCGTGCGCGCGCTCACGCCTCCCGGTGCTCCGGTATTCGCAGGCGGGGATCCGTGACGGGTCCCTCTCCGGGGCCGAGCAGACCGCCTCTGCCCGCCGAGGTGGACGCGACTGGCTTTTCCCGGCGAACGGCCGCCGCTCCCGATCGGGCGGACGATTCCTGGTTGACCAACACCATCGGGTACGCCGACGTCAGCCGGAGACGGGCCGTGAACTCATGCTTCACAGCCTGCCGTTCCGCGGGCTCCGGCAGTCGGATCCGTCAACGGGGTGCCGCTCGGGCGGTGTTGCGGGTTCTCGTGGTGATGGCGGTCGACGCGGCCTCCTCTTCGCGTGGGCGTCTCGCCGCTCGGCAGGATCCGTCCCAACCGCCTTGCTGCGCCGGGGTGCAGGGGCCGGGGCCCGCGGTGTGAGCACGTGCTCCCGCGTTGTCGGTGGCCGCACCGACGGGTGCGTCGGCGGGTCTCGTGCGGCATCGGCGATCGACCGGATATCCACCGGGCTGACCCCCTTGCGGGGTCATGGCAGAATCGGAACGCCGGAGGGGGCGACGGACCGAACGGGAGGGAGCGCGCGATGCATGCGAGTCGCCACGAGGTCCCGGACCTGCTCCTTGTCCCCGAACGCCACGCCCGCGCCGTTCGCCTTGACGGTGGTCCGTTCCGTGCCACCCACGTGCTCGGCGGGAACGGTGGAGTCTCCCGCGTGTGCACTGCCCGTGGCCGAAGCCGGAGCTGATTCATGGGTGCGCACAGGCGGAAATGTGACTGGTGCGGCAGTGGTACGCCCATCGTCAGGGACATGGATCCGGTCAATCCCGAGTACCAGTACTGGTGCGAGGAGTGTGCGCGGGCGCTGGTCATAAAGGGCGACCCGATCGAGACCTACCGGGAACTCGAAGGGGAGCCGATCTACGGGCGCCTGCTGGAGGAGCACTGCACGCTCAAGCGCTTCTACTCCTTCGCCACTGCATGAGCCCAGGCACGCTCCCGTATTCCATGTGCTCCCGGTGCTCACGGTGCCCCCGTGCGCCCGTGCGTCGCCCCTGACCGAGGTGCCGCGAAATCGGTCAAATGCGGGCAGGCGGGAAACGATTTGGTGGACGGGCGGGGTCACCGGTAATGTTCTCGATGTCGCCAGGGGCAAGCGAAACCGGGTGACACACAACACGGGGCTATAGCTCAGTTGGTAGAGCGCCTGCATGGCATGCAGGAGGTCAGGAGTTCAATTCTCCTTAGCTCCACAGTGAAGAAGTGGGAAACGGGTCATCCATACAGGGTGTCTCGTTTTTCATGTCTCCGTGTCGACTGCATCCGCGTCGACGTCGATTGTTTCGCGGGGGCTCCGCCGTACGGTCACACTCGTTGCCCCGTCCATGGATCGGCCGTGTCCTGACCGGCTCCGGACCCGTGCGGTACCCTGGCGCCATGCGTGCCGTACGCCTTCTGCTTAGCGAGCCGCGCTGATCAGTCCCGACCGGTGAGAATGCCTGGTCGGAATCGGCGCGGCGTCCCCTCCTGTGCGAGGGGATTTTTCGTTTCCGTAGACGCGTGTCCGTAGACGTGGGCGCCGGCAGATGACGATCGATGGAGCTTTGAGGATCATGAGCGAGACGAATTCCGCAGCCGAGACGGCTGCGCCGCACCGCTACACGGCGGCGATGGCCGCCGACATCGAGGCACGCTGGCAGGACTTCTGGGACGCCGAGGGCACGTACGAGGCGCCGAATCCGACCGGTGACCTGGCAGGCGATCCGGATCTGGCCGCCAAGCCGAAGAAGTTCATCATGGACATGTTCCCGTACCCCTCGGGTGCGGGCCTGCACGTCGGTCACCCGCTGGGCTACATCGCCACCGACGTCTTCGCCCGCCACCAGCGGATGACCGGGCACAATGTGCTGCACACCCTGGGCTTCGACGCCTTCGGCCTGCCCGCGGAGCAGTACGCCGTGCAGACCGGCACGCACCCGCGGGTCTCCACCGAGGCCAACATCGAGAACATGACTGCCCAGCTGCGCCGGCTGGGCCTGGGTCACGACAAGCGCCGCTCGTTCGCCACGATCGAGTCGGAGTACTACAAGTGGACTCAGTGGATCTTCCTGCAGATCTTCAACTCCTGGTACGACGCCGAGGCCGACCGGGCCCGCCCGATCGGTGAGCTGGTCGCGCAGTTCGAGAGCGGTTCGCGTGCCACCCCGGACGGCCGTGACTGGAGCGCCCTGAGCGCCGTCGAGCGCGCGGACGTCCTGAGCGAGTACCGCCTGGCGTACGCCTCCGATGCGCCCGTCAACTGGTCGCCGGGCCTGGGTACGGTACTGGCCAATGAAGAGGTGACGGCCGACGGCCGCTCCGAGCGCGGCAATTTCCCCGTCTTCAAGGCCAAGCTGCGCCAGTGGAACATGCGCATCACGGCCTACGCCGACCGGCTGCTGAACGACCTGGACGGGCTGGACTGGCCCGAGGCCATCAAGCTGCAGCAGCGCAACTGGATCGGGCGTTCCGAGGGCGCGCGGGTCGACTTCCCGGTCGACGGCGCCGGTGCCGTCACGGTCTTCACCACCCGCCAGGACACCCTGTTCGGTGCCACCTACATGGTGCTGGCACCCGAGCACGAGCTGGTCGAGCGGATCATTCCGGCCGCCTGGCCCGAGGGCACCCACCCGGTGTGGACCGGTGGACACGCGTCCCCGGCCGAGGCCGTCACCGCGTACCGCAAGCTGGCCGCCGCCAAGTCCGACGTGGAGCGGCAGGCCGAGGCCAAGGACAAGACCGGGGTCTTCACCGGTGCGTACGCGACCAACCCGGTCAGCGGCGAGAAGGTGCCCGTCTTCATCGCCGACTACGTCCTGATGGGTTACGGCACCGGCGCGATCATGGCCGTGCCGGCGCACGACGCACGCGACTTCGCCTTCGCGCGCGCCTTCGAGCTGCCGATGCGCTGCGTGGTCCAGCCGTCGGACGACCGTGGTACGGACCCCTCGACGTGGGACGACGCCTTCTCCTCGTACGAGGCGAAGCTGGTCAACTCCGCCAATGACGAGATCTCGCTGAACGGTCTGGGCGTCGTGGACGCCAAGACGAAGATCACCGAGTGGCTGAAGGAGCACGGCGTCGGTGAGGGCACCGTCAACTTCCGGCTGCGGGACTGGCTGTTCAGCCGTCAGCGCTACTGGGGCGAGCCCTTCCCGATCGTCTACGACGAGGACGGCATCGCGCACCCGCTGCCCGAGTCGATGCTGCCTCTGGAGCTGCCGGAGGTCGACGACTACTCGCCGCGTACCTTCGACCCCGACGACGCCGACACCCAGCCCGAGACCCCGCTGTCCCGGAACGCCGACTGGGTCAACGTCACCCTGGACCTGGGCGACGGAAACGGTCCCAGGAAGTACCGCCGCGAGACCAACACCATGCCCAACTGGGCCGGCTCCTGCTGGTACGAGCTGCGCTATCTGGACCCGAACAACGACCGGAAGCTGGTCGACCCGGCGATCGAGCAGTACTGGATGGGCCCGCGCGAGGGGCAGCCGGCCGGCGGTGTCGACCTGTACGTCGGCGGCGCCGAGCACGCCGTCCTGCACCTGCTGTACGCCCGCTTCTGGTCCAAGGTGCTGCACGACCTGGGACACATCTCGTCCACCGAGCCGTTCCACAAGCTGTACAACCAGGGCATGATCCAGGCGTTCGTCTACCGGGACAGCCGCGGGATCGCGGTCCCGGCGGCCGAGGTCGAGGAGCGCGACGGACAGTTCTACCACCAGGGCGAGAAGGTCAGCCGCGTCCTGGGCAAGATGGGCAAGTCCCTGAAGAACGCCGTCACACCGGACGAGATCTGCGCCGAGTACGGGGCGGACACGCTGCGCCTGTACGAGATGGCGATGGGTCCCCTGGATGTCTCGCGGCCGTGGGACACGCGTGCTGTCGTGGGCCAGTACCGGCTGCTGCAGCGGCTGTGGCGCAATGTCGTCGACGAGGAGACCGGCCAGGTCACCGTCGTCGACACCGAGCCCGGTGAGGAGACGCTGCGGGCGCTGCACAAGGCGATCGACGGAGTCGGCCAGGACATGGCCGGGATGCGTTTCAACACGGCCATTGCCAAGGTCACCGAGCTGAACAATCACCTGACCAAGGCGGGTGGCCCGCTGTCCCGGAGCGTCGCCGAGTCGCTGGTGCTGCTGGTGGCGCCGCTGGCGCCGCACATCGCCGAGGAGCTGTGGCGTCGGCTGGGCCGCACCGGGTCGGTCGTGCACCAGGACTTCCCCGTCGCCGACCCGGCGTACGTCGTGGACGAGACCGTGACCTGTGTCGTGCAGGTCAAGGGCAAGGTCAAGGCGCGCCTGGAGATCTCCCCGTCGATCGCGGACGAGGAGCTGGAAGCACTGGCCCTGGCCGATCCGGCCGTGATCGCCGCGCTGGACGGCGCGGGCATCCGCAAGGTGATCGTGCGGGCGCCGAAGCTGGTCAACATCGTCCCTGCGTGACGGCGCTGTCGTCTTGGAGCGAAGGCGCTGATCGTTCTCCGTACGAGGGCGGCCGGCGTCCCCACGTGACGGTCGTGGGACAGCCGTCGGCTGTCCCACGACGGTGTGGGGGCATTCCCCTACGGGCAGGTTGGGGGTTTCGAAGGAACCCTCGGCCTGCCCTTTCCGTTTACGGTGGAGGGGCCGGCACCCGGCAGCCGAAACGACATGCAAGGGGCGCTCATGGAAGCCGTGATCCTGATTCTGGGGTTGCTCTTTTTCGCGTTCGTGGCCCTGGGCGTGTATGTGGGCGTCAAGGCCATCGGCGTGGCGAAGCGGGGTGTGGACCGTACGATCACGCAGGCGCGCCGGACCGTGGAGGACACCACGCTGCGGGCCAAGAGCTACGGCCAGATGGGTGTGGGCGGAGAGCTGGCGCAGCTGCGGCTCGTGCTGCGCACATCCATGCGGGCCACGCAGGAGGCGTTGCAGGCGGGAGTCGCCGAGGATGCCTCGCTCTCGGAGTCACTGGGCCTCTTCCAGCGGCTGAGTGTGCACGGGCGAGAGCTGGACGACGACCTGAAGAGACTGGAGCGCGAGCCCGACCGTGCGACGGTTGCCTCGATGCTGCCGGGCCTGAAGCAGCGTACGGAGCGGATCACCCACTCCGCGGATTCGCTGCGGTGGGCCGCCCGGGACCGGGCGCGGCGGTTCACCGAGGACGATCTGGACGCGCTGAACGCCCAGATCGATGTGGAGGCCGGGGCGCTGCGGCACTGGACGGTGGAGCCGGACGGACCGGTCCACGGGCAGGGACAGCCCCAGGGCGACGGCCGCGATCAGGGACAGGGCCGGGAGACCGCGCCGGGGCAGGGACAGAAACAGGGATGGGCGAGCCGGCCGGGGCAGGAAGGCCGGCCCGCCGGCGATACGGCGCAGGCGATCACGGCTGCGGACCCGCTGCAGCAGACCCCGTACCCGTGGCAGAAGGCGGCTCGGCCGGAAGCGACGAACTGAGGCGCTCGATGACCGGCGGTGACCTGATGCGGTCCGAAGCGGTCCGGAGCGATCATTCGGTCGGGGTCGGACTGCCGGGCCGAGGACTTGCCAGGTAACCTCCCGCTCATGTCCCGCCATGTCGCGATCGTGACCGACTCCACGGCCTACCTGCCGCCCGAGGCGATGGAACGGCACGGCATCGCCACGGTGCCGCTGACCGTCGTCCTCGGTGATCAGGCGCTGGAGGACGGCACCGAGATCTCGGCCCGCTCCCTCGCACTGGCACTCCAGAAGCGTCGTCCCGTGACAACTTCCCGCCCCAGCCCGGAGGTCTTCGCCGCCGCGTACCGGGCGGCGGCCGGGGCCGGAGCAGACGGCGTCGTCTCGCTGCACCTCTCGGCCGAGATCTCGGGCACCTACGATGCCGCCCTGCTCGCGGCGAAGGACGCGCCGATTCCGGTACGGGTGGTGGACACCGGAATGGTGGCCATGGCCCTCGGATTCTGCGCCCTGGCGGCGGCGGAGACGGCGGAGGCGGGTGGGAGCCTGGACGAGGCGGTCGCGGCCGCGGAGAAGCGGGCCGCGGGCACCTCCGCGTACTTCTACGTCGACACGCTGGACTATCTGCGCCGCGGCGGTCGCATCGGTACGGCGCAGGCACTGCTGGGATCGGCGCTCGCCGTGAAGCCGCTGCTCCAACTGGACGGCGGCCGTATCGAACTGCTGGAGAAGGTCCGGACGGCCTCGAAGGCGATCGCGCGCCTGGAGGAGATCGTCGCGGAACATGCGGGCCTCGACCAGGTGGACATCGCCGTGCATCACCTGGCGGCACCCGAGAGGGCCGAGCGACTCGCCGAGCGGCTGCGCGAGCGGGTGCCGGGCCTGGTCGATCTGCACGTCAGCGAGGTGGGCGCGGTGATCGGTGCGCACACCGGGCCCGGGCTGCTCGGAGCTGTGGTCTCACCGCGCTGAGCCGGTTCACGGCCCTTGGTTCCTGGGTCCCGGCCCTTGCTTCCTGGATCTCGGCCCTCGGATCTCACTCCTGGAGGTGGCCGAGTTATCCACAACTGGTCGGTTGTCCACCGGAATCGGGTCCGCTCAGCGGGTTCGGACGGATGTGCCTACCGTCGTGAGGCATGGCTCCCCGATCACATCGTGAAACCAGTGGAAGCGGCAGTGGCCCCGGCCGTGCTCGTAGCGGTCCCGGCCTCGGCCCCGGACGACGACGGTCCCTGCGTGGGCGTGCGGACGTCGTGGCGGCGGTTTCGCGTCGTCGGGCGGACGCCCTCATGGGAGGGGCATGCTGCGGACGGGGCGCGCAGCCTGTCCTCGGGGCTGCCGCAACTCCGGACCCGGCCCTGGCTCCGGCTTCGGCTCCCGTTCCCGATTCCACTCCGGCCCCAGCTCGGGCTCCCGATCCGGCTCCGGCCCCAGCTCGGGCTCCCGATCCGGCTCCGGCTCCGGCTTCCTTTTCGGTGTTCGCTCCGGCCTCGGCCTCGGCCTCGATTCCGGCTCCGGTTCCGGCTTCGGCCTCGGCTCCGGGCCTGACACCGAACCCGAACCCGGCCACTGGCGGAGCCACGGCGATGGCTACCGCTTCCGCGCAGGCCTCGACGCCGGTTTCGGCGCCGAGTGCGACATCGGCCCCGGGGTTGTGGGAGAGGGTGGTTCCCGCGCTGAGGGAGCGGATTCCGGTGTGGCTCCAGCTCAGATGCGGAGTGGAGCCAAGGACCCTTGCCGCGCTGACCGTTGTCCTGATCGCGGCCGCGGTCTTCGCCGCGGTGCATTTCTGGTCCGCGCGCCCCCACTCCGTAAAAGCTCCCGATCCGGTCAACGAAGCTGTGGGCGCCAGGGCATCGGAACCGACGCCGGGGATGGCCGGAGCACCCGAGCCGTCACCGGGGCCGCCACCCGCGACAGGGCCGGGTGGGCACATCGTCGTCGATGTGAGCGGGAAGGTGCGGAGGCCGGGAATCCACCAACTGCCGTCCGGCGCACGGGTCGCCGATGCGATCAGGGCCGCCGGTGGCGCCCGGCCCGGTGCCGACCTCGCCGGGCTCAACCGGGCGCGGGTGCTCATGGACGGGGAACAGATCGTGGTGGGTGTTCCCCCGGGCCCTCAAGCCACCGGCGGCACGGGAGGAGCCGCTGCGGGCGGCACCGGCAGCAGCGGTCCCGCGGCAGGGCCGGTCAGCCTCAACCTGGCGACCGTCGAACAACTCGACACCCTGCCCGGTGTCGGCCCGGTCCTCGCCCAGCACATCGTCGACTACCGCACACAGCACGGCGGTTTCCGTTCTGTCGACGAACTCCGCGAGGTCAACGGGATCGGCGATCGCCGGTTCGCCGATCTCCAACCGCTGGTGGGGCCGTGAATCACCTGGATGTCCACGCGGCCTCGGGCCGACGGCTGGGTTCCTCCGACCCCAGGCAGGAGGGGCCGCTCGACCTTCGGCTGGTTCCACCGGCCTCGGCGGCCTGGGCCGGAGCGGCGCTCGCGATCAGTGCGCCTGGACGGTGGACCACGGCGGGCGTGCTGCTGTGCGTCGGCGCCGCCATGGTCCTTCTGGCGATGTCCGGAGTCTCGGCTGCCCGTGCAGTGCGTGGTTCGTCGGCCGACGCCGGGGGAGGGGCGGCGGATGACGAGAGTGCGGTACGCAACCGGTGGCGGCCGCACACCACCGCAACCGCGACCGCTGCCGTGCTGCTCTGTGCCGCGGCCGGGGCCGCTTCGGCCGGGTGGCACGGCGCGGATGTACGGCAGGGACCGGTCCGCGAGCTGGCTCAGCGGTTCGCGAGGGTCGACGCGGAGGTGACGGTGACGACCGACGCCCGGCGGACCGTGCCCCGGGTGCGGGGCGACCACAGCACGCCCGCAGCCCTCCTCATGGATGCCGAGATCACCCGACTGACCGGGCCCGATGGTGCGGTCACCCGGCTGCATACGCCAGTACTGCTGATCGTCTCGCCCGGCGGATCGATGGCACGGTGGCAGCAGTTGCTCCCCTCCACCCGGCTGCGCGTCGGAGGCCGGCTGGCGCCACCGCTGCACGAGGGGGAGCGCAATGCCGCCGTACTGCGGCCGGAGGGCAAGGGCCCGCCGCACATCACCGGTCCCCCTTCGCCGGTCCAGCGTATGGCGGGTGCTCTGCGTGGGGGCCTGCGGCAGGCGACCGAGCGGCTCGATCCCGATGCGCGGGCGCTCCTGCCTGGCCTGGTGGTCGGCGACACGTCACGGGTCACGCCGGAACTGCACGACGCCTTCCAGGCGGCCGACCTCACCCACCTGATGGCGGTCTCCGGCGCCAACCTGGCGATCCTGCTCGTTCTCCTGATCGGGCCGCCGGGCACCGCCACGCGCGTCGAACGCCGCGGTCTGGCACCCCGGTTGGGGATTTCGCTGCGGATGACCGCATTGCTCGGCGGCGGACTCACGCTCGCCTTCGTCATCGTCTGCCGACCGGAGCCGAGCGTGCTGCGGTCCGCGGCCTGCGGACTGATCACCCTGCTCGCCATCGGCACGGGGCGCCGCAGATCACTGATCCCCGCGCTGGCCGCCGCGGTCCTTCTGCTGGTGCTGTACGACCCGTGGATGGCGCGCAGTTACGGTTTCATCCTCTCCGTCCTGGCCACCGGCGCCCTGCTCACCATCGCCCCGAAGTGGAGCGACGCACTGCGACGGCGCCGAATGCCGCCCCGGATCGCCGAGGCGCTCGCCGCGGCCGCTGCTGCGCAGGCGGTGTGCGCACCGGTCGTCGTGCTGCTCGCCTCCCGGGTCAGCCTGGTGGCGATCCCGTGCAATCTGCTGGCCGAGTTCGCGGTGGCGCCGGCCACGGTCCTCGGGTTCGCCGTACTCACCCTGGCGCCGATGGCCATGCCGGTGGCGGAGCTGCTCGCCCGGATCGCGGGGTGGCCGGCCGGGTGGATCGCCTCGGTGGCGCGTACCGGGGCGGCGCTGCCCGGGGCGGAGATCGACTGGCCCGACGGCGGGAAGGGCGCGCTCCTGCTCGCCGCGCTGACGGTGGCGGTGGTGCCGGCCGCGCGTCGTGTCGTGCGCCATCCCTGGATCTGCTCGGCCGCCGCGCTGCTGCTGATTCTCGTGGTGCTGCGTCCGGTGCCGCTCACCCGGATACTGACCGGATGGCCGCCGCCGGACTGGGCGTTCGCGATGTGCGACGTCGGTCAGGGCGATTCCCTCGTGCTGGCCGCGGGGGGCCGCAAGGGTGTGGTCGTCGACACCGGTCCCGATCCCCGGCTCGCCGACCGGTGCCTGCGCGAGCTGGGCATCACCGAGGTGCCGCTCCTGGTCCTCACGCACTTCCACGCGGACCATGTCCGAGGGCTGCCCGGTGTGCTGCGGGGCAGAGCGGTGGGGGCGATCCAGACGACGAACCTGGACGAACCGCCGGATCAGGTCGCGTTCGTACGGAGAACGGCCGCCGCGGCCGACGTCCCGCTGGTGCGGGCCGTCCCCGGTGAACGCCGCCGGATCGGTCCCCTCGACTGGCGAGTCCTGTGGCCCGCGGGCGGCACGGGGGCGGTCGGTGCGCCGATGGTCCGGGGAGCCGGATACGGTCCCGTACCGCAGGAGCCGAATGATGCCAGCGTCACCCTGTACGTCCGGGCGGGCCGGTTGACCCTGTTGCTCCTGGGCGACCTCGAACCCCCGGCCCAGCAGGGGGTGTTGCGCAGGTATCCCGTCCTGCCACGGGTGGACGTTCTCAAGGTCGCCCATCATGGCTCCGCCCATCAGGACCCCGCTCTGCTGCGCAGTGCGCACCCGAGACTCGCCCTGGTGAGCGTGGGCAGGGACAACCCGTACGGTCACCCGGCCCCGCGCACCCTCGACGCGCTCCGAGCCGGCGGAGCGGTGGTGCTGCGCACGGACACGGACGGTGCGATCGCCGTGGCGGGTGCCGGGACGGGACTGAGAGCGGTGGGCAGCTCATGAGCCCCGCTCCGTCGGTGGGGCACCGGCAGCACGCACGAGCCGATGGCGGCCGAAAGTGGGGTGGCCAATTCGGACCATCGGTAACACCTCTACTCAAGCCCCTGCGAGCTGCTCCGTTTGCCTCGAACGCCACAATGGTGATCGAATGCATGCTCGTCGGTGGGCCGCTGCTCCGACGAGGACGTCCAGCCGTCAGGGCCCAAGGTGAATCGCCTCCGAGGGTAGGTAGAAGATGTTCGGCCGTTGGCTGGGAAGCAGGAGAGCGACGGATGCCGGGCGCGGCAACGCCCTCGCCGGGCTGGAGGTCCCACACACCGCCGGAGTGCTCAGTTGCCGGGTGCTCGACCCCGCCAACGCGATCGTGCCGCAGGCCGAGTTCGTCGTCACGGACAGCGCGGGCCGTAAGGTCGTCAGTGGTGAGACGGACCCGTACGGCAACGTACTCGCCACCGTTCCGGTCGGCGAGTACCGAGTGGCCGTCACGGCCGAGGGGTTCACCCCGTTCCACGGTGCGGCCACGGTCGTCGAGGGCGGCCACGCCGGCCTCGGTGACGTGACGCTGCAGCTCTCCGCGCCCCCGCAGTTGCCCGACCCGGGCGAGTGGGAAGTCGAGCCGATGCACTCGCAGATCGGCTTCACGGCCCGGCACATCGGCATGGCACGCATCCACGGCCGGTTCAACACCTTCGCCGGCGCGGTCCGGATCGCCGACCGCATGGAGAACTCGGCCATGCACGTGATCATCGACGCCGCGTCGATCGACACGAACGTCCAGATGCGCGACGACCATCTGCGTTCCGGCGACTTCCTCGACGTGGGCCGCTATCCGACGCTGGAGTTCTACAGCGACCGCTTCGTCCACCGCGGCGGCACGCGCTGGGGTGTGACCGGCGCGCTCACGCTGCACGGCGTCAGCCGCACGGTCACGCTCGACACCCAGTATCTCGGCCTGGGCAACGGCCTGGAGGGCGAGACCCGCGCCGCCTGCCGGGCCACCACGGAGCTGCACCGCGAGGACTTCACCCTGACCTGGCAGACCATGCTGGCCCGCGGCATCGCGGCCGTCGGCTCCAGCATCTCCATCGACATGGACATCCAGATCGTCCCCAAGAGCTGAGCCGGCAAGGCGTCCCGCTGTCCCGCTGCCCCGCTAAGGGATGTCCCGTAATCCCTGGCGGGCGCACGACGACAGCTACTTCCCCAAGCTCTCGGCTGCGCTCGAGCAGGGGAGGCTCCATCCTCGCCGCGTTGTCGGAACGTCCGAATACATCCAGTATGCGGATGTTCCTCCGCCTTGCGATGCACCGCATCTGACGCCGCGCGCTGATCCACCAGGGATTACGGGACAGCCCTTAGGGCGCTTCGAGCCACCCGTCGTACTCCGCGGCGAACGCGTCGAGCGCAGCGGAGTCCAGCCGCCCCGACGGGTCCTCCACGACCACCAGCCACTGGGCGTCCTCGGCGTCGTCCTCGCCGGCCAGTGCGTCGCGTACGAGCTGGGGTTCCTCGGAGACCCCGAAGCGGTCGCCGAGCTCTCCGGCCACCTCCTCCGCGGCGTCGCGGTCGGGCAGCACCAGCACATGTCTCACATCGCTCACCGGCCCATTCTTCCGTACGGCGTGCGTCGTTGCTCCGGCGGCGGGGTTGTCGGTGGCGCGTGGGATGCTGGAGGGCGATGGCCACCAGAAGGAATTCCACCGACGATCCGCTCGCCCCCCTCACGCTCGCCGTGGGGCAGGAGGACCTGCTCCTCGACCGTGCCGTGCAACAGGTGGTGGCGGCGGCCCGTGCCGCCGACTCCGACACGGATGTCCGCGACCTCACCTCCGACCAGCTCCAGCCCGGCACCCTCGCCGAGCTGACGAGCCCGTCGCTCTTCGCCGAGCGCAAGGTGGTGATCGTGCGCAATGCACAGGATCTCTCCGCCGACACGATCAAGGACGTCAAGGCGTACCTCGGCGATCCGGTCGAGGAGATCACCCTCGTTCTGCTCCACGCGGGCGGCGCCAAGGGCAAGGGCCTGCTGGACGCGGCGCGCAAGGCCGGGGCACGGGAGGTCGCCTGTCCGAAGACGACCAAACCGGCCGAGCGGCTCTCGTTTGTACGCTCGGAGTTCCGGGCGCTGGGGCGCTCGGCGACCCCCGAGGCGTGCCAGGCGCTGGTCGATTCCATCGGCAGCGATCTGCGGGAGCTGGCGAGTGCGGCCTCGCAGCTCGTCGCGGATGTCGAGGGCACGATCGACGAGGCGGTCGTCGCCCGCTACTACACGGGCCGCGCCGAGGCGTCGAGCTTCACGGTCGCCGACCGCGCGGTGGAGGGGCGGGCGGCGGAAGCGCTTGAGGCGCTGCGCTGGTCGCTGTCGACCGGGGTGGCGCCCGTGCTGATCACCAGCGCGCTGGCGCAGGGTGTACGGGCGATCGGCAAGCTGTCCTCGGCCCGCGGGGGCCGTCCCGCGGACCTCGCCCGTGAGCTGGGCATGCCGCCGTGGAAGATCGACCGGGTACGCCAGCAGATGCGTGGCTGGACGCCGGACGGCGTGGCCGTGGCGCTGCGGGCGGTCGCGGATGCGGACGCGGGGGTCAAGGGAGGCGGCGACGACCCGGAGTACGCGTTGGAGAAGGCCGTGGTCGCGGTGGCGCGGGCGGCGCGGTCCGGGCGGTAGGAGGGGTGCGCCGGCTGGATGGGGCGAGGGCTCCGGACGGAGTGCGGGCTCGGGGGCGTCCTCACGTGCCGGACGGGCCGGACAGCGAGTACGCCGAAGGCCCCGGCCTTCGCTCTGGGGAGAGCGGCGGCCGGGGCCTTCGGATCACACTCGGTGCGCCGCACCCGCGTGGCGAACGCAGGTTCGGTGTGCGGCGCGGGGGCCGGGCAGGGGCGGGAGAGAGGGCCCGCTGGTCCGTTCCGGCGATCACATCAGAATGCTCAGCCCTGGAGGGAGGCAACCTTGGAGGCCAGCGCCGACTTCTTGTTGGCGGCGGCGTTCTTGTGGATGACACCCTTCGAGACGGCCTTGTCCAGCGCACGGGAGGCGTCGCGAGCGGCCGTGGTGGCCTTCTCGACGTCACCGGCGACGGCAGCCTCACGGGCCTTGCGGATAGCGGTCTTGAGCGAGGACTTGACGGCCTTGTTGCGCAGGCGCGCCTTCTCGTTCGTCTTGTTCCGCTTCATCTGGGACTTGATGTTCGCCACGAAAGAGCCTTTTCAGGTTCGTTGGATCTTCGATGTGCGCCCCATGGCCCGAGAGGGTCGCGAGGCACAGCTGTCAACGGTACCAGTCCCGCTCCGACCGGCCCAAACCGGTCCCTGCCCCGCAACCATGGGACGATGGAGGCTACGTATCGATCCGACCGAACCGACATCGACCCGAGACACGGCGTTCGGCGTCTCAAGAATCAGGACCCTGCGTGCCCGCGACTCCTACCCACGTGCCCGAGCCGAGTCGTACCGACCCGGCGCTGATCCGCAACTTCTGCATCATCGCGCACATCGACCACGGCAAGTCGACCCTTGCCGACCGGATGCTTCAGCTGACGGGCGTGGTCGACCAGCGGCAGATGCGCGCTCAGTACCTCGACCGGATGGACATCGAGCGCGAGCGCGGCATCACCATCAAGTCCCAGGCGGTACGTCTGCCCTGGGCGCCCAACACGGGCGAGGACCAGGGCCGCACCCATGTCCTCAACATGATCGACACCCCGGGCCACGTGGACTTCACCTACGAGGTCTCCCGTTCGCTCGCCGCTTGCGAGGGCACGATCCTGCTGGTCGACGCCGCGCAGGGCATCGAGGCCCAGACGCTGGCCAACCTCTACCTGGCGATGGAGAACGACCTCACCATCGTCCCGGTGCTCAACAAGATCGACCTGCCGGCCGCGCAGCCGGAGAAGTTCTCCGAGGAACTGGCCAACCTCATCGGCTGCCGGCCGGAGGACGTCCTCAAGGTCTCGGCGAAGACCGGTATGGGCGTGGACGCCCTGCTCGACCGGGTGGTCCAGGACGTTCCGGCCCCGATCGGCAAGGCCGACGCCCCCGCCCGCGCGATGATCTTCGACTCGGTCTACGACTCCTACCGGGGCGTCGTCACGTACGTCCGAGTCGTCGACGGCCAGCTCAACAAGCGCGAGCGGATCCGGATGATGTCCACCGGCGCCACGCACGAGCTGCTGGAGATCGGGGTCTCCTCCCCGGAGATGACCCCGGCCGACGGCCTCGGCGTGGGTGAGGTCGGCTACATCATCACCGGCGTGAAGGACGTCCGGCAGTCCAAGGTCGGTGACACCATCACCTCCCTGAACAAGGGCGCGACCGAGGCTCTGGGCGGCTACAAGGACCCGAAGCCGATGGTGTTCTCGGGCCTGTACCCGCTGGACGGCTCGGACTACCCGGACCTGCGCGAGGCGCTCGACAAGCTCCAGCTCAACGACGCCGCCCTGGTGTACGAGCCGGAGACCTCCGCCGCGCTCGGCTTCGGCTTCCGCGTCGGCTTCCTCGGGCTGCTCCACCTCGATGTGATCCGCGAGCGGCTGGAGCGCGAGTTCGGTCTCGAACTCATCGCCACCGCCCCCAACGTGGTCTACCGCGTGGATATGGAGGACGGCACCGAGCACACCGTCACCAATCCGAGCGAATTCCCCGAGGGCAAGATCGACAAGGTGCACGAGCCCGTCGTGCGCGCCACGGTCCTGGCACCCAGCGAGTTCATCGGCGCGATCATGGAGCTCTGCCAGAACCGGCGTGGCACCCTGCTCGGCATGGACTACCTCTCCGAGGACCGGGTCGAGATCCGCTACACCCTGCCGCTCGCCGAGATCGTCTTCGATTTCTTCGACCAGCTGAAGTCCAAGACCCGGGGCTACGCCTCCCTCGACTACGAGCCCACCGGCGAGCAGTCCGCCCAGCTCGTCAAGGTCGACATCCTGCTGCACGGCGACAAGGTCGACGCGTTCTCCGCGGTCACGCACAAGGACAAGGCGTACGCGTACGGCGTGCGGCTCGTCGCCAAGCTGCGCGAGCTGATCCCGCGGCAGAACTTCGAGGTGCCGATCCAGGCCGCCATCGGCTCCCGGGTCATCGCCCGTGAGACCGTCCGCGCCATCCGCAAGGATGTCCTCGCCAAGTGCTACGGCGGTGACATCTCCCGTAAGCGGAAGCTGCTGGAGAAGCAGAAGGAAGGCAAGAAGCGGATGAAGATGGTCGGCAATGTGGAGGTGCCGCAGGAGGCCTTCATCGCCGTGCTGTCGACGGACGAGTCGGGCGGGGACGGCAAGGGCAAGAAGTAGCCCGCCGCCGCGAGGCTGGGGGGACGCGTTCCGCGCCGGCTTCCGCGAGGCCGCGGAACGAGGGGCTCCGGACCGGCTTCCGTCCCGGCTCCGGCTTGACCCTACTCGGTGGTAGCCCAACGGGCCCTTGTGACGCAGCGCACTGCGGCACAGGGGCCCGTTCGTTATGAAGCGACGGCCCGTTGCCTCTTACGCGGCGGACGCGGGCGCTCTACCCTGATCACGGCCTCGTAGTTACTCGCCAGTTAAACAAGCGGGATCGAGCATCGCGGGCCGGACTCCACAGGACAGACCCGCAGACGTACGCAGGAACACGCACAGGAACAAGCAGCAAGCAGCAACCAGCAGCCGGTCGTGAAGCACTGCCGCAGGCCCGGAGGATGTCGTGAGCGACGCACAGACCCTGATCGAGAACCGACCGCCCTCCGTGGCGAACCTCTTCGCCGACCGCGTGGCGGCCACCCCGGACGAGGAGGCCTACCGCTACCCGGTCCCTTCGGCCGCCGGCGAGGGGCCCGACGAGTGGAGGTCGCTGAGCTGGGCGCAGGCCGCCGAGCGGGTGTACGCCGTCGCGGCCGGGCTGATCGGTCTGGGCGTGCAGCCGGAGGAGCGGGTCGCGCTCGCCGCCAGTACCCGGGTGGAATGGATCCTCGTCGACCTCGGTGTGATGTGCGCGGGCGCCGCCACCACCACGATCTACCCGTCGACCAACGCCGAGGAATCGGCGTTCATCCTCTCCGACTCCGAGAGCCGGGTGCTGATCGCCGAGGACGCCGGCCAGCTGGCCAAGGCCCGTGAGCGCCGCGCCGAGCTGCCGAACCTCGCCCATGTCGTCGTCATCGACCCCGAGGGCGCCGGGCCCGCCGAGGGCGACCCCGAGGGCTGGATGCTCACCCTCGCCGACCTGGAGGCCCGCGGCGCCGAGCACCTGGCGAAGAACCCCGACGTCGTCAAGGAGCGGATCGCCGCGATCACGGCCGACCAGCTGGCCACCCTGATCTACACCTCGGGCACCACCGGCCGCCCCAAGGGCGTACGCCTGCCGCACGACAACTGGTCGTACATGGCCAAGGCCACCGCCGGGACCGGGCTGATCACCAAGGACGACGTCCAGTACCTCTGGCTGCCGCTCGCCCATGTCTTCGGCAAGGTCCTCACCTCCGGCCAGATCGAGGTCGGCCACGTCACCGCCGTGGACGGCCGGGTCGACAAGATCATCGAAAACCTGCCGGTGGTCCAGCCGACGTACATGGCCGCGGTCCCCCGTATCTTCGAGAAGGTCTACAACGGCGTCGCCGCCAAGGCGCGGGCCGGCGGCGCGGCCAAGTACAAGATCTTTCAGTGGGCGGCCGGGGTCGCCCGCGAGTACGCGACCGTCTCGCAGGACAACTTCCGGCACACCGGCACGGCCTCCGTCCCCTTCGCGCTCGGCGCCAAGCACAAGGTCGCCGACACCCTCGTCTTCGCGAAGATCCGCGAGGCCTTCGGCGGTCGGCTGCGTGCCTGTATCTCCGGCTCCGCGGCGCTCGCCCCCGACATCGGCTACTTCTTCGCGGGCGCCGGCATCCACATCCTGGAGGGCTACGGCCTCACCGAGACCAGCGCCGCCTCCTTCGTCAACCCGGGCGAGGCATACCGCACCGGCACCGTCGGCAAGCCGCTCCCCGGCACCGAGGTACGGATCGCCGACGACGGCGAGATCCTGCTGCGCGGCCCCGGCCTGATGGAGGGCTACCAGGGGCTGCCGGAGAAGACCGCCGAGGTGCTGGAGGCGGACGGCTGGTTCCACACCGGTGACATCGGAGAGCTGTCCGTGGACGGCTACCTCCGGATCACCGACCGCAAGAAGGACCTCATCAAGACGTCCGGCGGCAAGTACATCGCCCCGGCGGAGGTCGAGGGGCAGTTCAAGGCGGTCTGCCCGTTCGTCTCCAACATCCTGGTGCACGGCGCGGACCGCAACTTCTGCACCGCCCTGATCGCGCTCGACGAGCCGACCATCCTCGGCTGGGCCGCCGAGAACGGCCTGGGCGGGAAGTCGTACGCCGACGTAGTGGCCTCCCCGCAGGCCGTCGAGCTCATCGAGGGCTATGTGAAGCGGCTCAACGAGGGGCTGCAGCGCTGGCAGACCATCAAGAAGTTCCGGCTGCTGCCCCGCGATCTCGACATCGAGCACGGCGAACTGACGCCCAGTCTCAAACTGAAGCGGCCGGTCGTCGAGCGTGAGTACAAGGGCCTCATCGACGACATGTACGCGGGGGCCCGCGAGGCGTAAGAGGCGTACGAGGCTTACGAATCGCGGGCGAGGTCGTTGCCACGGGCTGTCAGCACAGGCCGTGCGGCAGTCCGTTGCGCGGGTCGGCGCATGTGGCGGGGGGGGGGGGGGGGGGGGCCCCGGGGCCCCCCCCCCCCCCCCCCGCCCCCCCCCCCCCCCCCCCACAACGACCACACCACGACGCCCGCGAGGGGGGGGGCGGCGGG
>NZ_JBIBVN010000001.1:0-72608 GCF_043080425.1 Streptomyces sp. NPDC015032 | reverse complement strand
GCTGCGCCCCGGGGGGGTCGGGGTGGGGGGGGGGGGGGTGGGGGGGGTGGGCGTGGGCGGGCCGGCCCGGGGGCGCCCGCCCCCCCCGCCACCGCCCTGTTCCCTCCCGTTCATTTTCTCCGCCCACTTCAGCAACTCGACGCTTGTGGGCCTGGTCCATCTGTCACTCTGTCGGTGTCGTCAGTGGCGCCCAGTGGGATCAGACAGACAGAGCGAGAACAGACAGAGCGAGAACAGGTCAGGAGCTGCGCCGTGGGGTCCATTCCCTTGCAGCGGGACATCGTTCAACGTCCCGGCATCACCGTCGGCCATGCGGACGCACGGCCCGTCGCCCGCACATCCCTGCCCGGAAACCTCCTCGCCCCCTCCGCCGGCCGCCGGTTCGTCGAGGCGGCGCTCACCGAGTGGACCGGGCTCGGACTGCCGACGGCCGTGGGCTTCAGCGAGCGTCTGGCCGACGACGCGGCGGTCGTCGTCAGCGAACTGGTCACCAACGCGGTCGTGCACGCCGGGACCAACGTAGAGCTGCTGTGCCGGCTGGAGGAGGCCACCGAGGACGATGTCGCGGCCCTGGTCCTGGAGGTCTCCGACCACCACCCGGCGCGCGCCGTGCGCAGTGAGCGCCGGGAGGGCGGTGGTCCGGCCGATGCGGCGGAGGGCGGGGTTCCCACCGGCTCCGTCGACCCCGCCGATTACGGTCGCGGACTCCAGCTCGTCGGCACCCTCTCCGAGCGCTGGGGCATCACCTACCGCACCGGCCTCAAGACCGTCTGGGCCCGGCTCCCCGTCGACGACTGGAACCCGTTCCCCGAGCCCTCCACCGAGCCCGGATTCCAGCAGGGGCTGCGCGCCGCCGAGCTGCTCGCCCCCACCGCACGGCGGGCCCTGCGCGACGACGCGGACTGGGCCGGCCGCGGCGCGCTCTCCTTCCTCGCCGAGGCCTCGGACCTGCTGGCCGGCCAGCTCGACGAAGACATCGTGGCGGCGCTCGCCGGACAGTTACTGGTGCCCAGGCTCGCCGACTGGTGCGCAATCTGGCTGGAGCCCGAGAACGGCGGCCCCGCGGCCGTCCCCCGGCTCGCCAGCGTCTGGCACCGCGACGAGGCCGAGACCGGAGAGCTGCGCGCGGTGCTGGAGCAGGGCCCGATCCGGCTGCCCGGACGGGTGGGCACCGGGCCCGTCTCCATGCCCTGGCCCGGGGGAGAGGAGGACGCCGAGAAGCCCGACGAGCGCGCCGACTCCACTCTTGCCTACCGGATCACCTCGGGCGGCCGGACACTCGGCGCCGTCCTCCTCGGCCGGGAGGGCACGGCCCGCGTCCCCGACGAAGTGACCGCCCTGATCGAGGACTTCGTGCGCCGGGTCGGCCTCGCCGTCGGTGCCGCCCGCGCATACACCCGGCAGGCCACCATCAGCCGCATCCTGCAACGGGCGCTGCTGCCCGGCAAGGTCGCCGACATACCCGGCGTCACCAGCTCACTGGTGTACGAACCCAGCGACGACGGGGTCGTCGGCGGCGACTTCTACGACATCTTCCCGTGCCCCGGCGACCGCTGGTGCTTCGTTCTCGGCGATGTCCAGGGCAGCGGTCCCGAAGCCGCCGTGGTCACCGGACTGGCCCGGCCCTGGCTGCGGCTGCTGGCCCGTGAGGGCTTCGGCGCCGGCGAGGTGCTGGACCGGCTCAACCGGCTGCTCCTGGACGATGCGATGGAGGCTGCCGAGGCGGCCGCGCTCATGGTGGCCGCGGCGGGCGGCCAGCAGACGGCGGACACCGGGCAGTCCCGCTTCCTCTCGCTGCTGTACGGGGAACTCGTGCCGCTGCCCGGCGGCGGCGTGCGCTGCACCGTGGCCAGCGCCGGCCACCCGCTGCCGCTGCTGCTGCGGCCCGACGGCGAGGTGCGCCCGGCCGCCGAGTCGCAGATGCTGCTCGGGATCTTCGACGATGTCGCGTACGAGAGCCAGAGCTTCGAGCTGGCACCGGGCGACAGCCTGCTGTGCGTGACGGACGGTGTGACGGAGCGGCGCTCCGGGACGCTGATGTTCGACGACGGGGACGGCCTGGCCCGGGCGCTGGCCGACTGCGCCGGTCTGTCGGCGGACGGGATCGCGGACCGGATCAAGCGGGCCGTGCACGAATTCGCCGAGCGGCCGCCCGACGACGATCTGGCGCTGCTGGTGCTGCAGGCGGGGTGAGGCGGGAGACGGGCGGGTGGGGCCCGCCGCGTGCGGGCCCCGGCGGCGGGCCTGCGGGGCGGTCCCCGAGCGCGTCTTCGTCCGTGATCACGGGCGTGGCTCGGAGGTCCCGGCCGGCGAGTGACAATGGGCGGTATGCCTTCCGTACTGCCCGATGGTGAACCCGTACCCGACGACGGGGCGCTGCCCCGCCATGCCCTGGAAGGCGCCGCCGACCGGCCGCTCGGCTTCTATCTGCACGTGCCCTACTGCGCGACCCGCTGCGGCTACTGCGATTTCAACACGTACACCGCCACCGAGCTGCGCGGCTCCGGCGGTGCGCTGGCCTCCCGGGACAACTACGCCGCCCATCTGATCGGTGAGGTCCGCCAGGCCCGCAAGGTCCTCGGCGACGATCCGCGCCGGGTCCGTACGGTCTTCGTCGGGGGCGGTACGCCGACCCTGCTGGCCGCGGGGGACCTGGTAACGATGCTGGGGGCGATCCGCGACGAGTTCGGGCTCACGGACGATGCCGAGATCACCACCGAGGCCAACCCGGAATCCGTCGGTCCGGCTTACCTGGCCGAGCTGCGGGAGGGCGGCTTCAACCGGGTCTCGTTCGGGATGCAGAGCGCGCGGCAGCATGTGCTGAAGATCCTCGACCGTACGCATACGCCGGGGCGGCCCGAGGCGTGTGTCGCCGAGGCACGGGCGGCGGGCTTCGACCACGTCAACCTCGATCTGATCTACGGAACGCCCGGGGAGTCCGACGACGACTGGCGTGCCTCGCTGGACGCGGCGATCGGGGCGGGGCCGGACCACGTGTCGGCGTACGCGCTGATCGTCGAGGAGGGCACCCGGCTGGCCCGGCGGATCCGGCGCGGCGAGATCCCGATGACCGACGACGACGCCCACGCGGACCGGTACCTGATCGCCGACGAGGCGATGACGGCGGCGGGCTTCTCCTGGTACGAGGTGTCGAACTGGTCCCGCACGCCCGAGGGCCGGTGCCTGCACAACGAGCTGTACTGGCGCGGCGCCGACTGGTGGGGCGCCGGCCCCGGGGCGCACAGCCATGTCGGCGGGGTGCGCTGGTGGAACGTGAAGCACCCGGGGGCGTACGCGCAGGCCCTGGCCGAGGGGCGGTCGCCGGGGGCCGGGCGCGAGATCCTCTCCGCGGAGGACCGGCGGGTCGAGCGGATCCTGCTGGAGCTGCGGCTCGCGGACGGGTGTCCGCTGTCGCTGCTGGCACCGGCGGGGCTGGCCGCGGCGGGGCGGGCGGCGGAGGACGGGCTGCTGGAGCGGGTGCCGTACGGGGAGGGGCGGGCGGTGCTCACGTTGCGTGGGCGGTTGCTGGCGGACGCGGTGGTGCGGGACCTGGTGGACTGAGGGCGGGGGCGGGGCGCATACGGGGCCCCGCCCCGGGCTCGCCTGTCAATCGCCGGAGAGGCCGTCCCCGTCCCCGGGTGCGGTCACGAAGTCGATCAGGTGTTCCACGGAGCCCAGCAGTGCCGGCTCCAGATCCCGGTACGACCGCACCGTGGCCAGGATGCGCTGCCAGGCCGCGCCCGTGTTCTCCTCCCAGCCCAGCGCGCGGCAGACGCCCGTCTTCCAGTCCTGGCCGCGCGGGATCACCGGCCAGTCGGCGATCCCCACGGACGACGGTTTCACCGCCTCCCACACGTCGATGTAGGGGTGACCGACCACCAGGACGTTCGCGTCCGACACCTGGGCCGCGATCCGGGACTCCTTGGAGCCGGGAACCAGATGGTCGACCAGCACGCCCAGCCTGGCGTCCGGGCCGGGGGAGAACTCGCGCACGATGGCCGGGAGGTCGTCGATGCCCTCCAGGTATTCGACGACCACGCCCTCGATCCGCAGATCGTCGCCCCAGACCCGCTCGACCAGCTCCGCGTCGTGACGGCCCTCCACGTAGATCCGGCCCGCCCGCGCGACCCGGGCGCGCGCGCCGGGGACCGCGACCGAACCCGAGGCGGTACGCGCCGGGCGCGCGGGAGCGGCCGCCGACGGGCGCACGAGCGTGACCACCCGGCCCTCCAGCCGGAAGCCGCGCGGCTCCATCGGGAACACCCGGTGCTTGCCGAAACGGTCCTCCAGGGTCACCGTCGGCCCCTGGGCCGTCTTCTCGCAGCGGATCACCGCACCGCAGAATCCGGTGGAGACCTCCTCCACGACCAGATCGGGTTCGGCGGGGACCTCGGGAACGGGGGCGGACCTCTTCCACGGCGGGGTCAGGTCCGGCTGATAGCTGCGCATCGGAAGACGATAGGACGGGAACCGGTCACGACACGCCGAAGAGGGCGGCCAGCCGGTCACGCTGCGCCCTGACGAACGCTGCGTCCACCACCGCCCCGTGGCCCGGCACGTACACCGCGTCCTCGCCGCCGAGCGCCAGCAGCCGGTCCAGTGCGGCCGGCCAGCCGGACGGGACCGCGTCCCGGCCCGCCTGCGGTTCGCCGGACTCCTCGACCAGGTCGCCGCAGAGCACCACCGCGGGGGAGCCGGGGACGAGCGCCACCAGATCGTGACCGCTGTGGGCGGGGCCCACGTTCGCCAACAGCACCTGGCGCCCGCCGCCCAGGTCGAGCGTCCATTCGCCGCGCACCTCGTGGCGGGGCGCCACCACCGCGCCGGTGGCCTCCGCCGCGTCGTGCTCGGACACCCCGTAGTGGACCGCGGAGGCGTACAGCGCGTCCGCCCCGGACTTCAGCAGGTCCGTCATGCCGACCGCTCCGTACACCTCGGTGCCGGAGAACGCCGCGGTGCCCAGCACATGGTCGAAGTGCGGGTGGCTGAGTGCGATATGCGTCACCTTGCGGCCGAGCAGGGCCTGTGCCTGGGCGCGTAGTTCGGCGCCTTCGCGGAGCGTCGATCCGGTGTCGTAGAGCAGCACTCCATCGGCTCCGACCACCAGCGCGACGGTCGCATCCCATCCTGGAAGGCGTCGTCGGCCCACTCCGTGACCGAGTCGCTCCCAGCCGAACTCTTCCCAAGAGACGTCCATACCGCGACGCTATCGGCAACGACCTGCACGGTCACGCGGTAGCGTGACCGGTCGCCCTTGCTAGGCCCCCACTCGTCCGCCGTACACTGAGCGGGGGAGTTGCTGGCACTCGTGAGGACAGAGTGCCAAGCGGATTCCTGGGAATGAAGCAGGAACGGCCCGAGAACCACCGAGGAACACAGCTGGAGGTGTGCGCCATGCTCAGCGAACGCAGACTCGAAGTGCTGCGCGCCATCGTCCAGGACTACGTCGGCACCGAGGAGCCCGTGGGTTCCAAGGCGCTCACCGAGCGGCACAAGCTGGGAGTCTCCCCGGCCACCGTCCGCAACGACATGGCGGTGCTGGAGGACGAGGGCTTCATCGCCCAGCCCCACACCAGTGCGGGACGTATCCCGACGGACAAGGGCTACCGGCTCTTCGTCGACAGGCTCGCAGGGGTCAAGCCCCTCTCGTCGCCGGAACGCCGTGCCATTCACAACTTCCTCGACGGCGCCGTCGACCTCGACGACGTCGTGGGCCGCACCGTGCGGCTGCTCGCGCAGCTGACCCGGCAGGTCGCCATCGTGCAGTACCCCTCGCTGACCCGGTCCACGGTGCGGCACGTGGAACTGCTGTCGCTGGCGTCCGCCCGCCTGATGCTCGTACTGATCACGGACACCGGCCGGGTCGAACAACGCATGATCGACTGCCCCGCCCCGTTCGGCGAGACCTCACTCGCCGATCTGCGGGCCCGGCTCAACAGCCGGGTCGTCGGACGCCGTTTCGCGGATGTCCCGCAACTGGTGCAGGATCTGCCGGAATCATTCGAGAGCGAGGACCGGGGGACCGTGTCCACCGTGCTCTCCACCCTGCTCGAAACCCTCGTCGAGGAGACGGAGGAGCGGCTGATGATCGGCGGCACCTCCAACCTCACCCGCTTCGGACACGACTTCCCGGTGATGATCCGGCCGGTGCTGGAGGCACTGGAGGAGCAGGTCGTGCTGCTGAAGCTGCTCGGCGAGGCCAAGGACTCGGGCATGACCGTACGGATCGGGCACGAGAACGCCCACGAGGGGCTCAACTCCACGTCCGTCGTCGCGGTCGGCTACGGTTCGGGCGACGAGGCAGTCGCCAAACTCGGCGTGGTCGGACCGACCCGCATGGACTACCCCGGAACGATGGGAGCGGTACGCGCAGTGGCACGTTACGTCGGACAGATCCTGGCGGAGTCGTAAGTGGCCACGGACTACTACGCCGTACTCGGCGTACGCCGCGACGCATCCCAGGACGAGATCAAGAAGGCATTCCGGCGGCTCGCCCGCGAGCTGCATCCGGATGTGAACCCCGATCCGAAGACCCAGGAGCGGTTCAAGGAGATCAACGCCGCCTACGAGGTGTTGTCGGATCCGCAGAAGAAGCAGGTCTACGACCTCGGCGGCGACCCGCTGTCCGCCTCCGGCGGCGGCGGTGGTGGCGCGGGCGGATTCGGACAGGGTGGCTTCGGCAACTTCTCCGACATCATGGACGCGTTCTTCGGTACGTCGTCGCAGCGCGGGCCCCGTTCGCGCACCCGGCGCGGCCAGGACGCGATGATCCGGCTGGAGATCGATCTCGCCGAGGCGGCGTTCGGCACGACCAAGGACATCCAGGTCGACACGGCCGTGGTCTGTACGACCTGCAGCGGCGAGGGGGCCGCGCCCGGCACCTCCGCCCAGACCTGTGACATGTGCCGCGGCCGCGGCGAGGTCTCCCAGGTCACCCGGTCCTTCCTCGGCCAGGTCATGACCTCGCGGCCCTGCCCGCAGTGCCAGGGTTTCGGCACGGTCGTGCCGACCCCGTGCCCGGAGTGCGCCGGCGACGGCCGCATCCGGTCGAGGCGCACACTCACCGTGAAAATCCCCGCCGGTGTCGACAACGGCACCCGGATCCAGCTCGCCGGCGAGGGCGAGGTCGGCCCCGGCGGCGGCCCGGCCGGGGATCTGTACGTGGAGATCCATGAACTGCCGCACCCGGTGTTCCAGCGCCGCGGTGACGACCTGCACTGCACGGTCACCATCCCCATGACGGCGGGCGCGCTCGGCACCAAGGTGCCGTTGGAGACGCTCGACGGACTGGAGGAGGTCGACATCCGGCCCGGCACCCAGTCCGGCCAGTCGGTCCCGCTGCACGGCCGCGGCATCACACACCTGCGGGGCGGCGGGCGCGGCGATCTGATCGTGCATGTCGAGGTCATGACCCCGACGAAGCTGGACCCGGAGCAGGAGAGGCTGCTGCGGGACCTGGCGAAGATGCGCGGCGAGGAGCGGCCCACCGGCCAGTTCCAGCCCGGGCAGCAGGGGTTGTTCTCCCGTCTGAAGGACGCCTTCAACGGCCGCTGACGGTTCCCGCGCACGGTTTCGCACACGGTCCTCGCGCACCGTCCCCGAACGCCGGACGGGCTCGCTCGCCGAGCCGTCCGGCGTTCGCGGACCGATGCCACGACAAGTTGAGGAGAATGAAGACAAAGGGGACCCGGGCCGGGCGCGCCAGGACCGGCGGGACGTGACACGATGCGGTCATGTCATCCGTGTTGACCGATCTCTGCCGGTATCCGATCGTGCAGGCCCCGATGGCGGGTGGCGTGTCCTGTCCGCAGCTCGTCGCGGCCGTCGCCGAGGCGGGCGGCCTGGGCTTCCTCGCCGCCGGGTACAAGACGGCGGACGGCATGTACAACGAGATCAAGCAGCTGCGCGGGCTGACCGGCCGGCCCTTCGGCGTCAATCTCTTCATGCCGCAGCCGGTGCTCGCCGATCCGAGCGCCGTCGAGGTGTACCGGCATCAACTCTCCGGTGAGGCCGCCTGGTACGAGACCCCGCTCGGCGACCCGGACTCCGTCGGCGACGACGGCTACGACGCCAAACTCGCCATCCTCCTGGAGGACCCGGTCCCGGCCGTCTCGTTCACCTTCGGCTGCCCGACCCGCGACACCCTCGACGCGTTCGCCGCGGTCGGCACGTACACCGTGGTGACGGTCACCACGCCCGAGGAGGCCCAGGCCGCCCAGTGGGCGGGCGCCGACGCGGTCTGCGTCCAGGGCACGGAGGCGGGCGGGCACCAGTCCACCCATCGCGACGACCCGCAGGCCGACGGCACCGGCATCGGACTCCTCTCCCTGGTGGCCCAGGTCCGCGAGACCGTACAGGTGCCGATCATCGCCTCGGGAGGGCTGATGCGCGGGTCCCAGATCGCGGCGGTGCTCGCCGCGGGCGCGGAGGCGGCGCAGCTCGGTACGGCGTTCCTCGTCTGCCCCGAGTCCGGGGCGAATCTGCTGCACAAGCAGGCGCTGACCAACCCGCTGTTCGGACGGACCGCCCTGACCCGGGCGTTCTCCGGCCGTCCGGCCCGCGGCCTGGTCAACCGCTTCATGCGCGAGCACGGCCCGTACGCCCCCGCCGCGTACCCGCAGGTCCACTGTCTGACCGCCGGTCTGCGCAAGGCGGCGGCCAAGGCGGGTGACGCCCAGGGCATGGCCCTGTGGGCGGGGCAGGGGCACCGGCTGGCACGCGAGCTGCCCGCCGGCCGGCTGGTCCGACTGCTCGCCGAGGAACTGGACGCCGCACGGGCGGCCGTGAACGCAGGGAGTACGCAGTGACCGCACCGGTCTTCGTCGTCGAACAGGTCCCCGACGGGCCCGAGTTCGTCCTGGAAGGGCCCGAGGGGCGGCACGCCGTGTCGGTGAAGCGGCTGCGGGCCGGCGAGGACGTCGTGCTGACGGACGGCCGCGGCCGGTGGGCGGAAGGAATCGTCGGGGCCGCCGAGGGCAAGGACCGGCTCGTGGTCACCGGCCTGGCGACGGTCCATGAGGAGCCGCACCCCGCACCCCGCATCACCGTCGTCCAGGCCCTGCCCAAGGGCGACCGGGGCGAGGTCGCCGTGGAGACGATGACGGAGACCGGTGCCGACGTGATCGTTCCCTGGCAGGCCTCGCGCTGCATCACGCAGTGGAAGGGCGACCGCGGCCTCAAGTCCCTCGCGAAATGGCGCAACACCGCCCGGGAGGCGGGCAAGCAGTCGCGCCGGGTGAGGTTCCCCGAGGTGGCGGACGCGATGACGACCAAGCAGGTGGCCGCACTTCTGGCCACGGCCGACTTCGCCGCCGTCCTGCACGAGGACCGGGAACACGACAGCGAGCCACTGGCCACCGTCCAACTGCCCACCCGGGGCGAGATCGTGCTGGTCGTCGGCCCCGAGGGCGGTGTGTCGCCGGACGAACTGGCGGTCTTCGCCGCGGCGGGCGCCCGGACCTGCCGGCTCGGGACGTCCGTCCTGCGCACCTCGACGGCGGGCACGGCCGCGACGGCGCTGCTGCTGGGGCGCACCGGCCGCTGGTCGTGAGCCCCCTCCGGTGCGCCGACGCCACCCCCCGAGTGGACGCAAGCCGTCTACCGTCCCGCGGGGGAAGGGTGGGAAGCTGCCCGTATGGGGACATCAAGGGCATGGGGTCGGATCAGGGCCCGTCGCTTTCTGGCCGCGTCCGCACTCGCGGGCGCGGCGGCCGCCGGTGCGGCGGCCTGTGAGCCCGTGGGCGGGCTGAACTCCGCGTCCATCGCCGTGACCACCGACCGGACCGGCACCAGCGCCCTGGAGCGCAACGGGGTCGATGTGCAGTGGCTGAGCTGCCTGGCGGATACCGGCAGGGGCCGGACCGGGGGCGCGTCGCCCGCCGCCTCCACGCGCCCGATCGCGGACGTCGACTGCACCGGAAGGACCGGGAGCGGCCAGGCCATCACGATCGACGGCGAGGTGACTCAGGAACTCGACGGGCGGTGCGTGCGGGGGGACCTGACCGCGAAGACCGGCGGAAAGGTCGTCTTCCGGGCAGATGTGCTGGGCAACTGCAACGCCGCCCCGTCGAACGGCGGTTGGGCGGCGAATCCGCCCATGGGCGGCGGCAGCGGCGCCCGGCCGGCGGTCACCGTGACGGTCACGGTGACCGAATCGCCCCGGGGCAAGTAAGCGCGTCCGGCACCGGACCACCCGGCGGACTCCGGCCAACTCGGTTCCACGGAGCACGCCCGCGGCCTAGGGTGATCGGTGTGACGCAGCCTGCCTACCTCCGATACCCCCATGTCCAGGGCGACCTGATCGCCTTCACCGCCGAGGACGATGTCTGGCTGGCGCCGCTGGACGGCGGCCGAGCCTGGCGCGTCAGCGCCGACAACCGACCCGTCACCAACCCGCGGATATCCCCCGACGGAACCCGGGTCGCCTGGACGTCCACCCGGGACGGGGCGCCCGAAGTGCACATCGCACCGGTCGACGGCGGCCCCTCCGAGCGGCTCACGTACTGGGGCGACGCGCGGACCTCCGTACGCGGCTGGACGCCCGGGGGCGACGTACTGGTCATCAGCACCCAGGGGCAGGCGTCGCTGCGGCGCAGCTGGGCCAGGGCGGTCCCGGTCGACGGCGGTCCCGCGCGGACCCTGCCGTACGGGCCGGTCGGCTCCCTCGCGTACGGGCCCGGCGGACGGGTCCTGCTGCTCTCGGCCACCATGGGGCGCGAGGCCGCCACCTGGAAGCGCTACCGGGGCGGCACCGCGGGCAAGTTGTGGATCGCGGGAGAGGAAGCGGCCGACGGCCCGGCGGAGTTCGTACGGCTCCACGAGGACCTCGACGGGAACCTCGAAGCCCCGATGTGGGTGGGTGACCGTATCGCGTTCCTCTCCGACCACGAGGGCGTCGGCGCGCTCTACTCCTCGCTCCCCGACGGCTCGGACCTGCGCCGGCACACCGCCCCCGAAGGCTTCTACGCCCGCCACGCGACCACCGACGGCACCCGCGTCGGCTACGCCTCGGCCGGTGAGCTCTGGCTGCTGGACGACCTCGAAGGCGCCGCACCCCGCCGCCTCGACATCCTGCTCGGCGGCCAGCGCGCCGACCTCCAGCCCCACTCCGTGCACGCCGGCAGCCACCTCGACACCGCGTCCCCGGACCGCACGGGCCGCGGCAGCGCGGTCGGGACACGCGGCGCCGTCCACTGGGTCACCCACCGCGAGGGCCCGGCCCGCGCGCTCGCCGTCGAACCGGGGGTACGGGCGAGGATGCCCCGCACCTTCCAGGCCGACGGCGACCAGCACGTCGTCTGGGTCACCGACGCCGAGGGCGACGACGCCCTGGAGTGCGCACCCGCCACCGGCACCGCACCGGGCTCGGTACCGCGCCGGCTCGCCGCGGGCCGTATCGGCAGGGTCCTCGACCTCGCCGCGGCCCCCGACGGCAGCCGGTTCGCCGTCGCCGCGCACGACGGGCGGGTACTGATCGTCGAGCGGGAGAGCGGCGAGGTCCACGAGGTGGACCGCAGCGAGCACAGTGACGCCTCCGGCCTCGTCTTCTCGCCCGACTCCTCCTGGCTCGCCTGGTCGCATCCCGGGCCCGAGCCGCTCAGGCAGCTCAAGCTCGCGCACCTCGCCGATCTCTCGGTCGCCGAGGCCACCCCGCTGCGCTTCCGGGACTTCTCCCCGGCCTTCACCGCCGACGGCAAGCACCTCGCGTTCCTCTCCGAGCGGTCCTTCGACCCGGTCTACGACGCCCATGTCTTCGACATGGCGTTCATCGGCGCCTGCCGCCCGCATCTGCTGACGCTCGCCGCCACCACGCCCTCCCCGTTCGGGCCGCAGCGCCACGGCCGCCCGGCCGAGAAGGAGAAGAGCGGCGAGGGCGAGGACAACCCGACCGCACTGCCCGTCACCCGGATCGACCTCGAAGGGCTCGCCGACCGGATCGTGCCGCTGCCCGTCCGGGCCGCCAGCTACTCCACGCTGCGCGCCGCGAAGGACGGGCTGCTGTGGCTGAACCACCCGGTGACCGGGGTGCTCGGGACGAGCGGCGCCACCCCCGACGCCCATCTGCCCGAGACCGTCCTCGAACGGTACGACCTGGAGAAGCTGCACTGCGAGGAACTCGCCTCGGACGTCAGCGGGTTCGAGGTCAGCGGAGACGGCAGGCGGATCGCCCTGCACGCCCGGGGCAAGCTGCGCATCGTGCCGTCCGACAGCCGGGTTCCGGCCGGTGACGACGACCACGACGGAGACAGCAGCGTCACCGTCGACCTCTCCCGGATCCGCCGGACCCTCGAACCGGCCGCCGAGTGGCGCCAGATGTACGACGAGGCCGGGCGCATCATGCGGGACAACTTCTGGCGCCCCGACATGGGCGGCGTCGACTGGGACGGGGTCCTGGACCGCTACCGCCCGGTGCTGGCGCGCGTCGCCACCCACGACGACCTGATGGACCTGCTGTGGGAGGTGCAGGGGGAGCTCGGCACCTCGCACGCCTATGTGACACCGCCCGCCGGGTGGCGCGACGACTCGGCCCGGCAGGGGCTGCTCGGCGCGGACATCTCCCGTACCGACGAGGGTAGTTGGTGCATCGACCGGATCCTGCCGTCCGAGACCTCCGACCCGGAGGCACGCTCCCCGCTCGCCGCACCCGGTGTGGCGGTGCGCGCCGGGGACGCGATCCTCGCCGTCGACGGGCACCCGGTCGACCCGGTGGCCGGGCCCGGCCCGCTGCTCACCGGCTCCGCGGGCAAGCCGGTCGAGCTGACCGTCTCACCGGTGGACGGCGGCGACCCGCGCCATGTCGTCGTCGTACCCGTCGCCGACGAGGAGGCGTTGCGCTACCACGCGTGGGTCGCCGACCGCAGGGCCTACGTCCACGAGCACTCCGGCGGACGCCTCGGCTACCTCCATGTCCCGGACATGGTCGGCTCGGGCTGGGCGCAGCTCCACCGCGATCTGCGGATCGAAGTGGCCCGTGAGGGGCTGGTCGTGGACGTCCGGGAGAACCGCGGCGGCCACACCTCGCAGCTGATCGTGGAGAAGCTCGCCCGGCGCATCGTCGGCTGGGACCTGCCGCGCGGCATGCAGCCGTTCAGCTACCCGGCGGACGCCCCGCGCGGCCCGGTGGTGGCCGTCGCCAACGAGTTCTCCGGCTCGGACGGCGACATCGTGAACGCCGCGATCAAGGCACTGCGCATCGGGCCGGTGGTCGGTACGCGTACCTGGGGCGGGGTGGTCGGCATCGACAACCGGTACCAGCTCGTGGACGGGACGGCGGTCACCCAGCCCAAGTACGCGTTCTGGCTGGAGGGGTACGGCTGGGGCGTGGAGAACCACGGGGTCGATCCCGACGTCGAGGTCGTGATGACCCCGCAGGACCACGCGGCGGGGCGCGATCCGCAGCTGGACGAGGCGATCCGGATCGCGCTCGCGTCGCTGGCGGAAACACCGGCGAAGCTGGCGCCGGAGCGGCCGGGGGCGTAGCGGGAGGACACGGGAGGGGGCGCGGCGCGCCTGCGGCCGGCGTCGTCCCCTCCCGTGACCGGGCGCTGCCCCGTCCCCCCGCTTCGCCGGAGGGGCTCGATCCACGCCCCCACCACCCCGATACCATGCCGTACACCGATCACCACCGACCGAGGAGTCGACCCCATGGCGGGAGAACCGCAGCCCGACTGCCTGTTCTGCAAGATCGTCTCGGGTGAGATCCCGGCAACCATCGTCCGGGAGACCGAAACCACCGTCGCCTTCCGGGACATCAACCCCCAGGCCCCCACCCACGTACTCGTCATCCCCCGCCTCCACCACCCGGACGCCGCCGCCCTCGCCGCGGCTGAGCCGGCCGTCGTCGCCGACATACTGCGCGAGGCCGGGCAGGTCGCCGCCGACGAGAAGATCGTGGACAGCGGCTACCGGGTGGTCTTCAACACCGGGGCCGGCGCCGGCCAGACCGTCTTCCACGCGCACGCCCATGTCCTGGGCGGCCGCGGACTGCAGTGGCCCCCCGGCTAGAGCAGGCGATCGCACACCGTGTCCGTACGCGAACTCGTGGTCCTCGGCACCGCCAGCCAGGTCCCGACCAGGCACCGCAATCACAACGGCTACCTGCTGCGCTGGGACGGCGAGGGCATCCTCTTCGACCCGGGTGAGGGCACCCAGCGCCAGATGCTGCGGGCCGGCGTCGCCGCGCACGACATCGACCGGATCTGTGTCACGCACTTCCACGGCGACCACTCGCTCGGCCTGGCCGGGGTGATCCAGCGGATCAACCTCGACCAGGTCCCGCACCCGGTCACCGCGCACTACCCGGCGAGCGGACAGCGCTTCTTCGAGCGGCTGCGGTACGCGACCGCCTACCGCGAGTCCGTCGAGCTGACCGAGGCCCCGGTCGACGCCGACGGCGTGCTCGCCACCACGGACGCGTACACCCTCAGCACCCACCGGCTCTCGCACCCCGTCGAGTCGTACGGCTACCGGCTCGTCGAACCCGACGGGCGCCGCATGCTGCCCGCGAAACTCGCCGAACACGGCATCGTGGGGCCCGACGTCGGCCGGATCCGGCGCGAGGGCGCCCTCGGCTCCGTCACGCTCGACGACGTCTCCGAGCGCAGGCGCGGCCAGCGGTTCGCGTTCATCATGGACACAAGGCTCTGCGACGGCGTGCACGTGCTCGCCGAGGGATGCGACCTGCTGGTCATCGAGTCGACCTTCCTCGACGAGGACGAACGGCTCGCCACCGACCACGGCCATCTGACCGCCGGCCAGGCGGCCCGGGTGGCCCGGGACGCGGGCGTACGGCACCTCGTGCTGACCCACTTCTCGCAGCGGTACGACGACCCGGCCGTCTTCGAGACCCAGGCCCGCGCCGCAGGGTTCGACGGCGAACTGACCGTCGCCCGGGACCTCGGCCGGGTCCCCGTGCCCACCCGGCACATCTGAAACATCGGCACCACCCTCTGTGAGCGTGAAAGACCCGTGCATCTCCCCAAAGCCGAACTCCACCTCCACATCGAGGGAACCCTCGAACCCGAGCTGGCCTTCGCGCTCGCCGAACGCAACGGCGTGCGGTTGCCGTACGCGGACACCGAAGAGCTCCGCACCGCCTATCTCTTCGACGATCTGCAGACCTTCCTCGACCTGTACTACGCCCTGATGGCCGTGCTCCGGACCGAGGAGGACTTCGAGGAGCTCGCCGACGCGTACCTCGCCCGCGCCGCCGCCCAGGGCGTCCGGCACGCGGAGATCTTCTTCGACCCGCAGGCGCACACCGCGCGCGGCATCCCCATCGGCACCGTCGTCGAGGGGCTCGGCCGGGCGCTGGACCGCAGCGAGGAGAAGCACGGCATCTCCACCCAGCTGATCATGTGCTTCCTGCGCGACCGGTCCGCCGAGTCGGCGCTGCGGACCCTGGAGTCCGCGAAGCCGTATCTGCACCGGATCAGCGCGGTCGGCCTCGACTCGGCGGAGGTCGGACATCCGCCCGTCAAGTTCCGCGAGGTGTACGAGGCGGCGGGAGCGCTCGGGCTGCGCAAGGTCGCCCACGCGGGCGAGGAGGGCCCGCCCGAGTACATCCGGGAGGCCCTGGACGTCCTCGGGGTCGAGCGCATCGACCACGGGCTGCGCTGCATGGAGGACCCGGACCTGGTGAAGCGGCTGGCCGCCGACCGGGTGCCGCTCACCCTCTGCCCGCTGTCCAACGTACGGCTGCGCGCCATCGACACCCTGGAGGAGCACCCGCTGCGGGCCATGATGGCCGCCGGACTGCTCTGCACGGTGAACTCCGACGACCCCGCCTACTTCGGCGGGTACGTCGGGGACACCTTCCACGCGGTCCACGAGGCGCTCGGCCTGGACCACGAGCAGCTGCGCACGCTGGCCCGCAACTCCTTCGAGGCGGCCTTCCTCGACCACGACGAGGAGCGCAGGGCGCGCTATCTGTCCGAGGTCGAGGCGTACGCGTTCGACTGAGCGGCCCCGCCCGACGGGCCGGCCGTCCGGAACGCGTTCCTGACCGGCCGCCTGCGGCGCACGGGCAGGCTGATCTCCGTGACGGCCTGCTCGGGCGAGCCCAGCCTGGGCACGGCGCCGGGCACCGCTCCGGTGGTGACGGCGAGCAGCGCGGCCGGCGCGCCGCCCCTGCGGCGGACCGATCCCGGTACCAGCGGGCGGCCACCGGTGTGCAGGGCGACGGCCGTGACCGGGGCTGCGACCAGGAGCGTGACGGCGCCCAGGACCAGGCCCATGACCGGGTACCCGGCCTGTTCGGACAGCACACTGCCGAGGACCGGTCCGCAGGCCACCCCGACGGATGACGCGGAGCCGGCCAGGACCGCCCAGCGGCCGCGTACGTCCAGGGACGCGGCCAGGCCGATCAGATACGACAGGACCACCGGGTAGACGGTGTTCCACAGGATCTCGCCGGTCGCGAACGAACCGAGGTCCCCGGCGGACGAGCTGCGCACGATGCTCGCCGCGATGATCACGGTGCCCAGACCGATCGGCACCGCCCGGCCGAGCCTGGCCCCGAGCGCCCCGGCGCCCATCACGCCGAGCAGTCCCGCACCGAGCGCGGCGGCGAACACCGCGCCGACGGTGACCTCGGAGAGCCCGGCCTGGGCCACCCCGATCCGGCTGCTGACACCCCACAGCGCGTTCTGCGCCATGGACCAGACGAGCATGCCGCCCGCCAGCACCAGCCCGGAGCGGCGATGTGGCAGCCGGCCGGTGGCGGGGGCGGCGGGGCCGCTGCGTGCGGAGCCGTCGAGCCGTGCGGTGGCGGGCCAGACGAGCAGGGCGACCAGGGCGATCGAGGCGAACGGCAGTCGGTGGCCGCCGCCGAGGTGCGGGATCGTCAGATAGAGGGCGCCCGCCGTCGCGGAGACGCTCAGCAGGCCGAGCGACGAGGTCCGGTGCGGATCGCGCTGGGCGGCGATGCCCGACGCGGCCACGGCGGTCGCCGTGCCGGAGCCGAAGCCGCCGATCACCGCGCCCATGACCACCAGCGGCACGGAGCTCGCCAGCGCCGCGCAGCCGTACCCCGCCATGGCCAGCACGAGTCCGGTCCGCGCCGGTCTTTGCGGCCCGTACGTCTCGACCCGGCCCGCCAGCGTGAATCCGGCGGTCGCGGAGCTCAGCAGCAGGGCGCTGCCCACCAGACCGGCCTGGGCCGTACTGAGGCCGAGGTGGACGGAGAGCCGCCCGACGATGGTGGGGAGCAGGTAGGCGGCGAGGTAACCGGCGGTGAACACGGCGACCAGGGGCCACGCGGCGCGAGGGCGCGAGGACATGGGCGTTCCTGAAGACATGCCGAAGAGGCGAAGGAGACAGGGAGGGCAGGCGAGGGTGATGCGGGAATGCGGGAATGAGGGAAGTACGGCAATACGGGGATGCGGGAATACGGGAATACGCAGAGGCGGTGCGCGCGTCGGCAGCTCTCGCCGACGGGGCTCGCGGGCCCAATTTGTATCAACTGCTCCCAGTCGGCCGAAAGGCACCCCTGTGTGATCTGGGGCACATATGTGTTTGCCTTTCGGGTCCCCGGGTAGCAGCGCATGTTTGTGCAGGTCGGCGTCCACGTGTACGGGGCCGGTACGCGCCCCTGGCGGGCGGCGGCGCGGGCACTCCGGTTATGGGCGCGCATCGGGCACACTGGCCAGATCTGCCACGACCGGGGAGCGCCAGGGTGAGCACGGACATTCCAGGGATCGACCCACTGGACGGGCTGCGCGCCCCGCAGGACCCGGACTGCGACGTCTTCCTCACCGGCACGGTCTTCCTCGACATCATCTTCACCGGCCTGGACAGCGCCCCCGTGCGCGGTACCGAGTCCTGGGCACGCGGCATGGGCTCCAGTCCCGGCGGCGTCGCCAACATGGCCACCGCGCTGGCCCGGCTGGGACTGCACACCTCACTGGCCGCGGCGTTCGGCGACGACCACTACGGGGAGTACTGCTGGGATGCCCTGGAACAGGGTGAGGGCATCGACCTGTCCATGTCGCACACCGTCCCCGGCTGGCACTCGCCGGTGACCGTCTCGATGGCGTACGAGGGCGAGCGCACGATGGTCTCGCACGGTCACGAGGCCCCGGGCCCCGCGGGCGCCCGCGGCGTCGCGATCCCCGCCGAGGAGACCGCGTTCCCGCGCTGCCCGCCCCGGGCCCGGGCCGCCATCGCCTCGCTCGTTCCCGGCCGCAGCGAGCCCTGGGTCGCCAAAGCGGCCGGGAACGGCGCCCGGATCTTCGCCGATGTCGGCTGGGACGAGTCGGGCCGCTGGGACCTGGACGCCCTGGCCGACCTGGAGCACTGTCAGGCGTTTCTCCCGAACGCCGAGGAGGCGATGCGCTACACCCGCACCGATTGCCCGCGCGCTGCGGCCCACGCCCTGGCCGAACGGGTGCCGCTCGCTGTGGTCACCCTGGGCGCGGAGGGTGCGTACGCGGTGGACGCGGCGACCGGGGCGAGCGCCGAGGTGCCCGCGATCGAGGTCGAGGCGCTGGATCCGACCGGGGCGGGCGATGTCTTCGTCGCCGGATTTGTCACCGGCACCCTGGCGGACTGGCCCCTGGCCGACCGGCTGGCCTTCGCCGGACTGACCGCGGCGCTCTCGGTGCAGGAGTTCGGCGGATCGCTGTCCGCGCCGGACTGGGAGGAGATCGCCGCCTGGTGGCAGAAGGTCCGCACCTTCACGGACCAGGATCCCGCGGCGCTCCAGCGCTACGCGTTCCTGGAGAAGCTGCTGCCCGCGGCCGCCCGGCCGTGGCCGCTGCGCCGGGCCGTCCCGACGATCGGCTTCCGCCGTCCGGCCTGAGCGGGGCAGCGATGATCGCAGCCCTGTGCGAAAAAGCCCTCGGTCTTGTCGGTGCGGAGTCGTACGCTTGGTAATCCAGAGGTTGTCGATCGGCGAGAACCCTGCAACAGGAGGTATGTGCAGGCCACAGAGCCGGCCCATGACTCAGACATCCACAGCCCAGACCCTGGCGCCGGGGCAGGCGCGAGCCCAGTTCACCGTTCCGGCCAAGCATCCGATGGTGACCGTCCTGGGCTCAGGTGACGCCCTGTTGCGCGTGATCGAGACGGCCTTCCCGGCGGCCGACATCCATGTCCGGGGAAACGAGGTCAGCGCCGCCGGAGACGCGACGGAAGTCGCCCTGATCCAGCGCCTGTTCGACGAGATGATGCTGGTGCTCCGCACCGGTCAGCCGATGACGGAGGACGCAGTGGAACGCTCGATCGCCATGCTCAGGGCGAGTGAGAGCGGCGAGGGGGACGGCCAGGAGACGCCGGCCGAGGTGCTCACCCAGAACATCCTCTCCAGCCGCGGTCGCACCATCCGTCCCAAGACGCTCAACCAGAAGCGGTATGTCGACGCGATCGACAAGCACACGGTCGTCTTCGGTATCGGCCCCGCGGGTACCGGCAAGACCTATCTCGCCATGGCGAAGGCGGTCCAGGCCCTGCAGTCCAAGCAGGTCAACCGGATCATCCTGACCCGGCCCGCCGTCGAGGCGGGGGAGCGGCTCGGCTTCCTGCCGGGCACGCTCTACGAGAAGATCGACCCGTATCTGCGTCCGCTCTACGACGCGCTGCACGACATGCTCGACCCCGACTCGATCCCGCGGCTGATGGCGGCGGGCACGATCGAGGTGGCGCCGCTGGCGTACATGCGTGGCCGTACGCTCAATGACGCGTTCATCATCCTCGACGAGGCGCAGAACACCAGCGCCGAGCAGATGAAGATGTTCCTGACCCGGCTCGGCTTCGACTCGAAGATCGTCGTCACCGGTGACGTCACCCAGGTCGACCTGCCGAACGGGACCAAGAGCGGTCTGCGTCAGGTCCAGGAGATCCTGGACGGCGTCGAGGACGTCCATTTCTCCCGGCTCACCTCCCAGGATGTCGTCCGGCACAAGCTGGTCGGCCGTATCGTCGACGCGTACGAGAAGTACGACAGCCGAGACAGCCACAACGGGAAGTAGTCGCACCGCACCATGTCGATCGACGTCAACAACGAGTCCGGAACCGAGGTCGACGAGCAGGCGATCCTCGACATCGCCCGCTACGCGCTCGCGCGGATGCGGATCCACCCCCTCTCCGAACTCTCGGTGATCGTGGTGGACACCGACGCCATGGAGCAGCTCCACATCCAGTGGATGGACCTGCCGGGGCCGACGGATGTCATGTCCTTCCCGATGGACGAACTCCGTCCGCCGGCCAAGGACGACGAGGAGCCCCCGCAGGGGCTCCTCGGTGACATCGTGCTCTGCCCGGAGGTCGCCCAGAAGCAGGGCGAGGACGCGGAGACGCGGCACTCCATGGACGAGGAGCTCCAGCTCCTCACCGTCCACGGAGTGCTGCACCTCCTCGGCTACGACCACGAGGAACCGGACGAGAAGGCCGAGATGTTCGGCCTCCAGGCCGCGATCGTCGACGGCTGGCGCGCCGAGCGCGGCCTGACCGGTCCGTCGCCCGCCCCCACGGTGTCGTGAGCGTTCCCCTCGTCCTGGGTGCCGTGCTGCTGGTCGTCGTCGGCTGGCTGGCGGCCTGTGCGGAGGCGGGCATCGCCCGTACGTCGAGCTTCCGGGCCGCCGAGGCGGTCCGGTCCGGGCGGCGCGGCAGCCAGAAACTGGAACAGGTCGCGGCCGACCCGACCCGCTATCTCAACGTCGCCCTGCTGGTGCGGGTCACCTGCGAGATGTCGGCCGGTGTGCTCGTCACGTACGCCTGTCTGAAGGAGTTCCCGGAGACCTGGCAGGCGCTGGCCGTCGCCATGGCCGTGATGGTCCTCGTCTCCTACGTCGCCATCGGTGTGTCACCGCGCACCATCGGCCGCCAGCACCCGCTGAACACGGCCACGGCGGCGGCGTACGTCCTGCTGCCGCTGGCCAGGGTCATGGGCCCGATCCCGCAGCTGCTGATCCTCATCGGCAACGCCGTGACGCCGGGCAAGGGATTCCGGAAGGGGCCGTTTGCCAGTGAGGCCGAACTGCGGGCGATGGTCGACCTCGCCGAGCAGGAGTCGCTGATCGAGGACGAGGAGCGCCGCATGGTGCACTCCGTCTTCGAGCTCGGTGACACGCTGGCGCGCGAGGTCATGGTGCCGCGGACCGATCTGGTCTGCATCGAGCGCTACAAGACGATCCGGCAGGCGCTGACGCTGGCGCTGCGCTCCGGATTCTCGCGGATCCCCGTCACCGGGGAGAACGAGGACGACATCGTCGGCATCGTGTACCTCAAGGACCTGGTCCGCAAGACGCACATCAACCGGGAGTCGGAGGCCGATCTGGTCTCCACGGCGATGCGGCCGGCGTCGTTCGTGCCCGATACGAAGAACGCCGGCGATCTGCTGCGCGAGATGCAGCAGGAGCGCAGCCACGTCGCCGTCGTGATCGACGAGTACGGCGGTACGGCGGGCATCGTCACCATCGAGGACATCCTCGAAGAGATCGTCGGTGAGATCACGGACGAGTACGACCGCGAACTCCCGCCCGTCCAGGAGCTGGAGAACGGCTGCTTCCGGGTGACCGCGCGCCTGGACATCGGCGACCTCGGGGACCTGTTCGACCTCGACGAGTACGACGACGAGGACGTGGAAACGGTCGGCGGACTCCTGGCGAAGGCGCTGGGGCGGGTTCCGATCGCCGGTGCCTCGGCGGTCGTCGACCTGCCGGACGGCCGCCGGCTCCGGCTGACGGCGGAGTCCCCGGCGGGCCGTCGGAACAAGATCGTCACGGTGCTGGTGGAGCCCGTGGAGCCACAGGGGGTGGACGGGGAGTGACTCCGCAGCAGCTGCGGGCGTTCTGCCTGGGATTCAACGCGAGCGCTGAGGAGTTCCCGTTCGGGCCGGAGACGTCCGTCTTCAAGGTGCTCGGCAAGATGTTCGCGCTCACCGCGCTGGACGCGCGTCCACTGACCGTGAACCTCAAGTGCGATCCGGACGAGGCGGTGCGGCTGCGGGAGGAGTACGACGCGGTGGTGCCGGGCTGGCACATGAACAAGCGTCACTGGAACACGGTGACGGTGTCCGGGGTACCGGACCGGGTGCTCCGCGAGCTGGTCGAGGACTCCTACGACCTGGTCGTGGCGGGACTGCCGAAGGCGGACCGGCTGAGGCTGGACCGGGCGTAGGGTCCGAGCCACCGGTTACGGGAAGGGGCGGGGCGGTGAACGAGCCCCCCGGTTCGTATGCTCGGCACATGACTGAGAGCACCGACCTCGGCCCCGAGGACCGCAAGATCGTCACGCTGGCGCGCAGCGCCCGCGCCCGCAACGGTGTGCCGGAGGGCGCGGCCGTGCGGGACGAGACCGGACGTACGTATGTCGCGGGCACCGTGCGGCTGGAATCGCTGAAGCTCAGCGCGCTGCAGACCGCCGTCGCGATGGCCGTGGCCAGTGGCGCCACCTCGCTGGAGGCCGCCGCGGTCGTCTCCGAGGCGCAGACCCCGTCGGACGAGGACCGCGCCGCCGTACGGGACCTGGGCGGCCCGGACACACCGGTGCTGCTCGCCGGACCCGACGGCACGCTGCGGATCAGCGTGACAGCGGGCTGACGCCGGCGGGGTCCCGCGGCGGAACGCGGATCCCGGCAGCGGATCTTGACAGCACCTGATGGCCCATCAGTCGGCGCGATCCGCTTCCATTGACTTCTTTTCGGCCGGAGTCGTCAATGGGCCCCTGTCGGCGCAGAAGAGCCGCTGCGCCGCACCCGGCAGGAGGGGGCTCCATGCGTCCGACCGTCCGAAGAATCAGCAGGCGCAGATCCGGGGCCCGAAGACGCCCCCTGCGCGGCCGCCGCTGGGCCGCCGCGCTGGGCGTGGGCGCGCTCGTCGTCGCCGGGGGAGGGGGGCTCGCCGGCCCCGCGCAGGCCACGGTGACGGCCTCCGTGCCGGTGGACTTCCCCACCCACTGCATCCCGCCGGCCATCGCGGGCATCCCGCCGATCGACGGGCCGACGAAGGCCGAGATCACCGTCGACAACGCCGCCCCGACCGTGGGTGACACGGTCACGGTCACCTACACCGTCGTCAAGCCGGCCGCGGGCAACCCGGTGGATCTGGCGCTGCCCGCCGACATCATGACGCCGACCGGCAAGGTCACCGTCGGCGGCGCGCAGTCCGCGAGCGTCACCGTCGCCGGACCGAAGAAGAACACCCCGGTCCCCGGCAAGGGCGACTTCCCGTCGTTCTCGATGACCGGCACCTTCACGGTCACCGCGCCCGGCCGGATCACGCTGTCGCCCGGCGACTACAACATCCACACCAGCTACATCATGGAGCTGGACACCCCCTGCACGGTGACGGATCCGCCCGCCCCCGTCTCCGAGACGATCCTCGCGACGGACGGAGGCGGCCAGGTCAACGAGCGTGCCATCCGGCTCGGGGCCGCGTCCGGCAAGGCGGGCGAGGCGGTCGCCGTGACCGGGTCGAAGTTCACCGCGGGCGCGGACATCACGCTCGCGGGCCGGGCCGGTGACACCCAGACCGCCGACACGGCCACCGTCAGGGCGGACGCCTCGGGCGGCTTCAGCGGCCGGCTCACCGTCGACGATCCGGCGACCACCGGCATCGTCGCCTACGAGGGCGGCGGCTGGGACGCATCCCGGGGGGCCGGACCGCAGGCGTACACCGTCACCGGTGGCGGCGGGATCCCGGACGGCAGCCAGCGGCTCGACTCGTCCGTGAAGGCGGGCACGCTGTCCATGGTCCAGGCCGGGGACACCGTCGAGATGTCGGCGGTCGACTTCGGGAAGGGCGGTGCCTCCCGCGGCTCCCTGCAGACGGTGATGGTCGAGGACTACCGCGGCGGCCCCGCCGGCTGGTCCCTCACCGGAAAGGTCACCGACTTCAAGGGCCCCGGTGGCGCGACCATCGGCGCGTCGGCACTCGGCTGGACCCCGGTCTGCGCGACGAAGCCCGGCAGCCCCAGCACCTGTGCGGCGGGTTCCGCGGGACCGGTCGGCAGCGCGGGCGCCACGCTGGCGTCCGCGCCGAACGGGGCCCTCACCGGCGGTGAGTTCACCGTCGACGCCCGGCTCGCGCTGAACGTACCGGCGTACACCGCTCCCGGCGCGTACTCCGGCGTGCTCACCCTCACCCTCACGTGACCGAGCGGCCCCGACCGATCGGCGGACCGGGCGCGCACCCGCCCGGACCGCCCGTTTCGACCCCCGACCGACCAACCCGGAGGCCCCGCACCGTGCGCAAGCTGTACGTACTCCTCCTGGCCGGTGTCCTCCTGCTGACCGGCGCCCCCGCGGCCCACGCCGCGGACAACGGCAGCTGGTCGGTCTACCCGGCCACCGCACAGGCCGGGCAGCGCCCGTACTTCTACCTCCGGGCCGATCCCGGCGCCACGCTCGACGACAAGGTCACCGTCACCAACAAGACGGACCGGCCGCAGACCTTCCGGCTGTATGCGGCCGACGCCTACAACACCGCGCGCGACGGCGGCTTCGCCGTCCGCGCCCAGGACGAGAAACAGCGCTCCGTCGGTGCCTGGGCGAGGACCGGCCGCGACCGGGTCACCGTGCGGCCGCACGGCTCCGTCACCGTCCCGGTCACCATCACTGTCCCCGAGGACGCCGAGCCCGGCGACCACCCCGGCGCACTCGTCGCCCTCGACGAACGCATCGATCCGGCCGACGCGGGAGCCGTCGCCGTCGGCATCCGGAAGGCGGTCGGCGCCCGGATCTATCTGCGGGTGAACGGGCCGGCCATGCCCGCGCTCTCCGTGGACGACGTCGAGGTCGAGCACACCCAGCCGCTGGTCCCGGGTACCGGGAGGAGCCGGGCCGTCATCTCGTACACGCTCCACAACCGGGGCAACGTCACCCTCAGTCCCAGGGTCGCCCTCAAGGCCGAGGGCCTCTTCGGCCGCACCCTCCTCGCCCGCGATCTGAAGAAGATCCCCTCTGAACTCCTGCCCCGCCAGCAGGTCCGGCTGACCGAACAGTGGGCCGACGCTCCCCAACTGGAATGGGGCGAGATCGAACTGACCGCGAGCGCCCGCGAGACCCGCGAGTCGGCCGTCGTCGGATACTTCGCACTGCCCTGGCTGGTGGCCGGGGTCCTGCTGGTGATCGTCGGCGGGGGTGCGGGGCTGTGGGTACGGGCCCGGCGGAACCGTGGCCGTACGGTCCGGGACACGCGCGAGCGGCCCCGTCGCGGCGGTTGGTTCGGCGGGGCCGCCGGGATCGGGGACAATGGGCGCCATGAGCGTTCGACCTGACACAGAAGCCGCTGCACAGCAGGCTGCGAACCACGCCCCGCACCGGGCCGGCTTCGCCTGCTTCGTGGGCCGCCCCAACGCGGGCAAGTCCACCCTCACGAACGCTCTGGTCGGCCAGAAGGTGGCGATCACCTCCAACCGGCCCCAGACCACCCGGCACACCGTGCGCGGCATCGTGCACCGCGAGGACGCCCAGCTGATCCTGGTCGACACCCCCGGCCTCCACAAGCCGCGCACGCTGCTGGGCGAGCGCCTCAACGACGTCGTACGCACCACCTGGGCCGAGGTCGACGTCATCGGCTTCTGCCTGCCCGCCGACCAGAAGCTCGGCCCCGGTGACAAGTACATCGTCAAGGAACTCGCGGGCATCAAGAAGACCCCGAAGATCGCCGTCATCACCAAGACCGACCTGGTCGACTCCAAGCGGCTCGCCGAACAGCTGCTCGCCGTGTCCCGACTGGGCGAGGAACTCGGCTTCGAGTGGGCCGAGATCATTCCGGTCTCCGCGGTGAAGGCGGAGCAGGGGGCGGGACGCAGTCCCTCGAACGAGGGTGGTGGGAGAGGGGCCGGCCAGGTCGGCCTGCTGGCCGATCTGATCGCCCCGCTGCTCCCGGAGAGCCCGCCGCTCTATCCGGAGGGCGACCTCACCGACGAGCCCGAGATGGTCATGGTCGCGGAGCTGATCCGGGAGGCCGCGCTCGAAGGCGTTCGGGACGAGCTGCCGCACTCCATCGCGGTCGTCGTCGAAGAGATGCTGCCGCGCGAGAACCGCCCGGCGGACAAGCCGCTGCTCGACATCCACGCCAACGTCTACATCGAGCGCCCCAGCCAGAAGGGCATCATCATCGGCCCGAAGGGCAAGCGGCTGAAGGACGTCGGTACGAAGTCGCGCAAGCACATCGAGGCACTGCTCGGCACGCCGGTCTTCCTGGATCTGCACGTGAAGGTGGCCAAGGACTGGCAGCGCGACCCGAAGCAGCTGCGGAAGCTGGGGTTCTGAGCGGGCTCAGGGCCGGGCCGGCCCCGGGGGAGGCCGGAGGCCGGGGCTGCTCCGTCTCACGCGCCCTCCTTCAGGACGCGTGAGACCAGTGCGCGCTGGGCTTCGGACAGTTTCGGGTCCGCGCAGTGGATCGTCCGGTCGCCGATCGTGATCCGGTACCGGAAGCCGTCCGGGACGCCCGGGGGCGGGGTGTCGTGGCCCGCGACGAGCGCCGATTCGGCCAGGGCCTCCCACTCCGGGGCATCGGCCCGTCCGGCGGTGTCGACCTCGCGGTGGCGTGCGATGCCGGCGAAGCCGCCGGTCCTGCTGACCTGAATCCGCATCTGGTCTCCTCCCATGGCCGGACGGGTCCGGGGTCGTTCCTACGCGGTCGGTACGCCCACCTCCGACCATGCCTTCAGGACCGCCTCCGCCTCGTCGCCCTCCCCGAAGCGGCTGCGGGCCGCGGCCACCGTCAACCGGGCGAAGGAAGCGAAGTCCGCGTCCACGGCCAGTTGACCACCTGTGAGCACATCGAACCAGAGTTGCCCGGCCCGTTCCCACGCATGGCCGCCGAGTGCCGTCGCCAGGAGACAGAACGCGCGGTTCGGGATGCCGGAGTTGATGTGCACTCCGCCGTTGTCCTCGCTGGTGCGGACGTAGTCCTCCATCGACGCGGGCTGCGGGTCCTTGCCCAGTACGTCGTCGTCGTACGCGGTTCCCGGTGCCTTCATCGAGCGCAGCGCGTCGCCCTGGACGCCGGGTGCCAGCAGTCCGGCGCCGATCAGCCAGTCGGCCTGGTCGGCGGTCTGGCCCAGCGTGTACTGCTTGACCAGGGAGCCGAAGACGTCGGAGACCGATTCGTTGAGCGCGCCGGACTGGCCGTAGTAGCTCAGATTGGCGGTGTACTGGGTCAGCCCGTGCGCCAGTTCGTGGGCGATCACATCGATGGCGACGGTGAAGTCCAGGAAGACCTCGCCGTCCCCGTCGCCGAAGACCATCTGCTCGCCGTCGAAGAAGGCGTTGTTGTACTTCTCGTCGTAGTGCACGGAACCGATCAGCGGCAGTCCGTTGCCGTCGATCGAGCGGCGGCCGTACGCCTTGAGCAGCAGCTCGAACGTGGCTCCGAGCCCCGCGTACGCGCGGTTGACGCTCGCGTCCTTCGTCGGTTCCTGGCCCTCGGCGCGGACCTTGGTGCCGGGCAGCCGGGTGTCGTGACGGCAGTCGTACAGGGTCCGGTCGGGTTTGTCGGACGCCTCTCCCTCGGTCGCGCGGGCGAGGGGCACGGTGACGGCCGTGGCCATCTGGCGGCGGGTGCGGCGGGCGGCATCGCTCTCCAGGGTGCGGCGGGCGGGGCCCGCCAGATCGGGGTTGTCGGACTGCGACAGCTTGTCGAGGACATGGGGCGGCACGATGGTGCAGAAGACGGGGTGGAACCCGTGCTGATGCTGAGGCTGCATGCACTCGACTGTGGCACCGCGTAGCGGTGATGTCACTGGTTGCGACCAAGATTGACGAAATGGAGTGATCGGTCACTGTCGGGCGTTTCCGGCGCCCGGTCCCGCATACTGATACGCGACGGACGCATCAGGAGCCTCTCGGCTACTCTCGACGCATCATGCGTTTCGGGCTGCTTCTTCTTAGCTGCCGCGGCGAGGGCCTGTAGTCGTAGGCCGACCCCCTCCCCGCGGAGTCTGGTGTTGCAGCGACACAGTCGGCCGTCCTATTGGTTGGACCCCCGAGGAGCCGTACGCCATGACCGCCGTAAATCCCGCTCGGACCCCCGCTGAGAACGCTGTCGGCCGGCCGACGCCGATCACCAACGCCACGTGCCTGCAGAAGCCGTCCGGGATGCCGATCCACAAGTACGGCCGGTACGAGGCCGTCGAGATCCCCGACCGCACCTGGCCGGACAACCGGATCACCGTCGCGCCCCGCTGGCTCTCCACCGATCTGCGCGACGGCAACCAGGCTCTGATCGACCCGATGTCGCCGGCCCGCAAGCGTGAGATGTTCGATCTGCTCGTACGCATGGGCTACAAGGAGATCGAGGTCGGCTTCCCGTCCTCGGGCGAGACCGATTTCGCGTTCGTCCGCTCCATCATCGAAGAGGGCGCGATCCCCGAGGACGTGACGATCTCCGTCCTGACACAGGCCCGCGAGGATCTGATCGAGCGGACCGTGGAGTCCCTCGTCGGCGCCCGCCGGGCGACCGTCCACCTGTACAACGCGACGGCGCCCACCTTCCGCCGGGTCGTCTTCCGCGGTTCGAAGGACGACATCAAGCAGATCGCCGTGGACGGCACCCGGCTGGTCATGGAGTACGCCGAGAAACTGCTGGGCCCGGAGACGGTCTTCGGCTACCAGTACAGCCCCGAGATCTTCACCGACACCGAGCTGGACTTCGCCCTGGAGGTCTGCGAGGCGGTCTGTGACGTCTGGCAGCCGGAGGAGGGCCGCGAGATCATCCTCAACCTGCCCGCCACCGTGGAGCGTTCGACGCCGTCCACGCACGCGGACCGGTTCGAGTGGATGTCGCGGAACCTGACCCGCCGCGAGTTCGTCTGCCTGTCGGTCCACCCGCACAACGACCGCGGCACCGCCGTCGCCGCCGCCGAACTGGCCATCATGGCCGGTGCGGACCGGATCGAGGGCTGCCTGTTCGGCCAGGGCGAGCGCACCGGCAACGTCGACCTGGTCACCCTGGGCATGAACCTGTTCTCGCAGGGTGTCGACCCGCAGATCGACTTCTCGCAGATCGACGAGATCCGCCGGACCAGCGAGTACTGCAACCAGATGGAGGTCCACCCGCGCCACCCCTACGCGGGCGACCTGGTCTACACCGCCTTCTCCGGCTCCCACCAGGACGCCATCAAGAAGGGCTTCGACGCCATGGAGGCCGACGCGGCGGCCCGGGGCAGGACGGTCGACGACATCGAGTGGGCCGTGCCGTACCTGCCGATCGACCCGAAGGACGTCGGCCGCAGCTACGAGGCCGTCATCCGGGTCAACTCGCAGTCCGGCAAGGGCGGAATCGCCTACGTGCTGAAGAACGACCACAAGCTGGACCTGCCCCGCCGGATGCAGATCGAGTTCTCCCGGATCATTCAGGCCAAGACCGATGCCGAGGGCGGCGAGGTCACGCCGACCCAGATCTGGTCCACGTTCCAGGACGAGTACCTGCCGAGCCAGGACAACGCTGCGAACCAGTGGGGTCGCGTGCAGATCCGCTCCGGCCAGACCACGACCGGCTCCGACGGCCGGGACACGATCACCGTCGAGGCGACCGTGGACGGCACGGACACCGTGCTGACCGGCACCGGCAACGGCCCGATCTCCGCGTTCTTCGAAGCGCTGCAGGCCATCGGCATCGACGCCCGTCTGCTGGACTACACCGAGCACACCATGAGCGAGGGCGCCAGCTCCCAGGCCGCCTCGTACATCGAGTGCGCGATCGACGGAAAGGTTCTGTGGGGCATCGGCATCGACGCCAACACCACGCGCGCCTCCCTGCAGGCGGTCGTCTCCGCCGTCAACCGCGCCGCCCGCTGACCCGGCGCCCGAAAGGGCCTGGAGCCACAAGGCCGAGAACCCCGCCCACCCGCATCCGGGGGGCGGGGTTCGGCCATCTCCGGGGTTGTGACGATCGAGGTACTGACGCCGCCTCGCCGCTGTGGTTAACATCACGTCCACACGGCAATGTTGCCGGAGGCGGCACCTCCCGTGCCTTGGGGCCACGGGGGAGTTACGGAGGTGTACGACGTGCGGTCGGCCCTGGGACAACGCGCCATGAAGCTGCGTATCTGCGGCATCCGCACCATCTGGGACGCCGTCGGCGACGGCGAGTTCTTCTGCCCCGGCTGCGGCGGCGACCGCAACTACCGCCGTCTCACCGGCCGTCGTCGTTTCGCGGTGATCGGCGTGCCGGTGCTGCGACGCGGCACCGTGGGCCCCGTCGTCGAATGCGCCGCCTGCCGGGCCCACTTCGACACCGAGGTGCTCGACCACCCCACCACCACCCGGTTCTCCGCGATGCTCCGGGACGCCGTCCACACGGTCGCGCTCGGTGTCCTCGCGGCCGGCGGCACCGCCTCCCGTACGGTCCTGGAGGTCGCGGCCGCCATCGTGCACGACGCCGGATTCGACGACTGCACGGAGGAACAGCTCTGCACCGTCGTCGAGGTCCTCTCCGCCGACATCGGCCACGGCTCCGCCTTCGACCCGACGGCCGAGGCCTGCGGTGCGGCCCTCGCCATCGAACTGCACGAGGCACTGGAACCCCTCTCCCCGCATCTGGCCCCCGCCGGACGCGAATCGATCCTGCTGCAGGGCGCGAGGATCGCCCTCGCCGACGGCCCGTACGGACAGGCGGAGCGCGAGGTGCTGGCCACGGTCGGCGGGGCGCTGCAGCTCCGTGCCGAGGACACCGCCCGGCTGCTCGCCGCGGCGGCGCGCACCCCCTCCTGAACGGCCCCGTCCGCACCGGGCGCGTACTCCCACGGGAGTGAGCGGGCCCGTGCGCCCACCGGTCGTACCGGCGGCCGACGCGGCGGACGGACACCGGGACCGACCGGGGGCGGGGGCGGGGGCGGTGAGCCGTCCCCGTACCGGACAATGGACGCATGAGCTTGTTCCGGGACGACGGCGTGGTACTGCGCACGCAGAAGCTGGGCGAGGCCGACCGGATCATCACGATCCTGACCCGCGGCCACGGCCGGGTGCGGGCCGTCGCGCGCGGGGTACGGCGCACGAAGTCCAAGTTCGGGGCACGGCTGGAACCTTTCTCCCACGTCGACGTGCAGTTCTTCGCCCGGGGCAGCGAGCTGGTCGGCCGGGGACTGCCGCTCTGCACCCAGAGCGAGACGATCGCCCCGTACGGCGGCGGCATCGTCACCGACTACGCCCGCTACACCGCGGGCACCGCGATGCTGGAGACCGCCGAGCGGTTCACCGACCACGAGGGCGAGCCGGCGGTCCAGCAGTACCTGCTGCTCGTCGGAGGTCTGCGCACCCTCGCACGCGGTGAACACGAGCCGCATCTCATCCTCGACGCGTTCCTGCTGCGTTCGCTCGCCGTCAACGGCTACGCACCCAGCTTCGAGGACTGCGCGAAGTGCGGAATGCCCGGACCGAACCGGTTCTTCTCCGTCGGGGCGGGCGGCGTCATATGCGGTGACTGCCGGGTACCCGGCAGCGTCGTACCCTCGGCTGAGGCCGTCACGCTGCTGAGCGCGCTGCTCACCGGCGACTGGGAGACGGCGGACGCGTGCGAGGCGCGTCATGCCAGGGAGGGGAGCGGACTGGTGTCCGCTTATCTGCACTGGCATCTGGAGCGCGGACTGCGCTCACTGCGGTACGTAGAGAAGTGACACGGGCAGATCAGGCACAGGGAGCGAGACAGTTCATGGCAGTACGCGGGATGTTCGGCGGCCGTAACCGGCACGACTACAAGACCCCGGAGCCGCACCCTTCCGGTGCCACGCCCCCGCAGATCCCCGGTGAGCTGGTGCCCAAGCACGTCGCCGTCGTGATGGACGGCAACGGCCGCTGGGCCAAGGAACGCGGCCTCCCGCGCACCGAGGGCCACAAGGTCGGCGAGGGCGTCGTCATGGACGTCCTCAAGGGCTGCATCGAGATGGGCGTCAAGAACCTCTCGCTGTACGCGTTCTCCACCGAGAACTGGAAGCGGTCCCCGGAGGAAGTGAAGTTCCTGATGAACTTCAACCGGGACGTCATCCGCCGCCGCCGCGACGAGATGGACGAACTGGGCATCCGTATCCGCTGGGTGGGCCGCATGCCCAAGCTGTGGAAGTCCGTCGTCCAGGAGCTCCAGGTCGCCCAGGAGCAGACCAAGGACAACGACAGGATGACGCTGTACTTCTGCGTCAACTACGGCGGCCGGGCCGAGATCGCCGACGCCGCGCAGCGCATCGCGCAGGACGTCGCGGCCGGGAAGCTGGACCCGTCCAAGGTCAACGAGAAGACGTTCGCGAAGTACATCTACTACCCGGACATGCCGGACGTCGACCTCTTCGTCCGCCCCAGCGGCGAGCAGCGCACCTCCAACTACCTGATCTGGCAGAGCGCCTACGCCGAGATGGTCTTCCAGGACGTGCTGTGGCCGGACTTCGACCGCCGCGACCTGTGGCGGGCCTGCCTGGAGTACGCCCAGCGGGACCGGCGCTTCGGCGGCGCGGTGGAAGCGGCTCAGAACCCGACGGGCTGAGAGCCGGTCGGGTTCTGAGCGGCGCGGCCCGGGGACAGCGCCCCCGGGCCGTCGTCGTCACTCCTTCGCGCTCGCGCACTCCGCGCACGTTCCGAAGATCTCCACCGTGTGGGCCACGTTCACATACCCGTGCTGCGCGGCTATCGTCTCCGCCCACTGTTCCACCGCGGGCCCCTCGACCTCCACGGCCTTGCCGCACATCCGGCACACCAGATGGTGGTGGTGGTCCCCGGTCGAACAGCGCCGGTACACGGACTCGCCGTCCGTGGTGCGCAGCACATCGACCTCGCCGGCGTCGGCGAGGGACTGAAGGGTGCGGTAGACGGTGGTCAGCCCGACCGAGTCACCGCGGTGCTTGAGCACGTCGTGCAGCTCCTGGGCGCTGCGGAACTCGTCCACCTCGTCGAGCGCCGCCGCCACCGCCGCCCGTTGCCGGGTCGACCGGCCGCGTACCGGGGCCGCGTTCGTTCCACTGATCGGCGCCGTCGCCACAGCAGCCTCCTCGTGTCGCCCGTACCTGTGTCGGGCCATTGTGCCAGCCCGCCCCGGCAGCTCGGTCAGACCCGCAGGTCGTCCGTGGCGGGACGGGAGGCCGGTACCTCCAGAGTGCACTCCTCGGACGCGGCTTCGCCGAGCCGGGCGCGCCTTCTGGCCAGCGGGGCCGCGAGCAGCGTCAGGCCGACGAAGACCACGATGGCCAGCAGCACGATCGTCGCGCCGGGCGGGATGTCCTGGTAGTACGAGGTCACGGTGCCGGCCAGGGTCACCGCCGTACCGATGACGACCGACAGCACGAACGTCACCTTGAAGGACCTGGAGATCTGCTGTGCGGCCGCGACCGGCACCACCATCAGCGCGCTGACCAGCAGCAGCCCGACGACCCGCATCGCCACGGTGACGGTCACCGCCGCCGTCACGGCGACCAGCAGATTCAGCGCGCGCACCGGCAGTCCGGTGACCCGGGCGAACTCCTCGTCCTGGCTGACCGCGAACAGCTGCCTCCGCAGCCCCAGCGTCACCAGCAGCACGAAGGCGGCCAGCAGACAGATCGCGGTGATGTCCTCGGTGGAGACCGTGGAGAGGGAGCCGAAGAGGTACGAGGTGAGGTTGGCGTTGGAGCCGGTGTCGGAGAGGTTGATCAGCAGGACGCCGCCCGCCATGCCGCCGTAGAACAGCATGGCCAGCGCGATGTCGCCGCGGGTGCGTCCGTACCAGCGGATCAGCTCCATCGCGACGGCGCCGACGACGGCGACCGCCGTGGCCATCCACACCGGGCTGGTGGAGAGCAGGAAGCCGAGGCCGACACCGGTCATCGCGATATGGCCGATGCCGTCGCCCATCAGGGCCTGGCGGCGCTGGACGAGGTAGATGCCGACGGCGGGGGCGATGACGCCCACCAGTACGGCGGCGAGCAGGGCCCGCTGCATGAACGGGGGGTCGAGGAATTCCATGATCAGCTCAGCAGTCCGGTCCGGACGGGCTCGGAGGCCGCGTGGGGGTGTACGTGGTCGTGGCCGGGCAGGGCGTGCTGGCCCAGCGCCTTCGGGGGCGGCCCGTCGTGCATCACACAGCCGTCGCGCAGCACGATCGCGCGGTCGATCAGCGGCTCCAGCGGGCCGAGCTCGTGCAGCACGAGCAGCACCGTGGTGCCGGCCGCGACCTGCTCGCGGAGCGTCGTGGCGAGGATCTCCTGGCTGGCCAGGTCGACGCCGGCCATCGGCTCGTCCATGATCAGCAGCTCCGGTTCGGCGGCCAGCGCACGGGCGATCAGCACGCGCTGGTGCTGCCCGCCGGAGAGCGCGTCCACCGAATCCCCGGCCCGGTCGGCGAGGCCCACGAGGCCGATGGCCCGGTCGACCGCGGCCCGGTCGGCCCTGCGGAGCAGGCCCAGCTTCGTGCGGGAGAGGCGTCCGGAGGAGACGACCTCACGGATCGTGGCGGGGACCCCGCCGGCCGCGGTGGTGCGCTGGGGTACGTAACCGACACGCGCCCAGGAGCGGAAGCGGCGCAACGGGGTGCCGAACAGCTCGATGGAGCCGCCGGTGAGCGGGACCTGACCGATGACGGAGCGTACGGCGGTCGACTTGCCCGAGCCGTTGGCGCCGAGCAGGGCGACGACCTCGCCGCGGTGGACGGTGAGGTCGATGCCGCGCAGCACCGGACGCGTGCCGAGCGTGGCGCTGGCGCCGCGCAGGGCTATCACGGGATCCGTCGTGGTGCTCCCGGGCTCGGGCATGAGCGCCTCCGATGCTGCTGTGGCGGGTGGTGTGCGGGTCACTTCGCGCCGAGCGCCTTCTGCAGGGCCGCGAGGTTGGACTGCATGACTTCGATGTAGTCAGCGCCCTTGGACTTGCCCGTGATTCCCTCCAGCGGGTCCAGGACGTCGGTCTTCAGGCCGGTGTCCTTGGCGAGGGTCTTCGCGGTCTTGTCGCTGGCGAGCGTCTCGAAGAATACGGTGGAGACCTTGTTCTTCTCCGCGATGGTGTGGATCTCCTTGATCCGGGCGGGGCTGGGCTCGGCCTCGGGGTCGATGCCGGCGATGCCCTCCTGGGTCAGGCCGTAGCGCTCGGCGAGGTAGCCGAAGGCGGAGTGCGTGGTGATGAAGGTCCTGGTCGCGGTGGACTTCAGACCGTTCTCGTACGCCGTGTTCAGGCCGTCGAGCCTGGTGACCAGCGCGTCCGTGTTCTTGCGGTAGTCCGCGGCGTGGCCGGGGTCGGTCTTCTCCAGGGACTTCCCGACGCCCTTGGCGACCTCGGCGTACTTCACCGGGTCCAGCCAGATGTGGGGGTCGGCCCCGGCCTCGTCACCGTGGTGCTCATGACCGTGCTCGTCGGCGCCGGTCTCGGTGCCGTGGTCCTCCAGCGTGGTGAGGGCCGAGGCGTCGATGACGTTCTTCGAGCCGGACTGCTTGACGGCGTCGTCGACGGCGGGCTGGATGCCCTTGAGGTAGAGGATGCAGTCGGCGTCGGCGAGTCCGCCGATCTGCCGCGGGCTGAGCTCCAGGTCGTGCGGTTCGACGCCCGGCTTGGTCAGGGTGGTGACGGAGACGTGCTTCCCGCCGATCTGCTCGGCCAGGAACTGCATCGGATAGAACGAGGCCACCACGTTCAGCTTGTCGCCGTTCTTGTGGTCGGCGGCGCCCGAGGCGGAGCAGGCCGTGAGGGCGGTGAGGCCGAGGACGGCTGCTCCGGCGACGGCGGCGGTGGGTATGAGGCGACTTACGTTCATGACAGTCATTTTCAACAAAATTGGAAACGATTGTCAACAAGGATGATGAGATGACCGCGCGGCCGTCCGTGCCGACACCGATTTGATCGAAGGGGCGTGCCCGCCGGTAATCTGAGGCATTCGCCCGCCCGTCTCCCGACCACTACCCCCCACGAGGCGCTTCGCGCCACCCCTGTCCAGTTCCGTCGTCGTAATGAAGAGAGCACCGTGGCCGCCGACAAGATCGACTCCATCGTCAGCCTGAGCAAGCGCCGTGGCTTCGTCTATCCCTGCAGTGAGATCTACGGTGGTCAGCGTGCCGCCTGGGACTACGGGCCGCTGGGCGTGGAGCTGAAGGAGAACCTCAAGCGCCAGTGGTGGCGCTACATGGTCACCTCGCGCGAGGACGTGGTCGGACTCGACTCGTCGGTCATCCTCGCCCCCGAGGTCTGGTCCGCCTCCGGCCACGTCGCCACGTTCACCGACCCGCTGACCGAGTGCACCTCCTGTCACAAGCGCTTCCGCGCCGACCACCTGGAGGAGGCGTACGAGGAGAAGCACGGCCACGCGCCCGTGAACGGCCTGGCCGAGCTCAACTGCCCGAACTGCGGCAACAAGGGCACGTTCACCGAGCCCAAGCAGTTCTCGGGTCTGCTCTCCACCCACCTCGGCCCGACCCAGGACTCCGGCTCGGTCGCCTATCTGCGCCCCGAGACCGCGCAGGGCATCTTCACCAACTTCGGCCAGGTGCAGCAGACCTCGCGCAAGAAGCCGCCGTTCGGCATCGCCCAGATGGGCAAGTCCTTCCGGAACGAGATCACTCCGGGCAACTTCATCTTCCGCACCCGTGAGTTCGAGCAGATGGAGATGGAGTTCTTCGTCAAGCCGGGCGAGGACGAGGAGTGGCAGCAGTACTGGATGGACCAGCGCTGGAACTGGTACACGGACCTGGGCATGCGTGAGGAGAACATGCGCTGGTTCGAGCACCCGAAGGAGAAGCTCTCCCACTACTCCAAGCGCACCGCCGACATCGAGTACCGCTTCCGCTTCGGCGGCAGCGAGTGGGGCGAGCTGGAGGGTGTCGCCAACCGCACGGACTACGACCTCAAGGCGCACTCCAAGGCCTCGGGCACGGACCTGTCCTTCTTCGACCAGGAGGCCGGCGAGCGCTGGACCCCCTACGTCATCGAGCCGGCGGCCGGTGTCGGCCGCGCGATGCTCGCCTTCCTCCTCGACGCCTACATCGAGGACGAGGCGCCCAATGCCAAGGGCGTCATGGAGAAGCGCACCGTGATGCGCCTCGACCCGCGCCTCGCGCCGGTCAAGGTCGCCGTCCTGCCGCTGTCCCGCAACCCGCAGCTGTCGCCGAAGGCCAAGGGCCTCGCCACCGACCTGCGGAAGAACTGGAACATCGAGTTCGACGACGCGGGCGCCATCGGCCGCCGCTACCGCCGCCAGGACGAGATCGGTACGCCGTTCTGCGTCACCGTCGACTTCGACACCCTGGACGACAACGCGGTGACCGTGCGCGAGCGCGACACCATGAAGCAGGAGCGCGTCTCCCTGGACCAGATCCAGGCCTACCTCGGCGCCCGGCTGCTGGGCTGCTGACGCACCGCGGTTTCCCGGCGAAGCCCCCGGTTCCCCGTACCCCGTACGGAACCGGGGGCTTCGCCGCACCCCGGGCGCATGCGCCCGCGCGTCACGGACCGCCTGTGCGGCGGCCGCCGGGCCGGCCACGGCGGACGTCGCGCCGCGCACGCGGCCGGGGCCGCCCGCCGGGGCCGCCCGCCAGGACCGCGCGGCCGGGCGGAAAACCGGGTGCTGGGACCGTTCCGGCCGGGGTACGGTGCGGGCATGTCTTCGTTCTTCCAGATCTACGAGTGAGAGTGCGGCGGGCTCGACCACCCGCCGCCCACCGGACCGATTCCAGGTCACTCCAGACCTCTTTTCTCACCACGAATGGGAGAACGCCGTGGCCAAGAGCCGCAACAACCTCCTCGGTGTGGGCGGACAGCGCAAGAAGCTGTCCCGCGCCGAACAGCAGGGCGCGGGCCCTGCGCGCGATGCCGACCGCAAGGCGGCCGCCGACCAGAAGCAGGAGCTGCTGCGCAAGATGCGTGAGCGCGCGCAGTCGGGACCCGCCTCCGCGCAGGCGACCCCGCCCGCCGCGCAGCACGAGCCGTCCTCGGACGACCCGGCGCAGCCGGGCGCGACCGAGCAGGACAGTTCGGCGCAGAGCTGACACCTCCTCATCACCCGTACGACCGTGGGCCCGGATCACCTGGAGTGATCCGGGCCCACGCCCGTGTCCGCGCTCCTTGCCGCCCCGCGCTCACGCCACCCTGCGCGGCAGCCGCAGTCTCAGCAGAGAGCACGATGCGGAAGAGGACGAGACCGGACAGCGGCTGCAACGTCTTCAGGTCCTGGAGCCCGCCGACGCCTGATCCTGCGCGCACATGCCCTTCGCCGTCTCCAGCCGTTCCGCGGTCCGGCGCGCCGTCCCCCGCGCCCAGCGCCCGCTGGTCAGCGCGCCCATCAGCAGGACGCACAGCCCGCACCCGGCGATGATCCACCAGGCGGGCTTGCTCGCGTCCACGAACGCTTCCGCGTACCCGGCGCCCCGCGGGGATCCGGTACCGGCCACGCCCGCCGCCAGCACCGCACCGATCACGGCGACCCCGAGCGTCCCGCCGACCTGCCGGCTGGTCGAGGCGACCGCCGCCGCCACACCGGCCTGCGAGCGCGGCATCCCGGAGACGGCCGTGTTGGTGATCGGCGCGTTCACCATGCCGAAGCCGAGGCCGAACAGCACATAGCCGGTGAACAGCAGGACGTTGTCCGTCTCCGCGTCGAACGCGGCGAACAACAGCCCGCACGCCGTCATGGCCACGCCCGCCACGAGCAGCGACAGCCGGGGCCCCCGGCTGCCGACCAGCCGCCCGGACAACGGTGCGCAGACGAAGGTCAGGGCCGCCATCGGCAGCATGTACAGACCGGCGTGCAGCGCGCTCAGACCGCGCACGTTCTGCAGATACAGCGTGTTGAGGAAGAGGAATCCGCTCAGTGCGGCGAAGGCGCAGACCGCGATGGCGGTGGCCCCGCTGAACGGGGCGCTGCGGAAGAACCGCAGGTCGATGAGGGGTTCGGCGCGCCTGGGCTCGTACAGCAGCAGCCCGACGACCGCGCAGGCGGCGAGCCCGGCGAACGTCAGGATGCGCGGCGAGGTCCAGCCTGCCGACGGTGCCTCGATGATCGCGTACGTCAGTGAACCGAGCACCGCGATCACCAGCAGCTGCCCCACGGGGTCGGGGCGGCGCGGCTTCGGCGCACGGGACTCGGGCACGTACCGCCAGGTGAGCAGCAGCGCGAGGAGACCGACCGGAAGGTTGATCCAGAAGATCGACCGCCAGCCCACCGAGTCCACCAGAAGGCCGCCGACCACGGGTCCCGCCGCCATGGAGATGCCGACGACACCGCCCCACACCCCGATGGCGCGGGCCCGCTCGCGCGGGTCGGTGAAGGTGTTGGTGATGATCGACATCGCGACGGGGTTGAGCATCGAACCGCCCACCGCCTGCACCATCCGGAACGCCACCAGCGACTCCAGGTTCGGCGCCAGGGAGCAGAGCACCGAACCGAGGGTGAAGAGGACGAGCCCGATCTTGAAGATCTTCCGGCGCCCGATCCGGTCGGCGGTGGACCCCGCGAGCATCAGCAGCGAGGCCAGGACGAGGGTGTAGGCGTCGATCGTCCACTGCATGCCCGCCACGGTGGCGTGCAGGTCCTTCTGCATGGAGGGCAGGGCGACGTTGAGGACGGTGTTGTCGAGACTGACGATCAGCAGGCTCATGCAGCAGATCGCCAGCACCAGTTGACGTCGGCGGGGGCTCAGCTCGGGCATACTTGGATAGTACGGTTAACTAACGAAGTTCGCTGCCGTCCGGTCCTCGCCCGGTGCGACCGGGGCCGCTCCGCGCGGTACGCGACAATGGAGCAATGACCACGCTCGCCCCCTCGCTCCCGCAGCTCCGGATCGGCCCGCACACGGTGCAGCCGCCCGTGGTGCTCGCCCCCATGGCCGGCATCACCAACGCTCCGTTCCGCACCCTGTGCCGGGAGTTCTCCGGCGGCAAGGGGCTGTTCGTCAGCGAGATGATCACCACCCGGGCGCTGGTCGAGCGCAACGAGAAGACCATGCAGCTCATCCACTTCGACGCGACCGAGACCCCGCGCTCGATCCAGCTGTACGGAGTGGACCCGGTCACGGTCGGCAAGGCCGTCCGCATGATCGTCGACGAGAACCTCGCCGACCACATCGACCTGAACTTCGGCTGCCCGGTCCCCAAGGTGACCCGCAAGGGCGGCGGCTCGGCGCTCCCCTACAAGCGGCCGCTGCTGCGCGCGATCCTCCACCAGGCGGTCTCCCACGCGGGCGACCTCCCGGTCACGATCAAGATGCGCAAGGGCATCGACGACGACCACATCACCTATCTCGACGCGGGCCGGATCGCGGTGGAGGAGGGCGTCACGGCCGTCGCCCTGCACGGCAGGACGGCCGCCCAGCACTACGGCGGCACCGCCGACTGGGACGCCATCGCCCGCCTCAAGGAGCACGTCCCGGAGATCCCCGTCCTCGGCAACGGTGACATCTGGTGCGCGGACGACGCCCTCCGGATGATGCGCGAGACCGGCTGCGACGGCGTGGTCGTGGGGCGCGGCTGCCTGGGCCGCCCCTGGCTCTTCGGTGACCTGGTGAGCGCCTTCGAGGGTACGGAGCCGGCTCCGGCTCCGTACTCCGGCTCCGGCGGAAACGCCCTCCCCGCGGCCACCGCCACCGCCCCCGCACCCGGCGGGCCTCGTACCGGGGCGGCGCCCGGACTGCGCGAGGTCGCCGGCGTCATGCTCCGGCACGCGACGCTGCTGGGGGAGTGGATCGGTGACGAGGCCCGGGGCGTGATCGACTTCCGCAAGCATGTCGCCTGGTACCTCAAGGGCTTCTCGGTCGGCTCGGAGATGCGCAAGAAGCTGGCGATCACCTCGTCGCTGGAGGAGCTGGGCGGGCAGTTGCAGGAGCTGGACCTGGACCAGCCGTGGCCGGACGGTGCGGACGGGCCTCGCGGGCGCACCTCGGGCAACAACCGGGTGGTCCTGCCGGACGGCTGGCTGAAGGACCCGTACGACTGCGCGGGCGTGAGCGCGGACGCGGAGCTGGACACGTCGGGCGGCTGAGAAAGAGGGCCGCCCCCGAGTGCTTCCGGGGCCCCGAAGAGCCTGTGCGGGCTCTTCGGGGCCCTTTTCGCGCCGCTCCGGGCCCCCTCGGGCCTCCCGGGCTCTTTCGTCCCGTGGCCCTTGGGGAGCGCGCCGCCTCACAGGCACCGCGTGCCGCTCCACACCCATCGCTCATCTGAGCGCAATATATGGCCGGATTCAGTGGCATGCAGCCATGGAAGAGCCTCGATGGGCCCGCAGTGCCACTCTCAAAGCCTCATCTGTTCACGATCGGCTACGACCTCTTGATCAATGAGTGACCAAGAGGCGTCGGCGGTGCGTCCGCATGGTGACATCTGAGCGCTGTTCGTAAAGTGATTCTCGCCACCCTGAGGGGCAGTGCGCTCAAATGAGCGCAAATTCGAGGGGTGCATTTCTCAAATGATGGCACTGGGTGCCAATAGGCTCCACTTTGATCGATCGACGCGTCCAGCGCTCTGTGTGATCGATTGAAGGGATTCCGGTAGCGGTACGTATTTATTCATTCAAGAAGTGAACGAATCCCTCCGGTCGAGGGGCAGGTCATGCCACTTTCGATCTGCTGGCGGACGGGTGGTTGACGCCTCATGACGCACAAGTGGACGTACCCAGACACCTTCGATCTGGGTATGTTCCTCGCCGTCAGGGCAGCCATCGCGTCCTCGAGGAGTCGAGACCCGTGTCGGAAAACAAAGATTCCCACGTAACCACCCCGGAGTCCCGGGAGGCCGAGGGCCAGAAGTTCGTTTACGACTTCACCGAGGGCAACAAGGATCTGAAGGACCTCCTCGGCGGGAAGGGTGCCAACCTCGCCGAGATGACCAATCTCGGGCTCCCCGTCCCGCCGGGATTCACCATCACGACCGAGGCGTGCAAGGTCTACCTCGACAGCGGCGAGGAGCCGGCGGAGCTCCGGGACGAGGTCAGTGCGCATCTGGACGCCCTTGAGGCGCGGATGGGCAAGAAGCTCGGCCAGGCGGACGACCCGCTGCTGGTCTCGGTCCGCTCCGGTGCGAAGTTCTCGATGCCCGGCATGATGGACACGGTCCTCAACATCGGCCTCTCCGACGAGTCCGTGGCCGGTCTCGCCGTCCAGTCCGGCGACGAGCGGTTCGCGTGGGACTCCTACCGCCGCCTCATCCAGATGTTCGGCAAGACCGTCCTCGGTGTCGACGGCGACCTCTTCGAGGAGGCGCTGGAGGCGGCGAAGGAGGCCAAGGGCGTCACCGTCGACGTGGATCTCGACGCGGCCGACCTGAAGAAGCTGGTCAAGCAGTTCAAGAAGCTCGTCTCCCGGGACGCCGGACGTGACTTCCCGCAGGACCCGCGCGAGCAGATGGACCTGGCCATAAAGGCCGTCTTCGACTCGTGGAACACCGACCGGGCCAAGCTCTACCGGCGCCAGGAACGCATCCCCGGCGACCTCGGCACGGCCGTCAACATCTGCTCGATGGTCTTCGGCAACCTCGGCCCCGACTCCGGTACGGGCGTCGCGTTCACCCGCGACCCCGCCAGCGGCCACCAGGGCGTCTACGGCGACTACCTGCAGAACGCGCAGGGCGAGGACGTCGTCGCCGGTATCCGCAACACCGTGCCGCTCGCCGAGCTGGAGTCGATCGACAAGAAGTCGTACGACCAGCTGATGCAGATCATGAAAACCCTCGAAACGCACTACAAGGACCTGTGCGACATCGAGTTCACCATCGAGCGCGGCCGGCTGTGGATGCTCCAGACCCGGGTCGGCAAGCGCACCGCCGGTGCCGCCTTCCGGATCGCCACCCAGCTCGTCGACCAGGGCCTGATCGACGAGGCCGAGGCGCTTCAGCGGGTCAACGGGGCGCAGCTGGCGCAGCTGATGTTCCCGCGCTTCGACGACACCGGAGTCGCCGAGGGGAAGGGCCCCCAGCTGCTGGGCCGGGGCATCGCGGCCTCGCCGGGCGCAGCGGTCGGCAAGGCCGTCTTCGACTCGTACACCGCGGTGAAGTGGTCGCGGTCCGGCGAGAAGGTCATCCTCATCCGCCGCGAGACCAACCCCGACGACCTCGACGGCATGATCGCGGCCGAGGGCATCCTGACCTCGCGCGGCGGGAAGACCTCGCACGCCGCCGTCGTCGCCCGCGGCATGGGCAAGACCTGTGTCTGCGGCGCCGAGGAGCTCGAAGTCGACACCAAGCGCCGCCGGATGACGGTGGACGGCCGGGTCATCGAGGAGGGGGACGTCGTCTCCATCGACGGCTCCACCGGCAAGGTGTACCTCGGCGAGGTCCCCGTCGTGCCGTCCCCGGTCGTCGAGTACTTCGAGGGCCGGATGCACGCGGGCGCCGACGACGCCGACGAGCTGGTGGCTGCCGTGCACCGGATCATGGCGTACGCGGACCGGGTGCGCCGGCTGCGGGTGCGGGCCAACGCCGACAACGCCGAGGACGCGCTGCGGGCCCGCCGCTTCGGCGCCCAGGGCATCGGCCTGTGCCGTACCGAGCACATGTTCCTCGGTGAGCGCCGCGAGATGGTCGAGAAGCTGATCCTCGCCGACACCGACGCCGAGCGCGAGACCGCCCTGGACGAGCTGCTTCCGCTCCAGAAGGCGGATTTCATCGAGCTGTTCGAGGCGATGGACGGGCTGCCCGTCACCGTACGGCTGCTCGACCCGCCGCTGCACGAGTTCCTGCCCGACATCACCGAGCTCTCGGTCCGGGTCGCGCTCGCCGAGTCGCGCAAGGACGCCAACGAGAACGACCTGCGCCTGCTCCAGGCCGTGCACAAGCTGCACGAGCAGAACCCGATGCTCGGTCTGCGCGGGGTCCGTCTCGGTCTCGTCATCCCCGGCCTGTTCGCCATGCAGGTACGGGCGATCGCCGAGGCCGCGGCCGAACGCAGGAACGCCAAGGGCGACCCGCGCGTCGAGATCATGATTCCGCTGGTCGGCACGGTCCAGGAGCTGGAGATCGTCCGCGAGGAGGCCGACCGGGTCATCGCCGAGGTCGAGGCCGCCACCGGCACCTGCCTGAAGCTGACCATCGGCACGATGATCGAGCTGCCGCGTGCCGCGCTGACCGCCGGTCAGATCGCCGAGGCCGCGCAGTTCTTCTCCTTCGGCACGAACGACCTGACCCAGACGGTGTGGGGCTTCTCCCGTGACGACGTGGAGGCGTCCTTCTTCACCGCGTACCTGGAGAAGGGGATCTTCGGGGTGTCGCCGTTCGAGACGATCGACAAGGACGGTGTCGGCTCGCTGGTCCGCAGCGCCGTCGCGGCCGGCCGGGCCACCCGCCCGGACCTGAAGCTCGGCGTCTGCGGCGAGCACGGCGGCGACCCGGAGTCGGTGCACTTCTTCCACGAGGTGGGTCTGGACTACGTGTCCTGCTCCCCGTTCCGCATTCCCGTCGCCCGCCTGGAGGCGGGCCGCGCGGCGGCGGAGTCGACGGGCAGCGACAGCCGCTGACCCGGCACCCGGCCCTCTGCCCCGGAGCCGCCGCCGGCTCACCCGTACCCTCACCGACCCGGCGGCGGCTCCGGAACCACGGGAGGCGGTGGCACCCTGTGCGGGGGTGCCACCGCCTCGTTCCGTTCCGGGGAAATGTTTGTTCGACGCTGTTCTTTTTCTCGTTCGATACGCAAAGTTCGTTCAATAAGCGAAGACCCGCGGAACGGACCGGGGGCCCGCGCCCGGAACGGACCGGGGTGCGGCCCATGGATCCCCATCCATGGGCCGCACCCGGCTTACCTCGTCGGACACGGAGCCGCACCGTTGCGCACCGCCGCCGAACGAGCAAAACCCCCCACGGCCTTCACCCGCTCTTCCGGTGGCTCCGGATTCGTGCCCGACGTCGTACAGCTTTTCGGGTGAGGGCGTGCGGGGGCGAGACGTTTCACCTCTGGCCGAAACCCCGTGGTGACGTGCTGTTACGGGTCGCCTACCCTTGGATGGGGGTAATTGCACGTGCAACAGGTGGGGGATCGGTGCTGCGTATCCACATGTCCGGAGCGGACCTTTCCAGAGTGCGGATGGCCACCCGGCCGGATGCGCTGTGGGAAACCGTTCTGAGTTTCCATCGGCTGAGGGACCGGCGCGGTTCCACGGTGTTCGGGAAATGGCGTACGGAATCCCGGCCCCGGTTGAATGGTGAAGTGCGCCTGCTGGCCGCGGTGATTCCACCGCGCGGGTATTTCCCGGATTTTCTGACGCCTTCTCAGGAAAGCGGCGAGCCCTACGGCGCCGACGCCGGAATGCAGGCGCTGCGCGACACCCCGCCCGGGCGGATACGCGCCGAACTCGCCCTGCTGGCCGCCGAACGCCGCGGGACGGGCCGCTTCCAGGACGGCCGCGTCGAGTCGCTCGACCGGCTCGTCGGCGCCCTGCGCAGCTACCACCGCGCCGCGATCGAACCCTACTGGCCGCACATCCAGGCGAGCATCGAGGCCGACCGTGCCGTCCGCGGCCGCGCGCTCCTGGACGGCGGCGCGGACGAACTGCTCGCCTCCCTCCCGCCCATGATCCGCTGGCGGGCCCCCGTGCTGGAGGCGGACTACCCCGTCGACCGCGAGCTCCACCTGGACGGCCGGGGGTTACTGCTCCAGCCGTCCTTCTTCTGCCGCGTCACCCCGGTCGTCTGCCGCGATCCACAACTCCCGCCGGTTCTCGTCTACCCGGTCACCCACTCCCGCGCCCCGGTCTTCGCCGAACCGGGCCCCTGGCTCGGCCGGCTCCTCGGCCACACCCGTTCGACGGTTCTGAGGGCCATCGGTGACGGCTGCACGACCAGCGAACTCGCCCGCCGCGCGGGAGTCTCCCTCGCCTCGGCCAGCCAGCACGCCTGTGTGCTGCGCGAGGCGGGACTGGTCCACACTCTCCGGCACGGCAGTTCGGTCCTGCACACACTGACCCCGCTGGGCGGATCGCTGCTCCGGGGCGGCGCGCCGCTCGCCATGTCCTGACGGCCACAGGTACACAAAAGTTCCTTCGCCGGTACCGATGAGTTCCGCGCGGCGCGGCCGTCTACCTGTCGTAAAACGTTCGAATACCAGAGAGAACGGGACCTCCATGCCCCAGATGATCTTCGTGAACCTGCCGGTCAAGAACCTTGAGGCGACCAAGGCCTTCTTCGGCAAGCTCGGCTTCTCGTGCAATCCGCAGTTCAGTGACGAGAACACCGCGTGTCTCGTCATCAGCGACACCATCTTCGCCATGCTCCTCACGGAGCCCCGCTTCAAGGAGTTCACCAGGAAGGAGATCGCCGACTCCTCGAAGTCCACCGAGGTGATCCTCGCCCTGAGCGCCGAGAGCCGCGAGAAGGTGGACGAACTGGTCGACACGGCCCTCGCCTCCGGTGGATCGCCCGCCAACGAGCCGGTGGACTACGGCCACATGTACGGCCGCTCCTTCCAGGACCCGGACCACCACATCTGGGAGGTCATGTGGATGGACCCCGCCGCCGTCCAGGGGCAGCAGGGCTGAGAGCCTGTCGGGTGATCTTCGATCGGGAAGCGTGCGTGCCAGGGCGTGGCCGCCCGATCAGAGGTCGCCCGACAGGCTCTGAGCCGGGTGACGGCGAGCGGGAGAGCAGGCGGCCGGGGAGCGGGCCTCAGGGCGTGAGGCCCGGATACGTCACCCCTGTGAGCTGCTCGGACGCCACCCAGAGCCGCTCGCTCGCCACGTCGTTCAGCGTCCAGCCGGCCCGCCAGGACGGGGCCGGCGCACCGCGCCACCCCAGCAGCCTCGGGCCGGTGAACGAGTCGGGGCGCACGCCGGGCGCGGTGGCCGCGTACAGGGTGGGCAGCGCACCGGCCGACGCGGGCTGGGCGATGAGCCGGTTGCCGAGCCCGACCACCCGTTCCGCCGCCTTGCGGTTCTCCATCCGCACGCCCGCCGCCTGCAGATTGGTCGCCGCGTACCCGGGGTGCGCCGCCGCGGCCACCACCTCGGAACCGGCGGCTGCCAGCCGCCGCGCCAGCTCGTGGACGAAGAGCAGATTGGCGGTCTTCGAGCGGCCGTAGGCGATCCACCGGCGGTAGTTCCGCTCGCTGTTGAGATCCCCCATATCGATGTCGGACAGGGCGTGCAGGCCGCTGGAGACGCTCACCACGCGCGCCCCGGGGGCGCCCAGGAGCTTCGGGAGCAGCAGCCCGGTGAGGGCGAAGTGCCCCAGGTGGTTGACGCCGAACTGCCTCTCGAAGCCGTCGGCCGTCTTCCCGTAAGGAAGGGCCATCACGCCCGCGTTGTTGATCAGCAGATCGATCCGCTCGGGCGTGTGGGACGCCGCGCACGCGCGTACGGATTCCAGATCGGCCAGATCGAGCGGTACGAACTCCACGTCCGCGCCGGTCACGGCCGCCCGGATGTGGGACGCGGCCTCCTTGCCGCGCGTCTCGTCACGGCAGGCGAGCAGCACCCGCGCGCCGTGCCGGGCAAGTTCCCGTGCCGTGATCAGCCCGATGCCGCTGTTGGCTCCGGTGATCACGGCCGTACGGCCGCTCTGATCGGGGATGTCGCTCGCGTTCCAGCCCTGGCTCATGGGCCAAGCGTACGGCCGCGGCGTCCGGGGGGAACGGGCCGGGCGGCACCGCGGAACCCCCGGGCCGGCCCGGAGGTTCCGTCGCCGCGTCGCCGCGTCGCCGCGTCGCCGCGTCGCCGCGACGGTTCCGGGATCCGGCGGACGCGGTTGGACGGGGCGGGCGTCTGACAATCGCGGGCGAGGTCGTTAGGGTCGCGATCATGCCCGACATAGCACTCACCACTCTGGTCGTCCTCTGCCTCGCCGCAGCGGCGGCGGGCTGGATCGACGCGGTGGTCGGCGGTGGCGGACTGCTCCTGCTGCCCGCCCTGCTGCTGGGCCTGCCCCACGTCCCGGCCGCGCACGTACTCGGCACCAACAAGGCGGTCGCGATCGTCGGTACGTCGGGCGCCGCCGTGACGTATGTGCGCAGGGCACCGGTCAAGGTCGGCACGGCCCTGCGGATCGGGCTCGCGGCGCTGGCCGGATCGATGGCCGGGGCGTTCTTCGCCGCCGGGATCAGCAGTGAGGTGCTGCGCCCGGTGATCATGGTCGTGCTGCTGGCGGTCGCGGCGTTCGTGATGCTGCGCCCCTCGTTCGGCAGGGCGCCGGACGACGGTACGCGGCGCGAGGTCACCCGGGCCCGCACCGTCATGGCGATCGTGCTCGTCGGCGGCGGTATCGGCTTCTACGACGGGCTGTTCGGCCCCGGCACCGGGACCTTCCTCGTCCTGGGGCTGACCGCGGTGCTCCATCTCGATCTGGTGAACGCGTCGGCCACGGCCAAGATCGTCAACGTCTGCACCAACGGCGGGGCGCTGGCGATGTTCGCGTACCAGGGCAGTGTGATGTGGCAACTGGCCGCGCTGATGGCGGTGTTCAACCTGGCGGGCGGGCTGATCGGGGCGCGGATGGCGCTCAGCAAGGGCAGCGGGTTCGTCCGCGGCGTCCTGCTGGTCGTGGTGTTCTCGCTGGTCGCGAAGCTGGCGTTCGACCAGTGGACGGCGTGACCGACGCGCACCGGGCGGGCCCGGTTCAGCGCACTTTCGTGAGATGCGCGTACGCGACCACATTGCCCAGGTAGCCCGATGTCTTCGAGAAGCCGCCGCCGCAGGTGATCAACCGCAGCGAGGCATAGGCCGAGGCGCCGTACACCCGCTTGTCGGGGAAGTCGTCACTGTCGTAGACCTCGATCCCGTCGAGGGAGAAGACGGCGGTGCGTCCGTCCTGGCGGACCACCTCGACCTCGCTGCCCTTTTGCAGAGTGCCCAGGTCGTAGAAGACCGACCGCCCCTGCGCGTTGTCGACATGGCCGGCGACGATCGCGCTGCCCCTGGAGCCCGGGGGAGTGCCGTCCCGGTACCAGCCGACGACATTACGGTTCGCGGCGGGCGGCACGTCGAGACTGCCGTCGGCGCCGAGGCCCAGCCGCATCATCGGGGCGTCCACCCGGATGCTGGGGATCCGGATGCGCACGGGCGCCGACGGCCCCAGGGGTTCGGCGACCGGGGACCCCGGCTGCGGCTCGGGGCCGGCGGCGAGAGCCTGCGCGGTGGTCGGCTGGGGCGGGATCAGCTGGGTGCCGGCGCCGTGGCGGATCAGCCAGACACCGGCCAGCGCCGCGAGAACCAGCAGCCAGCCCTTGACCTTCTGGGACACGGTCGTCCTCCGGGTGACGAGGCAAAGACGGGTGGGGGACGGGACGGTTCGGGCGCGGGGCACGGCCCCGTCCCGGTGGCCGCGCGGCCACCGGGACGGACACCTGGCGGTACCGAGACGTGAATCCGTCTCCGTCAGCCGGCTTCCTGCGTGCCGCTCGCCCGACGACGCAGGAGCCAGGCTCCGCCGACGGCGGCCGCGGCGAGTACGCCGGCGCCCGCCGCGATCTGGGAGGTGTCGGACCGGACGCTGCCGCCGACGCCTGTTTTGACGTGCCCGCTGGGACCGGTGGGCGCGGACGAGTCATCACGTCCGGACGACGACTTGTCCCGGCCCGACGACGAGTTGTCGTGCCCGGAGGAACTGTCATGCCCGGACGACGAGTTGTCGCGTCCGGATGATGAGCTGTCGTGCCGGCCCGAGCCTTCGTCCTCGGACGGGCTCCGGTTTCCGCTCCCATGCTCGTTCGACCCCTCGTTCCTGGAGGAGGTGTCGAGCCCGGAGAAGGCGTTGAGCCCGCCGACGGAGTCGAGCAGTGAGGGGACATTGAGGCCGAAGGGGGTGTCGCGCCCGGATCCGGCAGGGTTGTCTCCGCCGCCCTCGTCGTCGCCCTGGGCCACCGGGGCGCCGTTGGCCCGCGGCGCGGCCGCCGAGCCGGCCCGCAGCGTGCCGGCATCACCCGCGTACGCGGGTGCCCCGGCGGTGAAGAGGCCGAGCGTGGCTATGGTGACCGCGGAAGCGGCGGTACCGGTCACTAGGCGGGCAGGACGCATGGGGGTTCCTCCGGCAATGGCGCGAGTGGCTGTGTCCTGCCCCCGAGCTAACGGGCGGTCCGTCGTACATGCCTGCTGACACCAAGTCAGCTTCCACCTGAACGGCCCGGCGCGGCATCCTTGCCAAGATGCATGTGTGCAGGTCAACGCCATGATCGAAACGAAGGTGACCGGCTCCGCGGCATCCGGTGCCAAACGGGTGACGCCACGCCAAAAAAAGAGTGGCGTACGTCACACGCATGACCTTGTGAAGGTCGGGCACATGTCTGACACCCCCCACGGGACGGTGCACCAGGCCGCCCCCGGCCGCCGCCCCCGCCGGGCCCACCCCCCCTGGGCCCGGCGGGGGCGGTTCCGTGCCCGGCGTCCCGCGGCGCGGCGTCCTTGGCCCCGGCGCCCCGGGCGGCCCCGGTGGTCCGGGCGGTCACGGTGCCCCGGGCGGCCCCGGCGCCCCGGCGTGACGCCGCGTGGTGTCAGACCGCGTCCCACGGCGCGGCGTCGTACGCCTGCCCGATCCGCTCCATCAGCTCCTCGTCCACCGTGAACTCGATGTCGTCGATCCGCCGGACCGGTGCGATGCCCTGGGAGTTGGTGAGGAACGCCGATCGGTACGCGCCCAGCCCGTCCAGCGTCACCGGGCGCCGCACGGACGCAAGTCCCGCGCCGGGCAGTTCCCGCTCCAGCAGCGCCATGGTGATGCCGAGCAGGGCGGGGGCGGCGGGCCAGACGACCGAAGTGCCGTCCCAGAAGCCGACGTTGGTGATCGCCCCCTCCGTCACCGTGCCGTCCGGCAGGGTCAGCAGGGCCTCGTCGAACCCGGCGCGTGCCGCGAGCCTCGCGTAGTACGTCTGGCCGAACTCGCCGGGGCGCTTGATGTGCGGCACGGTCCGGGCGTACGGGACGGACATCAGGCCGTGCGGTTCGGTGGACTTCCGCGCGGGCCCGCGCACCGTGACCATGACGGTCGTCTCCGTGTCGCCCGGCGGCAGAAAGCCGTACACCCGCGTCGAGGCGTCCCGTACCCCGGCGCCGTCCAGCGCGTGCCGGACCAGCTCGCGGACCCGCTCCCCGTCCAGCGCGCGATCGAACAGCTCCTGGTTCGCCGAGTCCAGCCGGGCCAGATGCAGGGCGAGGCCGCGCACCCTTCCGTCCCTTACCTGCATGGCCGTGAAATGGCCGTAGTCGAGGAAGGCGGGAATCCGTAGATCCGCCTCGGTGGCCGGGTGCCCATTGAACTCGGCGTACGGGAACGGCGCGGAAGGGGGAGTCGTCATGCGGTCCACCGTATGCCGGGAGGGCCGGGGGCGGCCGTCCGTGGACAGGACTTGACCTCAACCATGGTTGACATATGAGCCTCTCCCCATGGACCTCACCGCAGCACCCTCGTCCCCTGCCGCCTCCGCCGCGCCGCTCAAGGTCGCGGTCCTCCTCGCGAGCAATCGCGAAGGGCGGTTCGCCCCCGTCGTCTCCGACTGGTTCCTCTCACGCACCGCCGGTCACTCCGGCATCGAGACCGATCTGGTGGATCTCGCGGAACTGGATCTCCCGATCGCTCACTCCTACCGGCCCGACGCCGAGGCGCGGGCCCGACTGGCTGCCGTTTCCCCGAGGTTGGCGGCGGCTGAGGCGTTCGTCGTCATCACCCCCGAGTACAACCACTCGTACCCGGCCCCGCTGAAGAACCTCATCGACTGGCACCACACCGAGTGGCAGGCCAAACCCGTCGCCTTCGTCTCGTACGGCGGAATCTCCGGCGGCCTGCGCGCCGTCGAGCACCTCAGGCAGGTCTTCGCGGAGCTGCACACCGTCGGCATCCGCGAAACCGTGTCGTTCCACAACGCGGGTGCCCTGTTCGACGAGCAGGGCAGGCACAAGGACCCCTCGGGCTGCGAAGCGGCCGCCAAGACGCTGCTCGACCAGCTGGTCTGGTGGGGGCGTGCGCTGCGCGACGCCAAGGCCGTGCGCCCGTACGGCAGCTGACCGCCGGGTCCTGCGCCGTGCCGCGACGCCCCCGACAATCGGAGGACACCCGATGATCCGGTGGCCCGGTGACCCGCACGGAGGAGGCCGAAGGTGACGACGACGCCGGCATGGCTGACCGTACTGACCACGACGGACAGTGAGGCGAAGGCCCGGTCCCTGGCGCAGGGCGCGGTGGAGGCACGGCTCGTCGCCTGCGCGCAGATCTCCGCGCCCGTCACCTCGGTCTACCGCTGGCAGCACGCCATCGAGAGCACCGAGGAGTGGCAGGTGCTGTTCAGGACGACGGCCGAGCGGTACGACGAACTGGAGGCCCATCTTCTGGCGGCGCACGACTACGAAACACCCGAGATCATCGCGATCCCGGTGGTACGCGGCAGCGCCCGCTACCTCGACTGGGTCGCGGCCGAGACCGCCCCGGTCGCACCCCTGTAGGGCTGGGCACCCGCCCCGGTCGCACCCCTGTAGGGCCGGGCACCCGCCCCCCGTGCCCACCCTCAACGCTCGTCCGCCGCCAGGGCCTCCCCGATCCCGGGCTCCTCGGGGCCCAGGAACTGCGGGTCCGGCTCGAACAGGGCGTCCAGCGCTGCCTTCCCCGCCGCGAACACCTCGCGTGCTCCGCCGTAGTACCAGGTCGCGTCGTGCACGGCGTCGACGCCGACCCCGTACGCGTCGATCCCCGCGGTCCGGCACAGCGCGATCGCCCGCCGGATGTGGAACCCCTGGCTCACCAGCACCGCGCGGTCGACACCGAAGATCTTCTTGGCCCGTACGCATGAGTCCCAGGTGTCGAATCCGGCGAAATCGCTCACGATCCGCTGGTCCGGCACGCCATGCGCCCTGAGATAGGTGCGCATGGCGTCCGGCTCGTCGTACTCCTCGCGGCTGTTGTCGCCGGTCACGAGCACGACCTTCACCTTCCCGTCCCGGTACAGCTCGGCGGCGGCCTTGAGGCGGTTCGCGAGGTACGGCGACGGCTTGCCCTTCCAGAGACCGGCCCCGAACACCACGGCGACCTGCTGCGCGGGCGCGTCCGCGGTCGTCCTGACGCGGGCGTCGGCGACGGTGTGCAGCCAGGTCGCGGGCGCCAGCGCCACCACACAGGCGAGCATCACCCCCTGCACGGCCCGCCGCTGCTCGCGCCGCGTCCGCGGCCACCGCGGCCGCAGCCGGCGAAGCGGACCCAGTCGTCCCGGCTGCTTCTCCCGCATGCGTGTCCCCCAGTTCCTGCTCTTCGTGCCCTGCGCCTGACCGTGCCCCGGGCCGTGTCGTCGGCCCACATGATCGGACGATCGAGGGGAGGAAAGGGTTCTCCCTCTCCCGATTTCGTTGATTTCGATACTGTTTCCGGTCTCGTGGCCGAACCTGCGGAATGATGCCGCCCTTCGGGGGATGCCGCCGCGAACCGGTCCGGAACCGGGGCGGACGACCGGGTGGCCGCCGCAGGAGCACCCTCGCCGGGGTCCGCCCGGCGGATCGCGGCCGGTGCCGAGGCGACCGAACAGCTCCGTCCCCCGGCCTCCCGCCGCGCACCTGCCTGAGCTGTGCTGTCGGTCCGGCGGATTACTGTCGGAACCATGGACGGTACGCGGGAAACCCGGCACGCCTCGGGCACACAGGACCACGGCACGACCCCCTACCGCGCCGCCGACGCCGAGCGCTGGGACACCGAACCGGACAAACGGCCCGGGCGTACCGCGTTCCAGCGCGACCGCGCCCGGGTGCTGCACTCCGCCGCGTTGCGCAGGCTCGCCGGGAAGACCCAGGTCGTCACCCCCGGCACCCGCGGCCACGCCTGGGACGCCAGCCCGCGGACCCGGCTCACCCACTCCCTGGAATGCGCCCAGGTCGGCCGCGAGCTCGGGGCGGCGCTCGGCTGCGACCCCGATCTGGTGGAGACGGCCTGCCTCGCCCATGACCTGGGCCACCCGCCGTTCGGACACAACGGGGAACAGGCCCTCAACGACTTCGCGTCGGACTGCGGGGGCTTCGAGGGCAACGCCCAGTCGCTGCGCCTGCTGACCCGGCTAGAACCGAAGCGGTTCGTGCCCGACACCCGGACCGGCGAGCTGGTCAGCGTGGGGCTCAACCTGACCCGTGCCTCTCTGGACGCCGCCACCAAGTACCCGTGGCCGCGCGGTGGGCATCCCTTCGACCCGGGCTCGCCGAAATTCGGGGTGTACGAGGACGACCTGCCCGTCTTCGAGTGGGCCCGTCACGGCGCCCCGCAGGACCGCAAGTGCTTCGAGGCCCAGGTCATGGACTGGTCCGACGACGTCGCCTACTCGGTGCACGACTTCGAGGACGGGCTGCACGCCGGGCACATCGACCCCGACTGCCTCTACGCCGAGCCCGAGCGGAACGCGATCTGGGCAGTCGCCGTCGGCCGGTACGTCCCGGCGGACACCGACCCCGGGGAGCTGGCCGACGCGCTGGACCGGCTCATCGGCCAGGACTGGTGGCCGCACGGCTACGACGGGTCCGCGGTCGGACAGGCCCGGCTGAAGGACGCGACGAGTCAGCTGATCGGCCGGTTCTGCCTCGCCGCCGAGACCAGCACCCGGCTGGCGTACGGAACGGGCCGGCTCAGCCGGTACGCGGCCGAGCTCGTCGTCCCCCGCGAGGCACGCAACGAGTGCGCCGTCCTCAAGGCGGTCGCCGACCGGTACGTCATGCAGCGCGCCGAACAGGAGGCGATCCGCGCCGACCAGCGGATCGTCATCGCGGAACTGGCCGCCGCGCTGACCGCACGCGCCCCGGAGGGGCTGGAGCCGCAGTTCCGGGCCCTGTTCGAAGCCGCGTCCGGGGACAGGGCCCGCAAACGGGTCCTCGTCGACCAGATCGCCGCCCTGACCGACGCCTCGGCACGCTCCCTGCACGCATCCCTCACCGCACGCCGCCGCTGACCGGAGCCCCGTCACCCGACCGGCCGCCCCCGCCCGGCTTGCCCGCGACCACGGGGCGTGACCTGATCGGGGTACACCCCCTTTCGCCTTCACGCTGCGTGCGGGACGCTCGCAGTCGGGCCCCGCGCAGCAAGCACAGAGGAGACATCAAGTGGTCGACGCACATCGGACGTTCGTCATCGTCGGCGGAGGGCTGGCAGGAGCGAAGGCAGCCGAGACACTCCGGGCGGAAGGTTTCAGCGGCCGGGTGATCCTGCTCGGCGATGAACGCGACCATCCGTACGAACGGCCCCCGCTCTCCAAGGGCTACCTGTCCGGCAAGGAGGAACGGGACAGCGTCTTCGTCCACGAGACCGCCTGGTACGCGGGCGCCGACATCGAGCTCCATCTGGGCCAGCCCGTCACCGGCCTCGACCGCCAGAACCGCTCCGTACAGCTCGGCGACGGCACCGTCGTCCACTACGACAGGCTGCTGCTCGCCACCGGGGCCGAGCCGCGCCGCCTCCCCATTCCGGGTACGGACCTGGCCGGCGTCCACCATCTGCGCCGCCTCGCCCATGCCGACCGGCTGCGCAACGTGCTGACCTCCCTCGGCCGCGACAACGGCCATCTGGTGATCGCCGGGGCCGGCTGGATCGGGCTGGAGGTCGCGGCGGCGGCGCGCGGGTACGGCGCCGAGGTCACCGTCGTCGAACCGGAGCCGACCCCGCTGCACCAGGCCGTCGGCCCCGAACTCGGCCAGATCTTCACCGATCTGCACAGCGACCACGGCGTCCGCTTCCACTTCGGCGTCCGCCTCACCGAGATCATCGGCCAGGACGGACTGGTCCTCGCGGTCCGCACCGACGACGGCGAGGAGCACCCCGCCCACGACGTGCTCGCCGCGATCGGCGCCGCCCCCCGCACCGGCCTCGCCGAAGCCGCCGGACTCGCCATGGCCGCGCGCAAGGACGGCGGCGGCATCGCGGTCGACGCCTCGCTGCGCACCTCCGACCCGCATATCTTCGCGGCCGGGGACGTCGCCAACATGGCCCATCCGCTGTTCGGCACCCGGCTGCGGGTGGAGCACTGGGCGAACGCGCTGAACAGCGGTCCGGCCGCGGCCCGCGCCATGCTCGGCCAGGAGGTCGGCTACGACCGGGTGCCGTACTTCTTCTCCGACCAGTACGACCTCGGTCTCGAATACTCGGGCTGGGCGCCGCCGGGCAGCTACGACCAGGTGGTCATCCGCGGCGACGCCCAGAAGCGCGAGTTCATCGCCTTCTGGCTGAAGGACCGCCGGGTGCTGGCCGGGATGAACGTCAACGTGTGGGACGTCACCGAAGCCGTCCAGGCACTGGTCCGGTCCGGCCGGCAGATCGACCCGGACGCGCTGGCGGACCCGTCGGTACCGCTGGCCTCCCTGAGCTGAACGGGAACCGGTCCGCACCGCGCCGAGCCGGTCCGTGCCCCGCCGGGTTCCACGGATCACATCGGCGCGCGGCACGGCTGTCGTACCCCACCCGTAGACTTCACCCGTGGCAGGCAGGATCAATGACGACGATGTGAAGGCGGTACGGGACGCGGTCCCGATCGACGCCGTCGTTTCCGAATATCTCCAGCTGCGCAACGCGGGCGGTGGCAACCTCAAGGGGCTCTGCCCGTTCCACGACGAGAAGTCCCCCTCCTTCCAGGTCAGCCCCAGCAAGGGTCTCTTCCACTGCTTCGGCTGCCAGGAGGGCGGCGACACGATCGCCTTCGTGATGAAGATCGACCATCTCTCGTTCTCCGAGACGGTCGAGCGGCTCGCCGCCAAGGCGGGCATCACCCTGCGGTACGAGGAGGGCGGGTACAACCCCTCCCATCAGCGCGGTGAGCGCATCCGGCTGGTCGAGGCGCACAAGGTGGCCGCCCAGTTCTACGTCGAGCAACTGGACGGCCCCGAGGCCGAGATCGGCCGGAAGTTCCTCGCCGAGCGCGGCTTCGACCAGGCGGCGGCTGCCCACTTCGGCGTCGGCTACAGCCCGGCGGGCTGGGACCACCTCACCCGCTATCTGCGCGGCAAGGGCTTCAGCGACAAGGAGCTGATCGCCTCCGGCCTCTCCCAGGACGGCAGGCGCGGCCCCATCGACCGCTTCCGCGGCCGGCTGATGTGGCCGATCCGGGACACCTCCGGCGAGGTCGTCGGCTTCGGCGCCCGCAAGCTGCGCGACGACGACAACGGACCCAAGTACCTCAACACCCCCGAGACCGCGATCTACAAGAAGTCCCAGGTGCTCTACGGCATCGACCTGGCGAAGAAGGACATCGCGAAGGCCAGCCGGGCCGTGGTCGTCGAGGGCTACACCGACGTCATGGCCTGCCATCTCGCCGGGGTCACCACCGCCATCGCCACCTGCGGCACGGCCTTCGGCGGCGACCACATCAAGATCCTGCGCCGCCTCCTGATGGACAACGGCAGCGCCCGGGTGATCTTCACCTTCGACGGTGACGCGGCCGGCCAGAAGGCCGCGCTGCGCGCCTTCGAGGACGACCAGAAGTTCGCCGCCGAGACGTACATCGCGATCGCCCCGGACAACATGGACCCGTGCGATCTGCGCCTGGTCAAGGGTGACGAGGCCGTTCGCGACCTGGTCGAACCCCGCACGCCGCTCTTCGAGTTCGCGCTCCGTCAGATCGTCGGCCGGTACGACCTGGAGACCCCGGCGGGCCGCGGCGCCGCGCTCGACGAGGCGGCGCCCGTCGTCGCCCGGATCAAGAACAGCTCCTCGCAGCACGAGGTCGCCGTCCAGCTGGCCGGCATGCTCGGCATCCTGGACACCCAGTTCGTGGTCAAGCGCGTCGGTCAGCTCGCCCGCTGGGCCCGTGAGCGGGGCGACCAGCGGGGCCCCGCACCGGCCCCGTCCCGCGGTGGCCCCCAGCACCAGCAGGTCCGGGCGCCCGCCGCCCCCTCGGGCCCCGCCCTCAATCTCCGCAGCCCCGCCCACCGCACGGAGCGCGAGCTGCTGAAGCTGGCCCTGCAGAAACCCGCCCTCGTCTCCCCGGCCTTCGACGCCTACGGGGCCGACGAGTTCACCGCCCCGCCGTACGCCGCGGTCCGGCAGTGCATCGAAGAGGCGGGCGGCGCCGAAACGGGCGTCCCGGAGACCCGTGACTATCTGGTCCAGGTCCTGGAAGCGGCCCCCGACGACACGGTGCGCAACCTGGTCACCGAGCTGGCGGTGGAGGTCTTCCACGGCAAGACCATCGACGAGACCTACGCGGGCATGCAGCTCGTCCAGGTCCGCCTGCGCGCCGTCGACCGCCGGATCGACGACGTCCAGGGCAGCCTCGCCCGTCTCGGCAGCAATGTGGCCCCGGACCACCTGGCGGCCGCGCAGAACGAGGTCTGGGTCCTCCAGCAGTACGCCCAGTCCCTGCGCAACAACGGCGCCGACGCGCTCTGACGCGCGTTCCGGCGCCGCGCCGCGCCGGCGCACCGGATCCGTCCGGTCGCCGCTCCTGCCGCGATCGCGGACCGGCCCGAAGAATCCGCCGTCTCCGTAACCGTCCGGTCACGGACCGGACTCAGAAAGTCCCCGCACGCCCCTCGTGGCAGCGATGCGTCTTCCCCCACACTGGGGGCGGTGCCTGAGTCATCGGAGCGCGGCCGGCCCACCGAACGGTGGTCCTCCATCCCCGCGGTCCGGCAGCGATCACCTGGAGGTCGCCCACGTGCAGACCCGGACCGTGACCGAAACCGAGCATGTCTCGGCCATCCCCGCGCAGAACCGGGCCGTGCGTCATCCGGAGACCGTGGTGGAGCCGCAGACACCGTCCGACCCGCCCGAGGCGCTCATGGAGGAGCCGCCGGAGCTGCCCGAACCCCCGGAGCCCAGGGGCCGCCCGGAGACCGCGGGACCGTCCTCCGACCTCTTCCGCCAGTACCTGCGGGAGATCGGTCGGATCCCGCTGCTCACCGCCGCCGACGAAGTGGAGCTCGCCCGTTGCGTCGAGGCCGGTCTCTTCGCCGAGGAGCGGCTCGCGAGCACCCCGGACCCGGACACCCGGCTGGCTGTCGACCTCGACCGGCTGGTGGTCATGGGGCGGATGGCGAAACGCCGTCTCATCGAGGCCAACCTCCGCCTCGTCGTCTCCGTCGCCAAACGCTATGTCGGCCGCGGGCTGACCATGCTCGATCTGGTCCAGGAGGGCAACCTCGGACTGATCAGGGCGGTCGAGAAGTTCGACTACGCCCGGGGCTACAAGTTCTCGACGTACGCGACCTGGTGGATCCGTCAGGCCATGTCCCGCGCCCTCGCCGACCAGGCGCGGACCATCCGGGTCCCGGTCCATGTCGTCGAGCTGATCAACCGGGTCGTACGCGTCCAGCGCCGGATGCTCCAGGAGCGCGGCTATGAGCCGACGCCCGACGAGGTCGCCGACCAGCTCGACCTCACCCCGGAGCGGGTCGGCGAAGTCCTGCGGCTCGCCCAGGAACCCGTCTCGCTCCATGCCCCGGTCGGCGAGGAGGACGACGTCGCCCTCGGCGACCTGATCGAGGACGGCGACGCCGCGTCCCCGGTCGAGTCCGCCGCGTTCCTGCTGCTGCGCGAGCACCTCGAAGCGGTGCTCTCCACGCTCAACGAGCGGGAGCGGAAGGTGGTCCAGCTGCGCTACGGGCTGGTCGACGGGCGGCCCCGGACACTTGAGGAGATCGGCAGGATCTTCGGCGTGACACGCGAACGCATCCGCCAGATCGAGTCCAAGACCCTCAACAAGCTGCGGGACCACGCCTTCGCCGACCAGCTCCGCGGCTACCTCGACTGACGGCGCTCGGGCCGGGCGAGACTTCACGGACACGCCCGAGGGCCCGCACCGCCGGGCGGCGGTGCGGGCCCTCGGGGGGCGAACGGGCGGTATTCCTAGTCGACTTCGGCGACCGCCTGGGCGAACTGCGCCGAATACAGCCGGGCATAGGCACCCTCGGCGGCCAACAGCTCCTCGTGCGTGCCCTGTTCGACGATCGAGCCGTTCTCCATCACCAGGATGACGTCGGCGTCCCTGATGGTGGAGAGCCGGTGCGCGATCACAAAGCTCGTACGGCCGTGCGCCAGACGCGCCATCGCCTTCTGGATCAGCACCTCCGTACGGGTGTCGACGGAACTCGTCGCCTCGTCGAGCACCAGGATCACCGGGTCGGACAGGAACGCCCGCGCGATGGTGATCAGCTGCTTCTCGCCCGCGCTGACACCGGAGCCCTCGTCGTCGATCACCGTGTCGTAGCCGTCCGGCAGCGTACGGATGAACCGGTCGGCGTGGGCCGCCTTCGCCGCCTCCTCGATCTCCTCGCGGGTGACCTCGCGCGAAGCGCCGTACGCGATGTTGTCCGCGATCGAACCGCCGAACAGCCAGGTGTCCTGGAGGACCATGCCGATGCCCTGCCGCAGCTCGTCGCGCGACATCTTCGTCACGTCGACCCCGTCCAGCGTGATGTGACCGCCCGTCACCTCGTAGAACCGCATCAGCAGATTGACGAGCGTGGTCTTGCCGGCGCCCGTCGGGCCGACGATCGCGACCGTGTGGCCGGGCTCGACGCTCAGCGACAGATCCTCGATGAGCGGCTTCTCCGGGTCGTAACGGAACGACACCTTCTCCAGCGAGACGCTGCCCCGCAGCTCCTCGGGGCGCTCGCGCTCGCCGGGGGCGGGGTCGGCGCCCTGCTCCTCGGCGTCCAGCAGCTCGAAGATCCGCTCGGCCGAGGCAACGCCCGACTGCACCAGGTTCGCCATCGAGGCGACCTGCGTCAGCGGCATCGAGAACTGCCGCGAGTACTGGATGAACGCCTGCACGTCACCGATGGACAGCGCCCCCGAAGCGACCCGCAGACCACCCACGACGGCGATCAGCACGTAGTTCAGGTTGGAGACGAACATCATCAGCGGCTGCATGATGCCGCTGTTGTACTGCGCCTTGAAACCGGCCTCGTACAACGCTTCGTTCTGCTCGGCGAAGTCCCTGGCGGACTCCTCCTGCCGGCCGAAGACCTTCACCAGGGTGTGCCCGGTGTACATCTCCTCGATGTGGGCGTTGAGCTTGCCCGTCACCTTCCACTGCTGCACGAACTGCGGCTGCGAGCGCTTGCCGACCTTCGCGGCCACGACCACCGAGAGCGGCACCGTCACCAGCGCGACCAGCGCCAGCAGCGGCGAGACCCAGAACATCATGATCAGCACGCCGATGATGGTGAGCAGGGAGTTGATGAGCTGGCCCATCGTCTGCTGCATCGTCTGCGAGATGTTGTCGATGTCGTTCGTCGCCCGGCTGAGCACCTCGCCGCGCTTGGCCCGGTCGAAGTACGACAGCGGCAGCCGCGACAGCTTCGTCTGGATGTCCTCGCGCAGCTGGAAAATGATCCGGTTGATGATCCGGATCGACAGCCGGGTGGTCACCAGCATCAGCAGACCGGCGCCGACATAGACCGCCAGCGCCAGCAGCAGTACATCGCCCACCGCACCGAAGTCGATGCCGTGACCGGGGACGAAGTCCACCCCGGAGAGCATGTCGGCCAGGCCGCTGTTGCTCTTGCGCAGGCCCTCGACGGCCTGCTCCTTCGTCGTGCCGTCGGGCATCTGCCGACCGATCACACCGGCGAAGACCAGGTCGGTCGCCCGGCCGAGGATCTTCGGCCCGATCACCGACAGGCCCACGCTCAGCACACAGGCAGCCAGCATCACGTACAGCGAGGTCTTCTCCGTCGCGAAGCGCTTCAGCAGCCGCTTCGAGGACCCCTTGAAGTCCATCGACCGGTCGGTCGGAGCCCCGCCCGCCATCATGCGTCCGCCACCCCCGGCCATTACGCGGCCTCCGCTTCCGTCAGCTGGGAGAGCACGATCTCCCGGTACGTTTCATTGCCGTCCATCAGCTCGTGATGGGTACCGGAGCCGACGACCCGGCCCTCGTCCAGCACCAGGATCCGGTCCGCGTCGCGGATGGTGGACACCCGCTGCGCCACGATCACCACGGTCGCCTCGGCCGTCTCCCGCGTCAACGCCCCGCGCAGCGCGGCGTCGGTGGCGTAGTCGAGCGCGGAGAACGAGTCGTCGAAGAGATAGATCTCCGGTCGCTGCACCAGCGTCCTGGCGATCGCCAGACGCTGCCGCTGCCCGCCCGAGACATTGGTGCCGCCCTGCGCGATCGGCGCGTCCAGGCCGTGCTCCAGGGCCGTGACGAACTCCTTGGCCTGCGCGACCTCCAGCGCGTGCCACAGCTCCTCGTCGGTCGCGTCCGGTTTTCCGTACCGCAGGTTCGTCGCGACCGTCCCGGAGAACAGATACGGCTTCTGCGGAACGAGGCTCACGGTCTTCGCCAGCAGCGCCGGCTCCAGCGTCCGTACATCCGTGCCGTCGACCAGCACCTGGCCGTCCGTCACATCGAACAGCCGCGGTACGAGACCGAGCAGAGTCGACTTCCCGCTGCCCGTCGACCCGATGATCGCGGTGGTCTCGCCGGGGCGGGCCACCAGATCCACCGACCGCAGCACCGGTTCCTCGGCGCCCGGGTAGCGGAAGTCCGCGCCGCGCACCTCCAGATGACCGTGGGCGCGCAGCTCGCGGACCGGCTTGAGCGGCGGGACCACGCTGGACTCGGTCTCCAGGACCTCCTGGATGCGCTCGGCACAGACCTCGGCGCGCGGCACCATCATGAACATGAAGGTGGCCATCATCACCGACATGACGATCTGCATCAGATAGGCGAGGAAGGCGGTCAGCGCGCCGATCTCCATGCCGCCGCTGTCGATGCGGTGGGCACCGAACCAGAGCACGGCGATCGACGAGACATTCACGACCGTCATCACGGTGGGGAACATCAGCGCCATCAGCCGGCCCGTGGACAGCGCCACATCCGTCAGCTCGGTGTTGGAGCTACGGAACCGTTCCTCCTCGTAACCGTCACGGACGAAGGCGCGGATGACCCGGTTGCCGGTGATCTGCTCGCGCAGCACCCGGTTCACCGTGTCGAGCCGCTCCTGCATCGTGCGGAACAGCGGACGCATCCGCTTCACGATCAGGCTCACCGCGATACCGAGCACCGGCACCACCGCGAGCAGCACCGCCGACAGCGGGACGTCCTGGCCGAGCGCCATGATGATGCCGCCGACGCACATGATCGGCGCCGAAACCATCAGGGTGAACGTCATCAGCACCAGCATCTGGACCTGCTGGACGTCATTGGTCGTACGGGTGATCAGCGAGGGTGCGCCGAAACGTCCGACCTCACGTGCCGAGAACGACTGCACCCGGTCGAAGATCGACGCCCGGATGTCACGGCCGAGCGCGGACGCGGTGCGGGCGCCGTAGTAGACGGCCCCCATGTTGCAGACCACCTGGCAGATGCTGACGGCGATCATGATGCCGCCGAACTCCAGGATGTAGCCCGTGTCTCCCTTGACGACACCGTTGTCGATGATGTCGGCGTTCAGGGTGGGCAGGTAGAGGCTGGCGCAGGTCTGCAGGAGCTGGAGAAGGACCAGCAGCAGGATGGGTTTCTTGTACGGGCCGAGACAGGCCCGCAGTAGTTTTATGAGCACGCGTGTCTCTCGGAGTCGGCAGAGGGCGGGAGTCGACCCATTTTCCGGTACTGCGGAAGGGGACCGCGAACGATTTTATTCAAGACCAGGTCAAAAAAAAGACCGAGTACACATGCGGAAGGCTGATTTCCGCCAGGTGTACCCGGCCGTGTCACGCGCTGCGGGCGGCTCAGGGCGCGGAGTCGAACGCCCCCGGGTGAATCTGGTCCCGCGTCGCCTTGTACTGCTGGCGGACCGCCTGCCCGACCGCCAGCTCCTCGCCCGGCTCCAGCACCTGCGCCGCGGCACCCTGCCAGGCCGGGGGAGTGAGCGGATCGGCCGTCCCCTGCGAGACCCCCAGCGCCCAGGCCGCCTGCCGGGCGGCGCCCAGTGCCGCGTACTCGGCGGGCTGTGGCACCACCACCTGCGTACCGAACACCGCGGGCGCGAGCCCCTGCACGGCGGGCAGCTCGGCCGCCGCCCCCAGCAGGAACACCCGTCGCACCTCGACACCGCGGCCCCGGAGCACGTCGAGCGCGTCGGCCAGCGAGCACAGCATCCCCTCGAACGCCGCCCGCGCCAGATGCTCCGGCTTCATCGACTCGCGCCGCAGCCCGCACAGCGTCCCCGCCGTGTGCGGCAGATGCGGGGTCCGCTCGCCCTCCAGATACGGCAGGAGTACGAGCCCGGAGGAGCCCGGCGTCGACTTCAGCGCCAGCGCGGACAGCTCCTCCAGCCCCTCCACGCCCAGCAATTCGGCGGTCCCGCGCAACGCGCGTACCGCGTTCGACGTGTACACCACCGGCAGATGCATCCCCGTCGCGTCCGCGTACGAGGTGATCGTCCCGCTCTGGTCGGGCAGCGCCTCGTCGTGCACCGCCATCACCGAACCCGAGGCGCCCAGCGACACCACCGCGTCGCCGGCCCCGACACCCAGCCCGAGCGCCGCCGCCATCGTCTCGCCGGTCCCCGCGGAGATCAGCAGTCCCTCGGGCGTCGTCCCGGCCGTGTCGGAGGGGCCGAGTACCTCGGGCAGTGCGACCTGGTGCCCCAGGGCGAGCTCCACCAGATCGGGCCGGTAGGAACCGCTGCCCGCCGACCAGTAACCGGTGCCGGACGCCGCACCCCGGTCGGTGGTCCGGCGTGCCGGCCGGCCCAGCAGCTGCCACACCAGCCAGTCGTGCGGCTGCAGTGCCGCGGCCACCCGCCGGGCCGCCTCCGGTTCGGTCCGCGCCAGCCAGCGCAGCTTCGACACCGGCTGCGCGGCCTGGGGCACCGTCCCGACCGCCTCGGCCCAGGGCTGCCGCCCGCCGAGCCCGTCGACCAGATCGGCCGCGGCGACCTGTGCCCGCTTGTCGTTGCCGGTCAGCGCCGGACGGACGAGATTGCCCTGATGATCCAGCGGCACCAGGCCGTGCTGCTGCGCGGAGACACCGATGGCCTGCACGCCTTCGAGCAGCCCGCCGCCGGCGGCCTCACCGAGCGAGAGCAGCCATGCCTGCGGGTCGACCTCGGTGGCCTTCGCCTCGACGGGGTGTGCGGCGTACCCCCGGCGCAGCACGGCGCCGGTGTCCGCATCGCAGACGACGATGTGCGTGAAGGCGGAAGAACTGTCCAAGCCGGCGACTATGCCCATGCCCAAGATTCTGCCGCACCGCCGGAGTGTTTCCGTACCGACGGCGCGGCAGCGGGCGGCTATGTGTTGGTGGTGCCCCAGTCGTCCTCGCCGTTCTGGCCGTACTGCCTGCGGTCCCGCAGCGAGCGCACCCGGTCGGCCACCGAGGCGGGCATCTTCGCGCCGACCTTCTCGCCGACCGTGTGGCAGGCCCTGCCGGCCAGATCGCGGCCGCTCTGCGCCGCGGACTCGGCGGTGTTGCGCACGGCGGGGTTCTCGGCGAACCGGCGTGCGGACTTCTTCATCTGCTCGTAGCGCTCGCGCCCGGCCCGCGTGCCGATCACGTATCCGAGGGCCAGTCCGGCGATGAACGTGAGCCGGTACCGCATGGCTGCCACCCTTCCTTGGCTGAGTGCGACGTGTGCTGCCCCGCCTACCCGCGGGCACCCGAGATCACCCCGGGCGATACCGATTGGCAAAGCACCCCCCTGCTTGCGCTAATGTATGTGTCGCAGCGAACGCGCGCCGCCCGGCAGTAGCCAGGTAGGTCGGGTCCGGTGCAAACGCAGCAATCCCCTGTAGCTCAATTGGCAGAGCAGCCGGCTGTTAACCGGCAGGTTACTGGTTCGAGTCCAGTCGGGGGAGCGCGATCCCCTGTAGCTCAATTGGCAGAGCATTCGGCTGTTAACCGGAGGGTTACTGGTTCGAGTCCAGTCGGGGGAGCGGATCGGAAGAGGACCCTGCGGGGTCCTTTTTCGTGTGCCCGTGACCGTCCGCCGCCGCGCGGGACGGCGTGGTGCGTGGGGGTTCGCTTAACTCTTTCGCGTCTACTTCGCCGCTGTCCGGAACCGATCGGGGCGCGGCGCGGTCCTCATGGTCATGCGTAGCCGACCATCCGGAGCGAGAGATCGTATGACCGGCTATGCTGCGGCAGACGGCGCGCACACTTGTACGCGCCACGCCGAAAAGGGGCGGTAGCTCAGCCGGTTAGAGCAGCGGACTCATAATCCGTCGGCCGTGGGTTCGAGTCCCACCCGCCCCACTACGGCAGAAACGTTGTGACCTGCGAGAACGCAGGTTTCACGCTAGCGCAGGCGCCGCGTTCGCCGCACGAACGCCGCACCGAAGCCTCGTACGCTTACTCCCATGGCTTACATCAAGACCAATTCCCGGCTGTCCGGAGACCCCTCGTACACCGTCATGTGGCGGGCCGGCGGCTCCCGAACGGGGGCCTGGTGTCGCGAGACCTTCGATGATGACGATCAGGCGAAGCGCTTCCGTGACCTGGTCAACGGTCACGGACAGCAATGGCCGCCGGGGTGGGTCAAGGGGGAGGGGTTCGTTGAGCCGGACGAGCCCTCGATGCCGAACGCAGAGAAGTTCTCCGTTTATGCGCACGCCTACGTGGGGCTACTGACGGACATATCTGACCACACCAGAACTAACTACACCAGGTTCATTGATAACCATATGATCCCGTGGTTCGGCGAGCTGTCAGTCTCCAACCGGGGGAGCAGGCTCACCCGAGAGCACGTCAGCCAGTGGATTCTGGACCTTCAGAACGGGAGGCCCGGCCCCCTGCACCCTGCGGGGACGAAGCGCCGGTCGTACGCCCCGAAGACGATCGCCAACCTTCATGGGTTGCTGTACAGCATCTTCCAGTCCGCTGTGAGCGCCGACCCCGCCCTGCGCGACTCGAACCCGTGCGCCCATACCCGCCTGCCCAAGGGAAACGACACCGAGGATGACGAGGTCTTCCTCGAACCCGAGGAGTACGCCCTCCTCAAGACGCATGTGCGTGCCGACGCTGTCGACATCGTCGATGCCTTGGTGAGCACTGGCCTCCGGTGGGGCGAGATGACGGCACTACAGCCCCGGGACTTCACCTTCGCGTCGAAGCGGCCGACGCTCCGAGTGCAGCGCGCCTGGAAGCGGCGAGGTGAAGGGGGGACTTTCCTCGGTGCCCCTAAGACGAAGAAGTCACGCCGCACCCTCGTGCTCACCCCGGAGCAGGTGCAGCTGTTCCAGCGGCGCTGCTTGGGGAAAAAGCCAACCGACCTGGTCTTCACCGCGCCAGAGGGCGGAGCCTGGCACTCCGGAGTCTTCTACGCACACCGCTGGAAGCCCGCCCTGGACGCAGCCAACGCAGTCGGCCTCACCAAACGTCCGCGTATCCACGACCTACGCCACACGCACGCTTCCTGGCTCATCGCCGGCAAGGTACCGCTGCCGGTGATACAGGCCCGCCTGGGCCACGAGTCGATCACAACGACCGTCGACCGGTACGGACACTTGCTGGAGGCCTCGGACGATGAGGTTGTGGCCGCTGTCGAGTGGGCGATGGGCGCTGCGATTTCACAGGACCTCGACAAGGTGGCTTGAAGGTTCTTCAGGATGACTGGAGGTCGGGTACCTGCTGTACTAACCGGCGTCCTGTCGATTGCTTGGTTAGCTGACGATTTGGGATGTGGGGTAGCAGGCTGTGCTCCATCCACTGGGGGCATCCGTCGACGTCCAGCCGTTGACAGTGTTGGGCTTTCCGCGCTCCGCCGGGTCGATGATGAACCCGTTCTCGATCAGACGATGTCCGAACGACGCGGGGGTGAAGCCCGAGTCCGCCGGCCCCAGATCACGGACGACGAGTTGCCGTACAGGGTCGGGTCCTCGACACGGACCTCCCGTTCCTCGGAGGCAAGCGGTGCCACGATCAGGTGCCAGCGCCCGTTCAGCACGTACATGAGGGCGCGGTGTGGTCCAACGGGTGTCACGTTTCCTCCAGGGGTGGATCGGTTGGTGGCGGTCGGTCGTCACCAGAGGCTGAGGGGACGGCCCGCCGCAATCGCCGCACGGATGCGCGCTGCGATCTCTGTTTTGGAGTCCCCGCCGTTCCGGCCGGCCCGGATCGCGGCGCCGATGGCGCGGGAGCGTCCGGCCGGGCCGCGAAGGTCTGCGAGAGGGCTACCCGGGTCTCTGCGGCGGGCCAGCCATTCGGCCCGGTTCTCCGCCGCTGTCCCCAGTCGCAGGTGCGTCGGCTGCTGGCAGGAGTGGTTGTCGCAGGTGTGGCAGACGGTCGGGCTGTCGGTACCCCAACCGAGTCGAGGGATGACACCGTGCGCGAGCTGGTACCCGTAGAGGTGGCCCGGCACCGTGCCGCGTCGGGTCCTGCCCGGCCGCGAGGCGGCCCTGAAGCTGGCGTGGCCGGTGCTGGAGATCCCGCCGAAGAAGAACCAGCAGTCCTCGGTTGACGAGGTTCGGTACACCTTTGCCCAGTACCTGGCTTGAACGGACTCGTTGGCGAGCCAGACCGACCACTCAACAGCCGGTATACGCACCGGCGTTGGTGCACCGATGAGGGCAAGCTGCTCGTCAACGTGAACGGGCCCGGACCTGCTCACCGCCGCGAGCGGGAAGAGTCCGGGCCCGACATCATTCTCAGGCGGCATCAGCCCGGCTGCCGTCCGCTGTGATGACCGGGGCTCGGGGTGCCCGAGGTCGAGGAAGCCGCGTCTGCCACATCCGCCCGAGCCTTACGGGTTCGGGCGGTGCGGGGCCGCTCGGCGCGGGCTCGCAGTGATTCGATGATCTCCTTCGCCCGAGCGGCGGTAACAGGCTTCGCCTCGCGTTCCAGCTCCTCCGCCGGGACGCCCAGCAGTTCCGAGACCAACTCGGCGTCGTTGTCGAACAGCCGCAGGACTACAGCAGCAGCCTCGCGCGCCGTGACGTCGGCCTCCTCCTTCGCCTTGGCCGCCTTCACCGCAGCCTCACGCGCGGTCAGCGCGTGCTCGGCGGCCATCTCCCGCGTCTTCGCCTTCACCGCTTCAGCAGCGCGAACCCGCCGCCGCAGCTCCGACGCGCTCACCGGTCCTGCCGAATTCGTGCTCACCCGTGCCCCCAGTTCTGTTCGAAAATACTGCTTGTCGCGCGCACCGTAGGCACAGGTCCGCGGACATCTCGAACCACGAGTTCGTTGGGTGCCGGCCAGAGCGAAAGGCAGCCTCCGGCGGGTCCTCCTCGGAGGGGGTGGGGGCTGGTTGGTCGGGTGCGGGAGCGTTGTGGTGCGGGTGAAGGCGGGGTTCCCTCCTCGGCCGGACACCCCAAGGGGCGTACCAGGAACCCGGACACGGCGTCCAGGCCGAGCCGCTACGCGGTCGCTACGCGAGCCAGGACACCGCGCCCGGAACCCTGGTACGGCGGAGCTGTCCGACCGAGGAGGGAACCCCGCCCAGGCTCGTTGTGGCCGGGCCCGGCCGGGCGGGTGCGGGCCGTGGGATGTGGGAAAAGGCCAGGTCAGGGCATGTATCCGGGTTGACCCAACCCCTAGAACATGGTTTAATTAGTGATGTCGGAAGGGGAGGGCAACCCCCGACCGGCACCGGTAGGCCGACCGGCCGCCGGCAACCTCTCTCACCAGGAGAACGAACGTGAGCACCACGAAGGCACCCGCGAAGCTCGAAACCATCCGCGCCCTGCTCGCCAAGGCGGAGGACCCCCGCACGCCGGAGTCGGAGGCGGAGTTGGCCCGGAAGCGGGCGTTCGAGATGATGGCGAAGTACGGCGTCGAACAGGCGATGCTCAACGACGCCAACCCGGCCAGCGACGCCCCGACGGACCGCAAAATTGTTCTGGATAACCCGTGGGCGATGGAGCGGGTCCGCCTCATCAACCGCATCGCGCTCGCCCTCGGCTGCGAGCTGATCCACCTTGGCCGGGACGGCAGCGGCCCGGCGCGCCGGGTGCACATCTTCGGGTACGCGAGCGACATTCAGCGTGTCGAACTGCTCTACACCTCTCTTTTGCTCCAGATGAACAGCGGCCTGGCCGCTCAGTCGGTTCCGCCGGGCCAGGGTGCGCGTGCCTGGCGTCGGTCTTGGCTCCTCGGCTTCATTAACCGGGTGGGCGACCGTATCGAGGAGGCCGAGCGCGGCGCACGCGAAGAGGCTAGGGGCGAGACCACCGCCACCGGCCGCAGCGCGGCCCTCGTGCTCGCGGACCGCAAGGCCGTCGTCTCGCGCAGCTACCAGCAGGCTTACCCCCGTGCACGGAAGGGCGGCACCACCACCATGACCGGCAACGGGTACGGAGCCGGATGGATGGCGGGCAGCCGTGCCGACATCGGCGGTAAGCGGATCGGCCGCACCACGGCCGGGTCCATAGCCGCGTAGCCCCATCGAGGCCGGGGGCGGCCGTCCGCCGCCCCCGGCCGCCGAGTCCGCGACCTACCCCAGGAGGCATGACCGTGCCCGCTCGAAAGCCGCCCGCCACCCCGGCCCGCATCCTCACCGCCGCCGCCGACCACATCGAACGCGTCGGCCTCTACCAGGGTGACCACCTCTGGCAGCCCTGCCGGATGGGCGACACGGCCCCGTGCACCGTGCTGCACGCGTGGGAGCGCGGCGTGCGCTCCGTCCGGCCCCGCTGGTCAGTGCGCGGTGAACCGTGGGACATCTTCCAACGCGCCCTGTTCGACTCCCTTGTGGTGCTCAGCAACCACATCAACGGCCGCCCCGTGTCCGGCGTCCGGTGGCGAAAGCTGCGGCTCACCGAGGACGCCTACCGGCGCACCCTCCTGTGGTGCTGGGGGGACGAGCCCGAGCGGACCACCGCCGAGGCTGCCGCGTTGATCCGCGCCACCGCCGCCCTGCACCTGAGTGACGGCGATCACAGCATCCCCGGTTGCCTCACCGTCGAAAACATGGTTTAATTAATGGTGCCGGAAGGGGGAGGGCAACCCCCCGACCTGCACCGGGCCGAACGGCCCGACGAACTCTCACCAGGAAGAGAAGGAACGATGATGAACACCAAGACCCAGGCCGGCGTCCAGGCTGCCCCCGCCCCGTGGCCGACCCTCACGGTCGCCGAACTCGCCGCGCACCCGGGCAACGTCCGCGACGTCGAGGCACCGGCCGATCTGCTGGCCGACGTGAAGGACAACGACGTCGTGGAGCCGTTGTATGTCGTCCGCACCCACGGCGACGTACCGCAGGTCATCGACGGGTTCCAGCGGCTGGCCGCCGCCGTCGCCGCAGGGCTGGAGACCGTGCCGGTCACGCCCCGTCCCGTCATCCGGATCGGCGCGCTCACCCCGCACCCGAAGAACGCCCGTGAAGATCTCGACCTCAACGCGCCGTTCGTGGACTCGCTCCGCACTGAGGGGTGCCGCATCCCCGTCAAGATCCAGCGGCTCGACGGCGGAGTCCTCCAGGTCAACGACGGAAACCGCCGCTACCACGCAGCGACGGACGCGGGTCTTACCCACCTGCCGTACGAGTGGGAGGACGACGACCGCGACGCGGCCGGGCAGTTCCTCGACATGATCACGACCGCTCAGCACCGTAAGAGCCTCACCACGTCCGAGATGAACCAGGCCATGTTCAGCGCCGCCGAGGCGGGCGCGCAGGTCGGCCGCATCGCCAAGGCCGCAGGCGTTCGACAGAAGGACGTCAAGACGCTGGTCAAGGTCAGGTCTGACGAGAAGCTGAGCGCCGCCGTCAGCGGCGCGGGCAGCTACGAGTGGACGTTCGAGCACCTGGCCGCGCTCTCGGAGTTCGCCGACGACGCCGAAGCACTCGCCGCGATCACCGAGGCCGCCGCCGAGGAGGACGCCGACGAGGGAGACGTTGACTGGGCCATCGCCATCGAGCGGACCAAGCGTGACAAGCGGATCAAGGCGGAGGCGCACCGCGCGGAGCTGGAGACGGCCGGGCAGAAGATCAGGGACGCCGAGGAGCTGTCCGAGCGAGCCATGCCCGTGTGGCGACTGCGCGGCATCAGTACCGAGGAGCACGCCGAGTGCAAGGGGCTTGTCTGGGTGTTCGATGAGCGGCGGGGGGACCGGTACGAGCCTTACTGCTCCGCCCCCGGCCTGTACGGGCACACGGTGCCGGAGGGTGCCAGCGCCAGCGGCGGCACGATGACCACCGCCGACAAGGAGGCCGAGCGCGCCGCACGCGCCGCCGTCAAGAAGGGGAACATCGACTGGGACGCGGCCGAGGCCCTGCGCCGGAAGTGGATCACGGACCTGATCAAGCGGCGCAACCTCCCGAAGAACATCACCAACACCCTGATCGGGCATGTCAATAATGCTCTGCTGAATGGCAGTTGGGGTATCTCCGACGACCTGAACAAGGAGGGCACCACGGAGATCCTGGCCGGATTCCTGGGGCTGAACGCCGAGCAGGCCAAGGGCCGGGGCAGCTTTGCCGGGCACGTCGCCAAGGACCAGCGCCGGGCCCCTCAGCTCCAGTTCGCCGCCATCGCCGCCGTCCGGGAGAAGTGCGCGAACCGGTCGGCATGGCGGACGGACAGCCAGCACGCCCCGTGGACGCGGAAGCCCACCGGCCGGTGGTTCCAGGTGCTCGCGTCCCTCGGGTACCCGCTCACGCCCATTGAGCAGTCGGTCGTGGACGAGGAGCCCTACGACCCTTCGAAGAAGAAGCCCCGCGCCGCGATCACGTCCGGCAGCGAGCCGGAGATCAAGCAGGAGCCCGGCACCGACGAGGAGGCGGGCGAGCCGGAGGCCGAGGAAGCCGACGACCCGGCCAGCGACGACGAAGCCGCCGCCTAATACTGCAACCGCATGTGGCGTGACGGGCCGTCGTCTTGGTCGTTGGGCTGGCTGTGTGATGAATCGCTGACGGTCGCGCAGATCGAGGACTGGTCGGATGGGATAGCTGGGCTTCATGCCCGGTTTGCGGGACGTTTTGGCCGGTCGGAGCCACGTGAGCGGGCGTTGGACTACCTGTCCACGTTGCTTGCGCCGCTGGAAAGGAAGAATGGGTGG